>CAYFOA010000027.1:0-51598 GCA_964344575.1 uncultured Rickettsiales bacterium | reverse complement strand
CACGCCCAGGCCGCCATCGCGTTCGCCGCCTCCGCCGCCCCCGCCCCCGCCTCCGCGACCGCGCGGTAGTGCTCCGCGTGGCGCCGCGCGACCGCCTCGGCGTCGGCCTCCGCGAGCCTCTGCCGGGCGAACCCGGCGACCGTCTGGAGCATCCCGAACCGCCGCGCCGACAGCGTCAGCAGCGACTTCCGCCGCAGCGCCGCGAGCACGTCCACCGTCATCGGCGCCCCCTCGCCGAGGTCGAGCACCGCGTCCGCCGCCGCCGCGTCGAACGTCCCCGCGAACACCGACGCCTGCGCCACCGCCGCCTGCTCCGGGGGAGTCAGCAGATCCCACGACCAGCGCAGCGCCGACTCCACCGTCCGCCCGCGCCCGCCGACCAGCGCCGGGGCCCCGTCCAGCATCCGCAGCATCCGGTCCGGCTCGACGACGTCGGCCCGCGCGGCCGCCAGCTCGATCGCCAACGGGAGGCCGTCCAGCCGCTGGACGAGCTCCCGGATCGCACCCTCCGACCACCCCTCGCAGCCGTCCTCCCCGGCCCGCGTGCGGAACAGCTCCCCGGCCTCGCCGTCCTCCATGGGAGCCAGCTCGATCACCTTCTCGTCGGCCGCCCCCAGCGCCTCCCGCGTCGTCACCACGACGGTCAACTCGGGCACCCGGCGGACCCACCCGGCGACCACCGGCCCGGCCTCCTCCGCGACCTGCTCCAGGTTGTCCAGCCCCAGCACCAGCGCGCCCCGGGCCCCCAGCGCGCGCGCCACGCGCCCCTCTCCGAGCTCGGAGGGCAGCCCCAACCCGTCGGCGACCGCCCGCACCACCGCGGCGGCGGTCCGGGCGTCCCGCAGGGGGACGAACAGCGTGTCCCCCGACGCCTGCGCGAGGAGCTGCCGGAGCAGCGTCGTCTTCCCCACGCCGCCGGGCCCGACGACCGACACGAACCGCCCCCCGGCCACCGCGCGCCGCAGCCCGAGCAGCTCCCGCCGCCGCCCCACGAACCCCGGATCGGGCCGACGCACCCCGTCCAGCCGGTACCCGCCGCCGTACACGGAGACGATGTGGACGGGAGTCTTCGGCGCCGGCTCGATCTTCAGCCGCAGCCGCCGCACCGCGTGGTCGACGGCCCGCGACACCACCCCCTCGCGGTACGCCCAGACCTCGCGGAGCAGCTCATCGCGGGGGACGACCCGCCCGTCCGCCGCGGCCAGGTAACGGAGCAGCTCGGCCTCCTGGACGGTCAGCGTCTCCTCGCCGCCGGGCCAGCTGACCTCCAGCCGCTCCAGATCGACGCACCGCTCGCCCAGCTCGAGGACCGCCACCGCACGATCGTAGCGGTACGATGCCGCCGTGCTGCGCCTCGCCCCCGTCTTCGTCGCCCTGCTGCTGTCGGGCTGCGCGCTGCTCTTCCCCGAGGAGTACGGCGGCAACACGCCCGAGGAGGGGCCGGACGGGCTGGGCACGAACCGGCCTCACGTCATCATCGTGGCGGCATCCGGCCACCCCCTGACCCCGTCCACGGCGCCGCACACCGAGAACCTGATCGGCCGCGGGACGATCGGCGCCATCACCGCGCTCCTGTCCGAGGAGAACACCCGCCTCGTCTACGCCTGGGACCACGCCGACGAGTTCTACTCGCGGGACAGCGCGGGCAACGAGCTCACCCCCTACGACACCTCGGACTTCGTCAGCTTCGGCTTCCTCCACCTCCTCGAGGACCTCCGCTTCATCCAGAACGAGTGGGTCGAGGGCGTCGAGGAGCCGACCCGGGTGGTCCTCGTCGGCCACAGCCACGGCGTCGTCTGGAACCACATCGCCGCGCACATGGTCCCGGACCTCCCCATCGACGTGATGGTGGACTACGACGGGACGTCGGAGGCGTGGGACGGGATCGGCCCGACGGGGCTGACGGCGGACGGCTGGGACCAGGTCATCCTCGACTACTCGGCCGCGACGGGAGCGGTGTGGCCGTTCGAGGTGTGGCTCGCGCGGGACGCCTGGGAGGTCGACGGCGCCGCCTCCCCGGTCGACATCGAGGACCTCGTCCCCCCGAACGTCGCCGTCAACCTCGAGATCCACAGCGACGGGCTGCTCCTCTTCGACGAGGACGCGAACGTCCGGAGCGACGGGAGCATCGACGGGATCGAGCTGTTCGAGTCGTTCGAAGGGCACGACGAGGTCGCCGATCCGACCTCCGACGCGACGGAATGGGTGCTGGACTACCTCGGCGGATCCTGACCCGCTAGTCTCTGCAAATGGCGACGATTGTCATCGCCATCCCTCACGCCGGTGTGGCCTTCCCCGACGGCCTCGGGCCGGCGCGGCTGCCTCACGTCACCGAGCAGTTCCTCCGGACCCAGTCGGACGCCTTCACGGATCGCATCTACACGGTGCCCGGCGTGCGGACGGTGAGGTACCCGTGGTCGCGGTTCGTCGCGGACCCCAACCGCTCGCCGCGGCAGACCTCCGAGGGGGGCGTCGTCCCCGTGACGGATTTCGAGGAGCGACCCCTGTACCCCGACGGCGGGTTCCCGACGCAGCAGCAGATGGACGACCGCGTCGAGCGGTACCACCAGCCCTACCACCACCGCGTCGACGCCGAGGTGGCGGACGAGCGGACGAAGTTCTTCATCGACGGTCACTCGATGATGGGGACGCCGCCGCTCCGCTCGCCGGACCACGGCCTCCACCGGCCCGACGCGGTCGTCAGCAACCTCGGCGACGCCCACGCCAACCCCGCCCCCGGCGCGCCGTTCCTGACCTGCCCCCCCGACCTCGCCCGCTGGACGGCGGCGCGCCTGAGCCACTGGCTGCTGAACGTGCCCGCCCCCCCGGCTCCTCACCGCGCCGAGGTCGAGGGGAGCGTCTGGCTCAACACCCCGTTCCTCGGCGGCTACGGCGTCCGCCGCCACGCCTCGCTCGCCCACGACCGCCCCGGCATCCAGCTCGAGCTGAACCAGCGCCTGTGGACCGACGAGGACACGTTCACCCCCCTGGAGCGCCGCATCCCGTGGATGCGCGAGATCCTCCGGAGGTGGTGCGACGACATCGCCGAGCACATGCAGACCGAGCCGACGTTCGCGTCCCGCGCGGGCTGACGGCCGTCAGCTCCAGATCCGCTTCGCCACCTTGCTGTAGGCCTCCAGCGCTCCCTGCCAGCGGAGCAGGACGCCGTCGGTGACCACGTGCCGGCCGGCCACCCAGACGTCCTTGACGAGGCGGCTGTGGCCGGCGACCGCGAGCGCCGCGAGGACCGCGTCTTCGCTGCCCCGGAGCATCAGCCCGGCCAGCGCGGGGTCGTCGACGTCGAGCGCCACGAGATTCGCCGGAGCCCCCGCCTCGATCGAGCCGAGCCCGGGGACCCCCGCCGCCCCCGCTCCCCCGGACGTCCCCGCCGCGAACAGCGTCGGCGCGACCAGGCCGTCGTGGTCCGTCAGCACGGTCCGCTCCCCGGTGCGGAGCCGCTCCCCGTCCTCCAGGGATCGGATCTCCGCGAAGGGGTCGATCCGGACCTGCGAGTCCGATCCCACCGTCAGCGTCACGCCCGCGTCGCGCAGCGCCCGCAGATCCGGGAGCCCGTCGCCGAGGTTCCGCTCCGTCGTGGGGCAGACGCACGCCGCCCCCCCCCGCCCCCCCGAGCAGCTCCGACTCGCCGTCGCCGAGGTGCGTCGCGTGGACCGCCGTGAACCGCTCCGTCACCATCCCGCAGTCCGCGAGGTGTTCCAGCGGACGCCGCCCCGTCTCGGCGACGCACTGCTCGATCTCCTTCGGCTGCTCCGCGACGTGCGCGTGCAGGGGCAGCCCCCGCCGCTCCGACAGCCGCGCCAGCTCCTTCAGCCAGTCCGCGTCCAGCGCCCGCACCGAATGCGCCGCGAGCCCGACCGACTGCGGCCGCCGCCGGTCCTCCTCGAGGTGCTCCACCGTCGCGTCCAGGCCGCGGACGTACCACTCCAGGTCCGTGTCCACGAACCGCTTCTGCTCCCGCGCGAGCGGCGTCTCCGGTCCGCCGCGCTGGTAGGCGACGCGGAGCAGCGTGATCCCGATCCCCGCGAACTCCGCCGCCGCCAGCACCCGCGCCGACAGCTCCGCGGGGTCCGCGTACCGCCCCCCGCCCGCCTGGTGGTGCAGGTAGTGGAACTCGACGACGTGCGTGTAGCCCGCCCGGAGCATCTCCATGAACGCCAGCGCGCTGACGGTCTCGACCTCGTCCGGCGTCAGCTGCTCGGTGACGCGGTACATGCCCCGCCGCCACGACCAGAAGTCCGACCCGTGCACGCCCCGCCCCCGGTACTCCGTCCGGCCCCGCATCAGGCGCTGGAAGGCGTGGCTGTGGGCGTTGACGAACCCCGGGATCAGGATCCGGCCCCGCAGCCGCTGCTTGCGCCGCGCGCGGGGGCTGCCGAACTCGCCCGGCTGGGACTCGTCGATCGGCGGACGCGGGACCGCCGTCGCCGCCATCACGTTCGTCGCCGTCTCGTCGACCTCGACCTTCGTGATCGTCCCCTCGCGGCCGACGTGGACCACCACCCCCGGCTGCAAGCGACCCCCGACGAGCGTCAGATCCGCCTGGAGGATGCAGGACATCGGCGGGAGGTTATCGCGGTCGCAGGACGACTGCCCGCAGCCCCGCCTCGGGCGGCCCGGGGAAGTCCGCGCCGCGCGCCAGCACCTCCGCGACCTCGCCCCCCACGACGTCCTCGAAGCGGCTCCGGCCTCGGACCGCGGACATCAGCAGCAGCGCCCCCCCGTCCGCCACCAGCTCCGTCGCCGCCTCGATCAGCCGGGGCAGGTGACGCGCCGGGTCCCACCCCTTCCTCCGCCCCTGGGTCCGCACCGGCGGGGGGTCCGCGATGACGACGTCCCACGTCTCGCCGCGCTTCGCGGCCCGCCTGCAGAAGTCGAAGACGTCGGCCTCGAGGAACGTCCGCGTGTCCGTCGCGAGTCCGTTGTGGGCGTAGTTCGACCGCCCCCGATCCAGCGCCGACCGGACGAGGTCCACGTTCGTCGTCGACCGCGCCCCGCCCGCCGCCGCGGCGACGCCGAGGGAGCAGGTGTACGCGAACAGGTTGAGCACGCGGCGGCCGTCGGACAGCGCCCGGACCCAGGCCCGCATCGGCCGCGCATCGAGGAACAGCCCGGGGTTGCGGCCCCGCAGCAGGTCGACCTCGAAGGTCAGCCCCGCCTCGCGGCACGCCGACGGTCCGGGCGCGGGGGAGCGGAGGCCGAAGCCGGCCGCGATGGGCGCGAGATCGCCGGACGCGTCGCCGTAGCGGCGGACGTGCGCGACCTCCCCGAAGCGGTCCACCGTCCACCCCGGCGCCCCCTCGTAGAGCCCGTCGAAGACCCGGTAGGCGTCGGTGTCGTCGGCCTCGTGGAGGTCGGCGCGGCGCTCCCAGGCAGCCCGGAACGCCGCCTCCAGGCTCAAGCCTGGGCCGCCTGCAGCGCCGCCTCGGACGCGTCCTGGAGCAGCGCCGTCATGCGCTTCGCGAGCCGCCCGGGGTCGACCACGGGGCTCCCCTCGGCGAGCAGCGTCTGGTCGTAGAGCATCTCGATCCACGCCGAGACGTGCTCGTCGCCCTCGGCCGCGTCGGTGGCGAGGGTGTTGAGGTTCCGGATCAGCGGGTGCGTGGGGTTGACCTCGAGGATCCGCTTCGTCGCCGGCGTCGTCGGGTCGTGCGCCCGCAGGAGCCGCTCCAGGTGCGCGTGGGTGCCGCCCTCGGGGACGACCAGGCAGCACGGCGAGTCGGTGAGGCGGGCGGACAGCCGCACCTCGCTGACCTGGTCGTCGAGCACGCTCTGGAACCGCTCCAGCAGCCCCTTGAGCTCGCCCTCGGCCTCCTCGCGGGCCGCCTTCGCCTCGTCGCTGTCGTCGATCGCGAGGTCCGCCTGGGCCGCCGACACGAGCTTCTTGTCCTCGAACTCGCCGAGCCCCTGGACCGCCCACTCGTCGATGGCGTCGGTCATGTACAGGACCTCGTAGCCCTTCGACTTCAGCGCCTCGAGGTGCGGCGACGAGGCCACCGCGCCCTCGGTCTCGCCGAGCGCGTAGTAGATGTGCTCCTGGCCCTCGGGCATCCGCCCGACGTAGTCCGCCAGCGACGTCATCCCGTCCACGGCCGAGCTCCGGTACCGCAGCAGCGGCGCCATCTTCGCGGCGTTGCTCGGGTCCTCGTGGAGCCCCTCCTTGAAGACGGCCCCGTAGTGCCCCCAGAACCGCTCGTAGAGCGTCGCGTCCTCGTCCTCGGCGAGCTTCTCGAGCATGTCGAGGGTCTTCTTGACGATCTGCTTCCGGATCGTCCGCGTCACGACCGACTCCTGGAGCAGCTCGCGGCTGACGTTCAGGGGGAGGTCGTCGCTGTCGATGACCCCCTTGACGAACCGGAGCCAGCCGGGGACCAGCTCCTCGGCGTCGTCGAGGATGAAGACGCGGTTCACGAAGAGGCGCACGCCGTAGTTCTGGTTCCGCCAGAACAGGTTGAACGGCGGCCGCCCGGGCACGAACAGCAGCCCGGTGAAGAGCTGCGTCCCCTCGATCTTGAAGTGCGTCCGCGTGAGCGGGTCGGTGAAGTCGTGGGTGAGGTGCCGGTAGAACTCGGTGTACTGCTCGTCGGTGATCTCGTCCGGCGACTTCCGCCACAGCGCCGACGCCTCGTTGACCTGGCTCCACTCCGTCGTGGTCTCGCCGTCCTCGCCGTACTTCGGCTCGAGCAGGTCGATCGGGTGGCTGACGTAGTCGCTGTAGCGGGTGATCAGCGACCGCAGCTTGTACGAGTCCAGGAACTCCCCGTGCTCCTCGCCGACGTGCAGCGTGATGGTGGTCCCGCGACCGTCCCGCGCGGCGGCCTCCAGCGTGTAGGTCTCCTTGGCGTCGGACGACCACTTCCAGGCCTCGTCGCTGCCCGCCGCGCGGGAGACGACGTCGACGCGGTCGGAGATCAGGAACGCCGAGTAGAAGCCGACCCCGAACTGGCCGATCAGGTTGGCGTCCCCCTGCGCCTCCTCGAGGAACTTCAGCGTCCCGGAGTGCGCGACGGTGCCGAGGTTCGTCGCCAGCTCGTCCCGCGTCATGCCGATCCCGTCGTCGGCGATCGTGATGGTGCGCGCCTCGCGGTCGGCGCTGACCCGGATCCGCGGCGCCTCCTCGTCGTCGCCGAGCACGGAGTCGTCCGTCAGCGCGGCGAGCTTGAGCTTGTCGATGGCGTCGCTGCTGTTGGAGATCAGCTCCCGCAGGAAGATCTCCTTGTTGGAGTACAGCGAGTTGACGACGAGGTGCAGCAGGCGGCTGACCTCGGCCTGGAACTTCCGGGTGGACTTCTTGGTGGCCATGGGCGCCCTTGTAATCCTGGGTGCGCGCGCGTCAAGACCCCGGGAGACGGTACGGATCTTGTGAGCGCAGGACGCGGAGGGACCCATGCTTCGACCCGTCGCCTGCACGCTCGCCGCGCTCGCGCTGGGCGCCTGCGTCGATGACGCGACCCTGCCGGGGACGGAGGCACCGGAGCCGGGGAGGCTCGACGTCGTCTCCGACACGGTCGACTTCGGCGCCCACGAGGTGGGGGACGTCGCCGCGGCCAACGTCGTCGTCCAGAGCGTCGGGGGCGAGACCGCCGCGATCACGGGCGTCGGGCTGATCAACGCGCCGGACGTCGCAGTCGTCGAGGGCGGCGCGGTCGCCCTCGCGCCGGGAGAGGTCGCCGAGATCCGGCTCCGCTTCGCCCCCACCACCGACCACACCCTCGACGGTCGCCTCGTCCTTCAGTCCGACGTCGCCCCCGGCGAACGCATCGTCTTCCTGACCGGCGACGGGCTCGGCCCCCGCGCCCGCGTCGAGCCCGAGTTCGTCGACCTCGGCGAGGTCTTCACCGAGTGCACCGAGGCGGCCGACGTGACCATCGCCAACGACGGCCGCGCCGCCCTGGTGGTCGCCTCGATCGAGTACTGGACCGCGTCGCAGCACGACGAGTTCGCCCTGGAGGGAGACGGCCCCGAGGCGTTCGTCCTGGACCCCGGCGAGACCGAGACCCTCCGCGTCCTCTACACCCCGATCGACCTCCTCGCCGACTACGGCGAGCTGACCGTCACCACCAACGACCCCGACCTCCCCGTCACCGACGCGACCCAGGCGGGCACGGGGGTCCGGCCCGAGGTGCACGTCGACAGCTGGACGTGGACGTCGGCGCCGATCGACCTCGTCTTCAGCGTGCCGCCGAACCCCGCCACCATCGCCGTCACGATCGACGGCGCCCCCACGTCGGGGTGGACGTACGACGAGGTCGCCGGGGCGCTCCTCCTCGATCCGGCCCCCGCGCCCGGCGCGGTCGTCGAGGCCAGCTACGAGGCGGCGGCCGACGCGTGCGACCCGATCTAGCGACTGCGCTACCCTCGCCGCCGTGCCGCGGCCGACCGAACGGCAGCTCCGCGACGAGCTGATCCGCTTCAGCCACCTCTGCTACGAGCGCCACCTCCTGGTCGCGTTCGACGGAAACCTGTCCGTCCGCCTCTCCGACGACCTCGTGCTGTGCACCCAGGCGGGCTGCCACAAGGGGCTGCTGACCGACGACCACCTCGTCGTCATCGACCTCGACGGGACGAAGGTCCGCGGCGCGGGCGAGCCGACCTCCGAGATGGCGATGCACCTCGCCTGCTACCGGAAGCGGCCGGACGTCGAGGCCGTCGTGCACGCCCACCCCCCGACCTGCATCGCGTTCACGGTGGCCGGCGTGTCGATGGCGCGGTGCGTCCTCCCCGAGGTGATCCTGACGCTGGGCTCGGTCCCCACCCTCCGCTACGAGACGACGGGGACGCAGGCGCTGGGCGACCTCGTCGGGGACGCCATCGCGACGCACGACGCCGTGATGATGGACCGCCACGGCGCGGTCTGCGTCGGCGACTCGCTCCTGACGGCGTTCGCCAAGCTCGAGACGATGGAGCACACCGCGAAGATCATGCGCGACGCCCGCTCCCTCGGCGGCATCCAGGACCTCGACCCCGACGAGGCGGTCAAGCTCCGCTCGATGGGCCTGAAGCGCTACGGCGGCCCCCCCCTGGCGGTCGCCCAGGCGGACGATCCCGGCGCCGACCTGCCGGACGTCTGCCTGGCGTGCAGCGGCTGCGGCAACCCCAACGAGGACGGCATCGCCGCCCGCGCCGGCTTCAGCATGGCGCGCCTGACGAACACCGCCGTCCTCCCCCAGACCCAGTCCCGCCTGGAGCGGGAAGTGCGCAGGGCGATCTCCGAGCACCTGGGCTAGGTTGGACCCGCCATGCCGATCTACGAGTACGTCTGCGACACGTGTTCCGAGACCGTCGAGGTCCTCCAGAAGCGGACCGACCCCGCGCCCGACTGCCCCAAGGGGGACGGCGGCGAGATGGTCCGGGTGCTGAGCGCCCACAACGTCGGCGCGAGCTCCCGAGGCGGCGGATCACCTGGACCGATGCCGGACTGCGGCCGCTGCTACGACCCGGGCGGCTGCGCGATCGACAACTGATCGAGCCAGCGCCCCAGACGCTCCGGCAGCGCCTCCTTCAGCAGCGCCCCGTCCGCCGCCGGCAGCGGCTTGTAGAGACGCATCGCGATCGCCATCGCGGCGAGCCCGCCGAAGCCCTGGACCACCAGCGCCAGCTGGGGGCTCGTCCCGCGCTCCGCGCCGCCGATGACGAAGCCCGCCGCCAGCGTCCCCGCCAGCGCCCACGCCCCCACGAACGCCTGCTCCATCCAGCGTGACGGCTCGGCGTTCGCGAGGACCGGGTAGCGGCGGGCGGCCAGCGCGCCCTCCAGGGCGAGGCCAACCGTCTGCGCCGCCGCCACCGCGACGGCCGCCCCGAGCGCGCCCCACCGGGGCACCAGCGCCAGGCACAACCACAGCTTCGCCGCCGCCATCCACGACGTCAGCCACACCAGCTGCCGCGTCCCCCCCGCCCCGATCAGCGTCTTCGCCCCCATCACCCCGATCCCCGACAGCAGCATCGGGACGAGCAGGATCCGGAACAGCGCCGCCGCCTGTTTGTACTCGTCGTCCAGGAGGACCTGGACGATCGCCGGACCGGCGGCGATCCCGATGCACACCGGCCCGACGACGAGCAGCGACAGCAGCCGCGCCCCCCGCCGGTACGCCCGCCCGATGTCCGCCTGCGACGCCGCGCCCCCGTGCATCCCCGCGACCACCGGGAGCATCACCTGGCCGAGCACCCCCGGGACGCGGCTCACCAGGATCGACAGCCCCACCGCCGCGGTGAAGAACCCCAGCGCCCGGTAGTCGCCCAGCGCCTTGAGGAAGAACAGCTCCGTCCGCTCCCACAGCACCGCCCCGAGCAGCGTGAGGATGGCCATGTTGACGGCGTAGTGGCCCAGCTCCCAGCGGAGGGGGCCGGGGATCGGCGTCGGCGGTCCGAGCGCCGCGATCGGCCGGCGCGTCAGCCCCCCCAGCAACCCGAAGAACACCGTCCGCGCGCCCGCGAAGACGATCAGCGTGCCCAGCACGGCGTCCGACGCCCCCAGCCCCAGCGGGATCGTCACGAGCAGCAGCGTGTAGTAGACGACGTCCGCCCCGAACACGACGTCGAACCGGCGGAGCCCGTGGGCGACCCCCACGAAGAAGCCGCTCGTCGCGATCACGCCTGCGTAGAGCACCGCCACCAGCAGCGCCGTCCGGAGCTCCGACCCGAGGAACCACGCGCCCGCGAGGCCGGCGAAGCCGACCGCGACGAGGGTCGACTTCAGCCACCGGGCGGCCTCCCCGATCGTCGCCCGCGCCGCAGAAGGATCCCCTGCTCCGACCTGCTGGGCCACGAACCGCGTCATCGCGATCCCCAGCCCCCACAGCCCGACCTGGCCCGCGATGACCGCGATCCAGTGGACGTAGCCGAAGCGCCCCTGGAGCTCCGGACCCAGCGCGGTCGCCACCCACGCCAGCGCGATCACCGTCCCGACCATGCGGACCGCGAACGACGCCGTGTTGAAGGCCGTGTCCTTGACGAGCGAGGGGGACGTCACGAGCGCCGGAGCATAGCGGTCCGGCGCACCCCGGCCGGTGCCAAGCGACGGACGCGCCGACCGGCTACGATCCGCCGCGACCCGTGGCTGCGTCCGTCCCCTTCGTCGACCTCGTCCGCATGCACGCCCCGCTGGCGGCGCAGTTTTCCGAGGCGTTTTCCCGCGTCCTGAACAGCGGTCGGTACCACCTGGGACCCGAAACGTCGGCCCTGGAAGACGAGATGGCGGCTCATGAAGGGGCAAAGTACGGCGTCTGCTGCGGCTCGGGGTCCGACGCACTCTTCCTCGCCCTGCGCGCCCTCGACCTCGGCCCCGGGGACGCCGTCGCGACCCTGTCGAACTCCTTCATGGCGACCGCCGAGTCGATCGCGCGGACGGGCGCCACCGTCCTCTTCGTCGACCCCGACCCCGTCACCCGGTCGATGGACCCGGCCGACCTCCGCCGCCTCCTCGACGAGCCCGGCGCCGACGCCCTCAAGGCGATCATCCCCATCCACCTCTACGGCCGCCGCGCCGACCTGGAGGGGCTGCGGGCCGCGCTCGCGGACGCGGGCCGGGACGACGTCGAGGTCATCGTGGACGCCGCCCAGGCGCACGGCTCCCCCGGCGTCGCGGCCGAGGCGCGGCTGACCTGCTACAGCTTCTACCCGGCCAAGAACCTCGGCGCCCTCGGCGACGGCGGCATCGTCCTCACCGACGACGAGGAGCTGGCCGCCCGGATGCGCGGGCTCCGGAACCACGGCCGCTCCGGAAAGCACGCGGTCGGCGAGATCGGGGTCAATTCGCGGTTCGACGAGATCCAGGCCGCGATCCTCCGCATCAAGCTGCGCGAGCTGCGCCGTTGGAACGAACAACGTCAGCAGGTCGCCGCCGCCTACCGGGAGGGGCTCGCGAACGTCGCCGGCCTCACCGTCCCCCCCGACGGGGCGGGGCACGTCTACCACCTGTTCGTGGTCGAGGTGGACGCCTCGATCCGCGCCGCGTTCGTCGCCGGGCTCAAGGCGCGCGGCGTCGGCGTCGGCCAGCACTACCCCGTCGCCTGCCACCAGATGGCGCCCTACCCCAGCGCGCGACCGCTCCCCGTCACCGAGCGGCTGGTCGCCCGCGTCGTCTCCCTGCCGATGTTCCCCGGCATGACCGACGACGAGGTCGCGACGACGATCGCCGCCGTCAAGGACACGCTCCAGGAGCTGACGTCATGACCCGCAAGTCCCACGCCGCGGTGCTCTTCAGCGGAGGCACCGACTCCACCCTCGCCGCCGCCCAGATGCTCGAGGAGTTCGACAAGGTCACGCTGCTGACCTTCGACCCCGGCTACCTCTTCTTCCTCAAGAACACCCGCGTGCACGCGCGGAAGCTGCAGGAGAAGTACGGCAAGGAGCGGGTGACCCACGAGATCATCGACATCCGCCACTTCATCAAGGACATCCTCGGCCGCGACGTCGCCGGCGACCTCCGCGAGTACTCCTTCAACATGGCGTCGCTCGTCTGCCTCGGCTGCCGCCTGTCGATGCACGCCTACGCCATCTACTGGTGCCTCAAGAACGAGGTCCCCTACATCGCCGACGGCTCCATCCGCGCGCAGTCGACGATCCCGGAGCAGATGGAGTCGGTCATCCGCCGGAACCGGCGCTTCTACAGCCAGTCGTACGGCATCCACCACTTCTCGCCGATCTACGAGGAGTCCGAGTCGGACATCCGGCTGAGCGAGCTGGGGATCGCGGACAAGAAGAAGCTCAAGAAGCAGTTCATCCTGTTCGACACGCAGGCGACGTGCGCGTTCGGGGTCCCCGCGGACGTCTACGGGCGGCTGTTCTACGGCGGGCTCGTCGGCGACACGCGGGAGAAGGACTCCGAGCAGTACTGCGCCGAGAAGCACCCCGAGATGATCGACACGATCGCGCGGGCGATGCACGCCGACGGGATGGACGTCGACGACGCGGTGGAGAAGCTGAAGGACATCCGGCGCGAGGACGGGGACCTCGGGCCGACGCAGACCGAGGGGGCGGACGCGGCGTTCGACCGGGCGCTGGACGCCACCGGCGTCGACGGGGGGATCCACATCTAGCGTGGACATCCTCGGGATCAGCTTCGGGGTCGACACGGCCGCGTGCCTGCTGCGCGACGGCAGGGTCGTGGGCGCGTGCCTGGAGGAGCGCTTCAGCCGCATCAAGCACGACCGGTCGTGGCCGGCCCGCGCGATCGCGTGGTGCCTGAAGGAGGGCGGGACGTCGCTCGCCGAGATCGACGAGGTCGCCTTCTTCTGGAACCCCGCGCTCCAGCTCGACTTCGCCCACCCCGGCCGCGCGTGGCGCTACTCCCACCACGGCGACTACCTCCACATGGTGCCCGCCTGGATCCTCGGCGGGATGCAGCGCGGCCTCGGCGGGATCCGCTCCGACCAGTCGACGCAGACGTTCCACGTGGAAGGGCGGGCGAACCCGCTGACGGTGCGGTACGTCACCCACCACCTCTGCCACGTCGCCGCCGCGTTCTTCCCCTCGCCGTTCGACGAGGCGGCCGTGCTGACGGTCGACGGGTACGGGGAGCGGGCGTCGGCGACGCTCGGCTGGTGCAGCGACGGCGACCCCGAGACGTACCACCCGGTCGAGTCGTTCTCGTTCCCCCAGTCCCTCGGCGCGTTCTACGCGGCGATCACGGGCTACCTCGGGTTCAAGACGAACAGCGGCGAGGGCAAGGTCATGGGGCTCGCGCCGTACGGCGACGACCGCTACGTCGGCGCCTTCCGAAAGATCCTCGGGCTGGACGGGGACAAGCCGTTCGACATCGACCTGAGCTGGTTCGAGTACTACCTCGACACCCCGCGCCGGGTCAGCGCGAAGTTCGTCGACGCCTTCGGACCGTCCGCGCCGCCCCGCACCTCCGAGCACGACGAGCGCCAGCGCGCGGTCGCGTACGCCGCCCAGGCGACGATGGAGGAGGCGCTGCTGCGGCTCGCGGCCCGCTGCCACGAGCTGACGGGGCAGAAGAACCTGGTGATGGCCGGCGGGGTCGCGATGAACTCCTGCGCCAACGGCCGCATCGAGCGGGAGTCGCCCTTCGACCGGGTCTGGATCCAGCCCAGCGCCGGCGACGGCGGCACCAGCGTCGGCGCCGCGCTGTGGGCGTGGCACGTCGCGTACGGCAACCCCGGGGGGCGGGAGCGGTGGGTGGCCGACACGTGGGGTCCGTCGTTCGACGACGAGGCCTGCCGGGCGGCGCTCCGCAAGGGCGGCTGGACGTGGACGGAGCCCGAGGACGTCTCGATCGACACGGCCGAGGCGCTGGCCCGGGGCGAGCTCGTGGGCTGGTTCCAGGGGCGGGCCGAGCTGGGCGCGCGGGCGCTGGGGAACCGGTCGATCCTCGCGGACCCCCGGCGGCAGGAGAACAAGGACGTCCTCAACTCGCGGGTGAAGTTCCGGGAGGGGTTCCGGCCGTTCGCGCCGAGCGCGACCGCGGAGGGGGCCCCGACGCTGTTCGAGATCCCCGAAGGCTGCGACGTCCCCTTCATGCAGAAGGTCCACCCGGTCCGCCCCGAGCGGGTCTCCGACCTCGGCGGCGTGACCCACATCGACGGCACGGCCCGCCTCCAGACGGTGACGGCGGACTCGAACGCGAAGTACCACGCGCTGATCGCCCGCTTCGGCGAGCTGACCGGCGTCCCCTGCGTGCTGAACACGTCGTTCAACGTCCGCGGCGAGCCGATGGTGCTGACGCCGGACGACGCGATCCGGTGCTGGGCGACGACGGGGCTCGACCGGCTCGTCCTCGGCCCCTGCGTGGTGACCAAACCGGCGCCATGAACGAGGCCGCGCCCAAGGTCACCGTCGTCGTCCCCTGCTTCAACGAGGAGGCGACGCTCGAGCCGACCCTGGACGAGCTGTGCGGCGTGCTGGCGGAGGCGCACTTCAGCTGGGAGGTCATCGTCGTCGACGACGGCAGCAGCGACCGCAGCGCCCAGATCACGACGGACTACCACCACCGCAACCCGGGCGTCCGGCTGGTCGAGCACCGGCACAACATGGGGAGCGGGCAGGCGATCTGGACGGGCGTGCAGCACGCGCACGGCGAGTTCGTCATCTACGTGCCGGCGGACGGCCAGTTCGACCACGGCGAGATCCCGATGTACGTCGCCCGCGCCGAGGAGGGGGCCGACATCGTCATCGGCCACCGCCTGTCCCGCGACGACTACACGCTCTACCGCCGCGCCAGCAGCTTCGTCTTCCTGACGCTCTGCAACACGCTCTTCGACCACCAGTTCCAGGACGTCAACTGGGTCCACCTGTGGCGCCGGAGCATCTTCGACGAGCTCCACCCGCAGAGCCGCGGGGTGTTCTTCCTGGAGGAGATCCTGGTCCGCGCCCGGGACGGCGGGAAGCAGGTCGCCGAGGTCCCGTCGGTCTACCGCCCGAGGCAGGGGGGCGTGGCCAAGGGGGGCAAGCCGATCGTCATCGCGAAGACCATCTACGAGATGCTGAGGCTCTGGAACGAGCGGCGCGCCCGCCTCGACCTGAGCCACGACTCAGGGGGCAAGGCTCCCCTCTGCTGACTCCTCGGCGGGGGGCGGCTCGGCGACCACGCAGCGGAAGCCGATCTTGTCGTTGGGGAGGCCCGGCCGCGCCTGCGACCTCCGCATCGCCGTCTGGTGGACCAGCTCGTCGCGCCAGTTGCCGCCGCGGACCGTCCGCCCGGTGCACTCGCCGCCGGTCCACGGGTCCGCCGACTCGAGCTTGCGGAGGTCTTCGTTCCAGCAGTCCAGCGTCCACTCGGAGACGTTGCCGCTGAGGTCGAGGATCCCTTCCGGCGTCGCCCCCGCCCGGAACCGGCCCACCGGCGCCGTCTTGTCGAAGCCGTCGTCCTTCACCTTGTCGAGGACGCTGTGCTGGTAGTTCATCGCGCCGCTGACCAGCTTGCTCCCCCACGGGTACTTCCGCCCCGTCACCCCCCGCGCCGCCATCGCCCACTGGACCTCGGTGGGGAGGCTCCAGCCGTGGTGGACGCACCAGTCGCGGGCCTGCTCCCACGTCACCTTGATCGCGGGGTGGTCGCCGCCCTGGCCCGGCTCGGCGCCCTTCCAGCCGGGGCAGCTCAGCTGCCACCAGCTCCGCTCGCAGCCGGTCCGGTACTCGTCGACCGTGACCTCGGTCGTCATCATCTTGAACGTCGCCACCTCCAGCGGCGGGCTCCGGAGGTTGCCGGTCCCGAGGCGGACCTTGCCGCCGGGCACATCGGCGAAGTCCTCCAACGTCACCACCGCAGCCGGAACCCGCGACGTCACCCAGGGGGGGTCGATCGCCTGGCCGTTGATCATCCCCAGCTGCCAGTCCCGGAACCCACCCAGCCAGTCGCCCGCGCCCCCCGGCAGGCCGGGGCCGAGGAAGACGACGATCGCGTAGACGACGGCCACGCGGAGGCCGACGCCGAGGGTGAGGAGGCGGGCGTCGCGGGACCGCTTGCGGGCGACGTTCTTCTGGGGCGGGGTCACCGGGCGCGACGGCGTCCGGTCCACCGACCGGTCCACGCTGCGGTCCACGGGCGGCGGGCGCGACGTCGGAGGCGGCGACGGCGGAGGCGGTGACGGAGGAGGAGGGGGCCGCGCCCCCGGCGCGCTGCGGTGGACGGGCGGCGGCGGCGGCGCGGCCCGGGGCGGATCCGGCAGCGTCTGCGCGGGCAGCTCGTGGTCCGGGGTCAGCTGCGACGGGAAATAGGCGTCGGCGTCGCCGCTGATCGGACGCAGGCTGTCCGCCGCGATCGTCTCCGGCGCGGGGAGGTCGTCCGACGCGATCGGGCTCAGCAGGTCGCGCGCGACGGGGGTCATCGGCCGCGTCGGGCCGGGGTCGTCGGAGCTCAGCGGCGTCCCCCGCGTCGCCAGCATCGGGTCCCACCCGAACTCCCCCGTCTGCGCCACCGGCAGCTTCGGCGCAAGCGAGTCCACCCACTCCGTCACCGTCGGCCGGATGGGGAGGTTCGGGAGCAGCCGCCGCAGGTCCGCCGCGATGGTCGCGGCCCCCTGGTAACGCCCCGCCGGGTCGTGCGCCATGCACCGCTTGAGGACCGGCTCCAGCGCCGGTGCGACGTCCCCGATCCGGTCCCGCGCGTCCCGGATGTCCCCCTCCATCACCTGCTTCATGACGGTGATGATGTTCTCCCCCTCGAACGCCATCTCCATCGTCACCAGCTCGTGCAGCAGCGCGCCGAAGCTGAAGATGTCGGACCGCCCGTCGAGCGGCTGGCCGACCACCTGCTCGGGCGACATGTACGCCGGCGTCCCCCGGGTGTAGCCCTGCTGGGTCTCCTTGATGTTCGTCGACGCCTTGGCCGTGCCGAAGTCGGTGACCTTGATCTCGCCGCGCCGGCTGATCATGACGTTGGCGGGCTTGAGGTCCCGGTGGACGATGCCGAGGGGGTTGCCGTCGCGGTCCGTCAGGTTGTGGGCGTAATCCAGGGCGTCGCAGATGGCGATGAGGATGTGGACGACGACGGGCAGCGGGATCGGCTGCCCCTTCTTCTTGTGGAGCCGGATGAGCCGCTCCAGGGGCCACCCGTCGACGTACTCCATCGCCAGGTAGAAGGCGCCGTCGACCGTGTCGAACTCGTCGACGGTGACGATGTTGGGGTGCCGCAGAAGGCAGCCGAGGCGGGCCTCGTTGGCGAGCGACACCATCGGCTCGTCGCCGAGGGAGGCCTCCGGCTCGATGATCTTGAGCGCGACCTCCTTGCCGAAGCCCATGGGCCCGGGTCGGAGCGCCCGGTACACCCGAGCAGTCCCGCCCTTGCCGAGCAGGCTGAGCAGTCGGTAGCGCCCGAAAGTCGGGCCTTCGGCTCCCTCTCCACCCACCGGTGTGCAGCATAGCTGCCCGGAGTAAGCTGAAACCCATGGCCAGCGTGAGGGTGGTCGCCGTCGAGTACTCGGACGTCTCCGAGCTGCAGAAGGCGTGGCGGCTCTACATCAAGCACGGCGCGTTCGTGACGCGCATCGATCCGACCCCCGAGACGGGGGCGCGGCTGACGATCAAGATCGTCCCCGGGTGGGGCGGCGACGAGGTCTACCTCGACGCCACGGTCGTGCAGGCCGCGCCGTCGACGTCGGTGATGCAGCTGGCGGACCTCGGGATCGACGCGCGCGCGGCGCTCGTGGGGCACGGGATCGAGGACGCGGCGCCGCCGCTCGAGACCACGTCGGTGTCCACCGCCGAGGCGCCCCCCCCGACGCCTCCGACGGCCGAGTTCGAGCCCGCCCCCGAGCCGGCCGCCGAGCCCGAGCCGGTCCGTCCGACGATCGCGGAGACGATGACGGCGCCGGCGGCCGAGCCCGCCCCCGAACCCGAGCCCGCCGCCGAGCCCGCCCCCCAGCCCGCCGCCGAGCCCACCCCGGAGCCGCCGTCGGTCACGCTGACGGCCCCCGAGCCGGCCCCGGCGCCGAAGCCGCCCCCGACGGGTCCCTCCGGCCGACGCCGCAAGCCGGTCCGCCAGCGCAGCTCGTCCGACTCGATCGCGAAGCTCCGCGCCCCGACGTCGAGCACGCGCATGAAGAAGGCGCCGTCGAGCGGATCGCTGGCCCGGATCGCGATCGACGGCGCCAGCGGCGAGCTCGACGTCCGCGACGTGGCCGACCTCTCCGGCCCCGTGGGCACGGACACCGAGATGGTCCTCCCCGCGGTCGCGGCGGCGGGCGACTTCGGGAGCGAGAGCTGGCGCGACGTCCTCCTCGACTTCTACAGCGACAAGGCGACGGGGGTGATCGTCATCCACGCGTTCCGCGAGAACCGCTGGTGCTACGTCGTCGACGGCCGCCCGGTGCACTACCTCGTCGACCACGCGCACCCCGGGGAGTACCTGTCGGACGCGATCGTCAAGGAGTGCGACCTCAAGCCCGCCGTGTGGACGGAGGCGGTGGTCGGCTCGAAGATCAGCGGCGTGCCCGCGGGCGAGTACCTCGTCCGGCGCGGCGTGATCACCCAGCGACAGCTCGAGGGCGCGCTCCGCAAGCGGGCCGAGGCGATCACGCGGAACCTGCTCGGCGCGAACTTCGGGAGCTGGACGTACCACCCGTGGGCGCCGGTCCGGGAGCTCTTCGGGTGGGAGCCGATCGACCTGCTGCCGCTGATCCTCGCCGCCGAGCGGAGGACGATGGAGCGGCTGACGGACGAGGAGATCACGAAGGAGACGGCGCCGTACCTCGACAAGCACGTCTCGCTTTCGCCCGAGCGGATGGAGCTGCTGCCCCAGCTGCCTCTCCAGGGCACCGAGCGGACGCTCGCGGACGACCTCCTCCCCGGCGGCTGGACGATGAAGGAGATGATGGTCCACGGCGGGCTCGCGGAGAAGGACCTGCTCCGGTTCGTCTGGGTCCTCAAGGCGATGGGGTTCGTCCGGCTGCGCGACGACGAGGGGAAGGACAGCAAGCGCAACCGCGCGGAGCGGAGGCTGTACGTCGCCCTCAAGGACATCTCGCGGCGGCCCGACTTCGAGGCGCTGCACTGCCACTGGACGTCGATCCAGTCGGAGATCGAGGCGGGCCACGAGCAGACGGTGCGCGAGTTCGGGCGGCACCGGTTCAAGGACGTCCTCGACCCCCGGCTGGAGGACCTCATCGACCGCATCCAGGCGAAGGCGGACGAGATCCTCGCCAAGCTGAGGAGCAAGCAGGGGCGGGACCAGGTCCGGCGCATGCTCGTGGGCGAGTCGCAGCTCATCATGGCCGCCGACCTGATGCTCAAGCAGGGCGACATGGAGGCCTACAAGGGGAACCTCGGCGTGGCCCGGGTCTGCTACGAGCGGGTGCTCGAGCTGGCGCCGCGGATCCACGAGACGAAGGAGGCGCGGGCCCGCGCCAAGGAGCAGCTCGGGAACCCGCAGATCGCCCAGGCGACGCTGACGGCGAGCCAGGAGAGCATGGTCGCGGTCGGGGCCGCGGTCGACAAGCACGTCTTCTAGCCGGCGGGGCGCCCCCGGTCAGGTCAGCCCCGCGAGCTCCGCCACCCGCTTCACCCGGTCCCGTTCGCCGCCGCCGGCGCGCGCGATCGCGACGCTGCCGCGCATCGCCTCCCGACCGATCACGCCGCAGCGCTTCAGGGCGCGGGCGATCCAGGCGAGCTCGTCGTCGGACAGCTCCTCCGTGCGGCTCCGGACGAGCTCGATGAGGGTCCGGACGGCCTGCTCGCCGCCCGCCTCGCCGAGCGCCCAGGCGACCTCGATCCGGACGCCGGGGTCGTCCGCGAACCGAGGGCGGAGGGCGACGAGGGGGTCGTGGAGGGCGGGCCAGCCGAGCCGTCCGGAGGCGCGGGCGGCGTCCCGGGCCGCCTCGGAGTCGCCGTCCCCGACGCTCGCGAGCGCCGCGGCGAGGGCCGGGATCGAACGAGGATCCCCCTGCAGGCCGAGGGCGGCGAGCTCGTCGAGCTCCGTCAGCAGCGCGAAGTCGCGGTCCCGCGCGAGGGTGCCGAGGTGCAGCGCGGTTGCGTGACGGTCGGCGTCGTCGGGGGGGAGGCGGCGGAGCGCCTCGCGGTGGGCCTGGGCAACGATCTTGTCGGCCCCCCGGTTGGACGCCATGCGCGGCTTGTCGTCGTCGGACGTCAGCCAGCGGGACGCCTTGGACGACCACCACGCCGCGTCCTTGTCAGCGTAGAGCGTCTGCATCACCTGGACGACCGGGCCGACCCCGGGCGGCTCGTCGGTGGTGGGGGCGGGGACGTCGCGGAGGTCGGGCTGCAAGGGCGACGACGTCGCGCAACGGACGGCCCAGGTCCGGACCGCGGCCCAGTCCCGGTCGCGCCCCAGCGTGGCGAGCGCACGCGCGGCCGCGAGCTGCACGCCGGCGGGGCGGATCTCCGCGAGCAGCCGCCGCAGGTGCTCGTCGGCGTCCCCGTGGACGAGCCGCCCCAGCCCCTCGGCGGCGGTCCGGACGACGGCCGGGGGGAGGCTCCCCGCCTCGGCGTCGATGATCTCGAAGAAGAGCGCGTCGGCGTCCGGGTCGAGGATCTCGGCGAGCGACCGCAGCGCGCGGAAACGCACCGCGTCGTCGCTGTGAAAGCGCGCCAGCCAGCGCAGGCGGCGGCGGTCCCGACGCGTCGCGAGGGCGTCCACGTCGTCGCCCGCGAGCCGCAGCCGCACCCGCCTCCCAAGCTGCTCTCGAAGCGCCACGACCGCGGACTGTAGCCGCCACGAAGATCCAGC
Source organism: uncultured Rickettsiales bacterium (assembly GCA_964344575.1). Classification (GTDB taxonomy): domain Bacteria; phylum Myxococcota_A; class UBA796; order UBA9615; family UBA9615; genus JAAESI01. The sequence continues at coordinate 30,438 of CAYFOA010000027.1, read as the reverse complement.
GCTTGTTGTGTAATTCGATCTGTCATGTTTAAGTAACAGTCGTGATAAACGTAACAGACGCCACGCTGGAGCCGCTTCGCTCGCTGCCCTTCGTGCGGGCGGCCGAGTGGCGAGACGGCGTCGTCGCAGTTCGACTCCCCGACGGTGTCGTTCGCTACCGCGTCGCGGGCCTGCATGCTGCCGCCGACCTCTCCGCCCCCCCCGCCGGGGCGGACCGATGGCTCGTCCTCGCCGACCGGATCGGGCCCCGGACGGCGCAGTCGCTGCGGGCGCGCGGACTGGAGTTCCTCGACCGCGGAGGCAACCTGTCGGTGCAGCACGAGGATCGGTACTCGGCCTGGGTCGAGGGCCGCCGCGCCCCCCGGCCGAGGCGGCCACGGGGCCTCCGAGGAGCGGCGTATCGGGTCCTGTACGCGGCCCTCGTCCGGCAGTTCCTGCGGGAGGAGACGCTCCGCGGCGCTGCCGAGCTGGCCGGCGTCAGCACGACCGCGGTCGCCAACCTCTGGCGCCACCTGGAGGACTCCGGCCAGCTCCTCACCACGAGCGCCGGCCGGGTCCTCGCCGACCCCCGTGCCGCCGCACGCTCCTGGCTCGTCGGCTACCGCGACCTCGTTCGCCCGCGGCTGGTTCTCGGGCGGGCCCGGCTGCCCGGCGGAGGAGCCGTGGCCCTGGCCCGGACCCTCGACGCTGCCCTGAAGGGGTCGGGCCGCTGGGGCTGGGGCGGGCACATCGCGGCCGGCATCCTCCGGCAGGACCCCGACGCGGCAGGCCGCGGTCCCCGGTGGCTGGTCCACGTCGAAGACGTATCGACGCTCGAAGCCCTCCCCCTGGAGGTAGACCCGAGCGGCGAGGTGATCGTGGTCGCGACACCCGGCCCCCTCGGCCTCCACGACAGGCGGATCGGCGGGCACCTCGTCGCCCATCCGCTGCTGGTTTGGACGGAGCTCCGGATCGCCGGGGATCCGCGCTCCGAGGAGATCGCGGACGACGTAGAGCGCGACTGGGGGTGGACCTGGAACCCGCGCGGATGACCGGACCCCGCTGGCCCGGCGTCCTGGACGACCTCGTCGATGACCTCGGCACCGTGCGGGCCGTCCTCATCGGCGCGGCGGCGCTGGAGCTGCACGACCGGCTGGACGTACAGACGGCCGACCGCGACCTGGCGGTGGTGCTGGAGCCCGAGGAGATCCGGGCCCGGCTCGCCCTCCTCGCCGACTGGACGCCGGACGATCGCCACCCGCAGCGGTGGCGGCACCGATCGGGAGTCGTCGCCGACGTCCTCCCCGCGGGCCCCGAGACCGTCGGCCGAGGGCGCCACACCTGGCCGGACGGCGCCGAGATGAGCCTGGTCGGGTTCCGGCACCTCCTCGATCACTGCGAGGCACACCCCCGGCTGCGGCGCTGCGAGGTGGGCGCGCTCTCCTCGATCGCGCTCCTCAAGATGGCCGCCTACCTCGACCGGCCGTCGGAGAGACGCAAGGACCTCCGGCACCTGGGCCTGCTGCTGGACCGCTACCTCCCCTTCGACGACGACCGCATGTGGACCGGGCCCGCGTCCGAGCGCGGCCTGTACAACGAGGACGCCTCCGCCTTCCTCCTCGGCTGGGACCTCGGAGCGAGCGCGACGGACGACGAGGCGGAGGTCGTCCGGAGGTTCACCGACCTCCTCCTCGACCCGAGCTCGGCGCTCCACCGGGGGCGGCTGGCAGCGGACGCGGCCGGCTCACTGCGGGGTGATGTCCCGCGGGTGGAGCGTCGAATGCGGGCGTTCTCCGACGGCTTCCGGGCCGGACGTCGGTAGGCTGCGCCGGATGGTGGACGCCCCCCAGATCCGGTCCCGGCGCGGACCCGACGGACCCGGCGACGGCGCTCCGCGGGGGTCGCGGCTCAGCCTCCGGACGCGCGTCCTCCTCGGGTACCTGCTGCTCTTTGCGCTGTTCGGCGGCGTGCTCGTCAACGTCCTCCTGGAGATGCGCCGGACCCACGTCTCGCTCGCCATGCTGTCCGCCGGGTACCTGCCCCTGGCGCGCGAGATCGGGGGCGCCGAGTCGACCCCGCTGGGGCTCGCGCTGGAGGTCGACGCCGCCCCCGAGACGCTCTACGAGCGGCGCCGCACGGAGCGGCGGTTCATCGGGTTGAAGCGGTCCCAGATCGAGCGCGCGCTGGACGTGGCGGCGGCGATGTCCGCGTCCGAGCTGGTGCCGGGGGACGTCGAGATCCTGGAGTCCATCCACCGCGAGGTCGCCAACGCCGGCGAGCGCCTCGCCGCCTACGACGACAAGCACCGGGAGTTCGTCGAGGCGGTGGAGGCAGGCGAGCCCGCCGAGGCGTACGTCCCCGAACTCCTCGGGCTCAAGGGGCAGGTGGAGCTGTCCCTCCGCAACCTCGACGGGCGCGTGCAGCGCCGCATCACGCGGGTGGTCCAGGAGACCGACGCGACGCAGCGCGACGCCCGGTTCGCCGTCGCCGCGCTGTCCGCCGTCGCCTTCGGGATCGGGCTGCTCCTCGTCGGCGCGACCGGCTTCATGCTCCGCCCCATCCGCCAGCTCATCCTCGGCGCGGAGCGGATCCGGGAGGGGAACTTCGACGAACGCGTCGCCATCCGGAGCGGCGACGAGGTCGAGCGGCTGGCCCAGGCGTTCAACGCGATGGCCGCGTCGATCCAGGAACGCGAGGGCAAGCTCGCCCAGCGGACCGACGAGCTGGAGGCGGCGCTCGCCGAGCTGCAGCAGTCCCAGGAGGCGCTCATCAAGCACGAGCGGCTGGCGACGATCGGGCAGATGGCGGCCCAGATCGCCCACGAGGTCCGGAACCCGCTGAACGCGCTGGGGCTCAACGCCGACATGCTGCTGGACGAGGTCAAGGCCGGCTCGGCGGACGACGCCGTCGAGACCGTCGCCGCGATCAAGAACGAGGTCGCGCGGCTCACCGCCGTCACCGAGGCCTACCTCGCCCTCGGTCGCCAGCCCCCGCTGCGCCTCGACCCCTACCCCTTGCCGGCGCTGGTCGGCGAGCTCGTCCGGTTCCAGCAGGAGGAGCTGGAGCAGGGCGGCGTCAGCGTCGACGTCGAGCTCGCCGACGACCTCCCCGAGGTCCACGTCGACCCCGCCCAGATCCGGCAGGCGCTCCTGAACATCGTCCGCAACGCCGGCGAGGCGCTGGCCGCGGGCGGCGGCGGCACGCTCCGGGTGCGGGCCGCGCCGGACGGCGACGAGGTCCGCCTCGACCTGTCCGACGACGGCCCCGGGATGGACCCCGAGAACGTCGCCCGCATCTTCGACCCGTTCTTCTCCACGAAGGAGCGCGGGAGCGGCCTCGGGCTCCCCATCACCCATCAGGTCATCGCGGAACACGGCGGCCGGATCACGTGTACAAGTACGCTCGGCGAGGGCACCACGTTCTCGATCTGGCTCCCCCGCAGCAAGGAAGCATGACCGACGCCCGCATCCTCGTCGTCGACGACGAAGAGTCCAACCTGAAGGTCCTGACGCGCCTCCTCGCCAAGGCCGGGTACGGCGTCGCGACGGCCTCGTCCGGCCCCGAGGCGCTGGACGCGCTCCGCGCCGACCAGCCCGAGCTGATGCTGACCGACCTGAAGATGCCGGGCATGGACGGCCTCGAGCTGCTGCGCGCCGCGCGGACGGTCGCGCCGGCCACCGAGGTCATCCTCATGACGGCCTACGGGACGGTCGAGATCGCGGTCGAGGCGATGCGCGAGGGGGCCTACGACTTCATCACCAAGCCGCTGAACAAGCACGACGTCCTCAAGTCGATCCGCAAGGCGGAGGAGAAGGCGCGCCTGCTCGCGGAGAACCGGCGGCTGCGCGAGCAGGTGGAGGCGCAGCGCTCCGCGACGGGCCCGCTGGGGCGGACGGTGGGGCGGAGCGAGGCGTTCCGGTCGGCGCTGGAGACGCTCCGGCAGGTGGCCCCCAGCGAGGCCACGGTCCTCGTCGTGGGCGAGTCGGGGACGGGCAAGGAGCTGCTCGCGCGGGCGATCCACGAGCTGTCGGACCGGCGCGACGGCCCGCTGATCCGGGTCAACTGCGCGGCCATCCCCGAGAACCTCTTCGAGTCCGAGCTGTTCGGCTACGAGAAGGGCGCGTTCACGGGCGCGGCAGGCCGGAAGCCGGGGCGGTTCGAGCTCGCCGACGGGGGGACGCTGTTCCTCGACGAGGTCGCCGAGATGGCGCCCGCGATGCAGGCCAAGCTGCTGCGCGTCCTGCAGGAGGGGGAGTTCGAGCGGGTCGGGGGGACGAAGACGATCCGCGTCGACGTCCGGCTCCTCGCGGCGACCAACCGGGACCTCGGCCGCCTCGTCGCGGAGCGGAAGTTCCGCGAGGACCTGTACTACCGGCTCAACGTCATCGAGCTGAAGGTCCCTCCGCTGCGGGAGCGGTACGACGACGTCCCCCTGCTCGCGGCCCACTTCGTCAACGAGTACGCGACGAAGAACCGCAAGGACGTGCGCGGGATCACCGACGACGCGCTGGAGGCGCTCCAGGCGTACCGGTGGCCGGGGAACGTGCGGGAGCTGGAGAACACGATCGAGCGCGCCGTCGTGCTCTGCAAGGGCGACCGCATCGGGACGGAGGACCTCCCCTCGCACATGCAGCTGGACGGCAGCGGCAACACGCGGAAGCTCGTGTTCGCGATCGGGACGCCGCTGCGGGAGATGGAGGACGTCGCGATCCGGGAGACGCTGCGCCACACCGGCGGCGACAAGAAGCTGGCCGCCCGCCTCCTCGGGATCGCCGCGCGGACCATCTACCGCAAGCTCGAAGACAAGACCGCGGACGACGACGAGGACTGAGCCGGTGCGCGCCCCCGCCCCCGACGAGGCCTGGATCGGGCTCGGCACCAACCTCGGCGACCGGGCCGCGAACCTGCGCGCCGCGCTGGCCTCCTTCGGCGACGACGTCGTCCAGGCCTCCCCCGTCTACGAGACGGCCCCGTGGGGCATCGTCGACCAGCCCTGGTTCCTCAACCAGGTCGCCCGGATCCGCTGGACCGGCGGCGCCGCGGCGCTCGTCGACCGGTGCCTCGCCGTCGAGCGGGAGATGGGACGGGTCCGGCGCGAACGGAACGGACCGCGGCTCATCGACCTCGACGTGCTCGTGTGCGGCACGGAGGTCGTCCGCGAGCACGACCTCAGCGTCCCCCACCCCGGCATCGCGAACCGCCGGTCGGTGCTCGAGCCGTGGGCCGACGTCGCCCCCGAGCTGGTCGTCCCGGGCATGACGTCGACGCTGTCGGAGCTCCGCGCGGCCGCCGCGAGGGAGCTGACCGACCAGGCCCTCAGGCCGGCATCTCCCCGCTGATCAGGACCGGGCACTCCCCCTCCGGCAGCGTCTGCGCCGCCCAGAAGTAGCGGCGCTCCGCCTTGGGGTCCGCGCGGCCGTCGATGTAGCCGACGCGGCCGTCGTTCGCGGCGCGGGCGAGGCCCGTGGGGAAGCGGCGGATGCGGCGCCAGCCGAGGTCGCGGGCCATCGCCAGGAGGTGCTCGCGGAGCCGGGGGTGAAGGTCGTCGGGGACGCACAGGACGTCGTTGGGAGGACGGACGGCGGCCTCCACCGCGGCGAGCCGGTCCTGCGTCCGCTGGAGCTCGCAGGTCAACCGGAGGCGGCGGCCGGCGAGCGCGTCGGACGCCCGGACGTGGTTTTCGAGGGTCGTGCGGAGCCGCTGCCGCTCGGCCGCGGCCCGCTTCAGGTCCTCCCGCGCGTCCTCCACCTCGTCCGCCAGCGCGGGCTCGCGGGACAGGGCGAAGAGGGACAAGGGCGTCATCACGATCGCGATCGCGACCTCGACGAAGCCCGCCATCAGCGCGACGGGGCGGGCCGGCGCGGGCATCTCGAACGCGCCGAGCCAGAGGTGGAGGAGGCCGAGCATCAGCAGCCCCGGCGACGCGGCCTGGATCGCGGCGAGGCGCTCGCGCTGGGCCCCGAGCGCGACGAGGAACCCCGCGAGGACGCACAGCAGCGCCTCCAGGGAGCGGACGTCGTGCCCCGTCCGGGAGAAGGCCAGCTCGACGGACACGATGCCGGTGGAGCAGATGACGAAGAGGAGCGAGGCGAGGGCGAAGAGGTTGAACATGACGCGGTCCTTTCGAGGTCGTTCGACCCCCTGGACGGAGCCGGACCGCGGTCGTGTCAAAAAAGTCGGCTCGTCTAGGGCTGCTCCCCCGCCCAGCCGGCCAACGTCGCCGTGATCACGCCGGCCACCTTCGCCGTGAAGCCCAGGTGGAGCGTCGCGCTGGTGTCGGTGACCTGGTGGTAGTGCGGGGTGTGCTCGCCCGACCCGGCGATGTTGTGCGCCTCGACGCAGTCCATCGGGGTGATCGCGGGCATCCCGTACTCCTGGTAGTTGGTGTGGTCGTCGCCGTAGCAGTAGCTGTGGTCGATCCAGTCCTTGTGGGCCACCCCGAGGGCGTCCGCGACGTCCGCCATGTCCTCCACGAGGTGCTCCGACGCGGGATCGCCGAGGATGTCCATCAGGTCGGAGTCGCCCAGCGGCCAGTAGCCGATCATGTCGGGAGCGATGACGCCGCGGACCTCGACCGGCTCGTCGTCCAGCCACTGCACGAGGTGCTCGCTGCCGAGGCTGCCTTGCTCCTCGGCGGCGGTGAGGACGAACCAGATCGAGTCGCGGAAGTCGTGCTCCGACAGCAGCCGGGCGGCCTCGAGGACGCCCGCCACGCCCGAGGCGTTGTCGTCCGCGCCGGGGGCGTAGACGTCGGGCTGGTCGGAGGTGGAGTCGTAGTGGGCGGAGTAGATCCAGACGACGTCGGGGTCGACGACGCCCTGCTTGCGGGCGATGACGTTGTGGCAGGGCTCGCCGCTGACCGTGAAGGCGTCGAGCTCGGCGACGAACCCGTAGTCCGCGAGCCGGTCCACGAGGTAGTCGCGGGCCTCGGTGTCGCCGTCGCTGAACGTCCACCGCGTGCCGAAGTCCTCCAGGTCCTCGATGGTGGCGAGGAGCTCGGACTCGGACGTCTCGTCGAAGAAGCGGAGCGGGTCGGTCGAGGCCGCGTCGTCGTCGTCGCCGGCGCCGTCGTCGTCGTCGGACGCGTCGTCGTCGTCGTCCAGCGGCTCGACGACCACCGGGCAGGCGACCAGCGACAGCGCGGCAAGGAGGAGGAGGAGGGGTCGGGGCATCAGGAGAACCGCTCCGCGCTGAAGGGTCCGAGGTCGACGGCGGGCTCGTCGCCGCAGATCAGGTCCGCGAGCGCGACGGCGCTGCCGGGGGCGAGGAGGATGCCGTTGCGGTAGTGGCCGGTGGACAGCCACAGCCCGTCCGCCGCGCCGGGGCCGAGGATGGGGAGGTGGTCGTCGGTGTAGGGGCGGAACCCGCTCCACCGGTCGGTCAGCTCGGCGTCGCGCAGGGCGGGGACGATCTCCATGCCGAGGTCGAGGATCTCCCGGACCCCGCCGGCCGTGACGGCCTTCCGGAACCCGGTGAACTCCAGGGTCGAGCCGCACAGCACGCGCCCGTCCCGCCGGGGGACGACGTAGCCGCGCTCGCTGAACACGACCGGCCGGCAGGGCGGCTCCACCAGGCGCAGCTCCAGCATCTGGCCGCGGGCAGGGCGGACGGCGGCGGGAGGGAGGCCGACGCCGGGCAGCGTGGTCGACCACGCGCCCGCGGCGACGACCACGTGGGGCGCGGCGTGGCTGCCGCCGGCGCAGTCGACGCCCCCGGTCCCGACCCGCTGGACCGTGTCCGTCACGAACGTCACGCCGGCGCGCCGGGCGGCGATCGACAGCGCCCGCATCAGCGGACGCGGCTCGATCTGGGCCTCGTTCGGGAACCACACCCCGCCGAGCACCTCGCCGAGTCCGCCGAACTCCTCGCGGAGGGACTCGCCCGACCGCCACGTCGCGGGGATGCCCATCGCCGCGACCGCCGCGGCGTGCTCCTTCAGCCCGTCGAGGGCGGCGGGGTCGAAGCAGGCGAGCAGCCCGCCGCACCGGTCGAAGCCGACGCGGACGCCGGACTCCTCCTCCAGGGCCGCGACCCAGTCGCCGTACAGCGCCATCGAGTAGCCCGCGAACGCGAGGAACTCGGGCGGCGCCTCCCCCGCCTCGAGGTTGGGGCCGAGGATGCCGCCCGCCGCCGAGCTGGCCTCGGCGCCGGGGACCGACTTCTCCAGGACGACGACCTCGCGCCCGCGCCGCGCGAGCTCCCGCGCGACCGCGCAGCCGTGGATGCCGCCGCCGACGACGAGGACGTCCGTCATGTGTGCCCGCCTACTCCGCCTGCTGCTGCTCCGCGAGCCAGTCCGCGTCGACCACGAAGTCGATGTGCAGGTCCATCGTGTAGTAGCCGTCGAAGTTGCACGGCTCCCACAGCTCGCAGGGGTCTTCGGTCGCGTAGTTGGCCCACCACGACCCGTTGTCGGGGTCCTCGAACTCGTAGTGCATGTCGAGGGTCAGCCCCTCGGTGTCGGCGGGGTTCTCGGCGTCGAGCTCGTCGACCTGCCGGAACAGCGTGGCCGTCCCCAGCTCGGTCCAGTCGCTGCTGAACCAGCCCTGGAAGAACCACCACATGACCGCCTCGCCCCCGTCCTGGCGGAGGTCCAGCCCGAACTCGCCCTCGTCCTGGAGGTCGTCGCCGCCGGGGCAGTCCTCGACCGTGGTCAGGAACACGCCGTAGACGATGTCGCACTGGGCGCACTCCTCGGGGACGATCTCGCTGATGTCGGCCCCGGCGACCTCGAAGACCTCGGTGCACGTCTCGCCCGCGAGGGCGCCGCTGACGTAGGTCTTGTCGTTCGTGATCGTCCCCGACAGCGACTCCAGCCACTCCGTCGGGATGATGTCCGGGAGCGCGATGGGCTCGGGGTCCGGCTCGGGCTCCGGCTCCGGCTCGGGGCAGCCGATCAGGAAGGCGACGAACAGCAGGCTCAGGCGACGCATGCGCGGGAGCCTTGCAGACGGGGGGTGCGTGTCAAGGGGCGACCATCGCCCAATCCAGCGCCCACAACGTGACCGTCGTCACCCCCTCGCCGGACGACGCGCGGGACGAGCGGACGTCCCGCGTCAGCACCTCCGTGTAGCGGAGCCCGTCGATGTCCACGCGGTGCAGGCTGTGGGTGGGGCGGGCCTCGCGGAGGAGGCGGCGGGGGCGGCCGAACCAGGGGAGGTGGCCGTCGTCGAGGACGAGGCCGCCGAGGTCGAGGAGGCGGACGTCGCCGTGGTAGCCGAGGGCGCCGATCTCGGAGGTCGCGAGGACGTCGTCGGAGTCCAGCTCCCCGGCGACGTCCTCGTAGAAGCGGACGAGGTCGCCGGACGACGACGGCAGGGCGACCTCCCAGGTGCCGACGCCCCAGACGATCGCCGCGCAGATCGCCGCCGTGCGCGCGGCGCGGGGGGTGCAGACGACGGCGTAGGCGGGGAGGCAGACGGCCCCCAGGAGCAGGTAGCGGGACAGCGGCGCGTACCCCTGGAGGACGTAGAAGCCGGTCAGGCCCGCCGCCCAGATGAGGACCATCTCGTGCTTGCGCCAGACGGCCGGGCCGGCGAGGGCGACGAGCACCAGCGCGAGGGCCGGGCCGGCGACGAGGACCCCGGCGGCGTGGACCGCGGCGGCGGGGACGGACATCGCGCCCGCCTTCACCTCGCCCGCGCGGGGGAGGACCGTCCCGAACCAGCCGTGCGCGAGGACGGCCCACCCGACGACGAGGAGGGCGCCTACGGCGGCGACGATCGCGGCCCGCCGCCACGTCCCCGGGGCCGCCGCGACGTGGAGGATGCGGCCGTCGGGGCGGCGCTGCGACTGCGGCCGCGTCCCCAGGATCGCGTCGATCCCGAGGACGACCGCGCAGAGCCCCAGCTCGGGCCGGACGAGGACGCCGACGGTCGCCAGCAGCGCCGCCGCCTCCGCGGCCCGACCGTCCTCCCGGAGCACCCAGCCGCCGAGGGCGAGCGCGGCCGCCGCCGGCGCCTCCATCCCGGACCACGCCCACCGCCCGAACCAGCAGTCCGCGAGCAGCAGCACCACCGCGGCGACGTGCAGCGAACGGTCGTCGGTCAGCCGCCGCACCAGGGCGAGCCCCAGCCACCCCGCCGCCACCGCGGCGAGCGCCGACGCGAGCTTCAGCAGCACCGGCGCCGCCGCCGTCCCGAAGACGGACACGAGGACCGTCGAGAGCCCGAACCAGAGCGGCGAGCTCAGCGCGTGGACGTCCGACCCGCCCAGCGTGGGCGCGCCGTGCTCGACGAGGTTCCTCGCGTAGGCGAGCGTGATGTAGGCGTCGTCGGCGAGGAAGTCGCGGTACAGGACCCCGAGGAGCCCGACCACGGCGACGACGGCGAGCCTCAACGGCCCGCCCTCAGTTCATCACGTGGATGGCGTGCCCGAGCGCCTTGTTGGCGGCCTCCATGACCGCCTCGCCGAGCGTCGGATGCGGATGGATCGTCAGGCCGACGTCCTCCGCGAACGCGTCCATCTCGATCGCCAGCGCCGCCTCGGAGATGAGGTCCGACGCGGACGGCCCGACGATCGCGACCCCGAGGATCTGCCCGTCCGCGGCGTCCGTGATGATCTTCACGAACCCGTCGGTCTCCATCTGCGTCAGCGCCCGCCCGTTGGCACCCCACGGGAACTTGCCGATCTTGACCTCGAAGCCGGCCTCCTTCGCCTCGGCCTCGCTCAGCCCGGCGGTCGCGATCTCGGGGTCCGTGAACACGACGGCGGGGACGGTCTTGTAGTCGCAGGCGACGTTCTTGCCCGCGATCACCTCGGCCGCGACCTCGCCCTGCTTCGTCGCCCGGTGGGCCAGCATCGGGTCCCCGGTGACGTCGCCGACGGCGAAGATGTGGGGGACGTTGGTGCGGAGCTGCGCGTCGACCTCGATGACCCCGCGGGGCCCGAGCTGCACGCCCGCCTTCTCCACGCCGAGCCCCTCGGTGTACGTCCGCCGCCCGACCGTCACGATGACCTTGTCGCAGACCAGCTCGGACGCCCCGTCCTTCGTCTCGACCGCCACCGCGATCCGTTTCCCCTTCTTCTTCCAGCCGCTCGCCTTGGCGTTCGTCAGCGTCGTGATGCCGGACTTCTTCATCTTCCGGGCGACGACGCCGGTCACCTCCGGGTCGAACCCGAAGAGGATGCTGTCCATCATCTCGACGACGGTCACGTCGCTGCCGAGCTTGGCGAGCATCTGCCCGCACTCGAGCCCGATGTAGCCGCCGCCGATGACGACGACCGCCTTGGGGACGTGGTCGAGGTCGAGCACGCCGGTGCTGCTGAGGACGGTCTCCTCGTCGAAGGCGAACCCGGGGATCTCGATGGGGACGCTGCCCGTCGCGATGATCGCGTGCTTGAAGGTGACCTCGTAGGGGTCGCCCTTGGTCGGCTCGACGCGGGCGGTGGTCGGCGACGTGAAGGACGCGACGCCGGTCTCGATCGTGCAGCCGTTCCCCTTGCAGAGCTGCTTCACGCCGCCGGTCATCTTCTTGACGATGCCGCCCTTCCACTGCTGCATCTGCTTCATGTCGACGCTGACGCCCTCGACGGTGATCCCCATCGCCGACGCCTTCTTCGCCTTCTCGACGGTCTTGCCGGCCGTGATCAGCGCCTTGCTCGGGATGCACCCGATGTTCAGGCAGGTCCCGCCCCACATGGACTTCTCGACGACGAGCGTCTTCAGCCCCTGCTGACCGCAGCGGATCGCCGCCGGGTACCCGCCGGGGCCGGCGCCGATCACGAGAACGTCGACAGTGCTCTCAGGCATGCGGGGCTTGTACTGCACCGCTTCCCCCGCAGCAACCATCAGCACACGTTTCGGGTATCTTGCTGAAACTTTGCGTTAAGACTTAACCGATCTTAACGTATATTTCATGAAACTGCCCATGCCACCGCCTGACCTCGATGAGGACCAGTTTCCGGCCATCGCCCGATTCGTGGTGGAGCATCGCGACTGGATCGCGAGGGCCAACGAGCGCTACTGGGCTTGGGACGAGCTGAGGCGACGTCCCCGACCCGATGGCTACGGGGCGCCGGAAGTCTGGCAAGCCGTGGACATGGTCCGGCGTGGGGCGAGCAAGGAGGTTCCCCTGACGAACGGCCGCGGAGGACCCTGGCGGGTGCTCCTCACCGATCCCGCGATCCAGATGCTCCTGACGATCGAGGGCGCAGTCGCGGACCCGCTGCGCCTGGCGGAGAGCGCGCTCGGGGCAGGCAGCCGCGCGCGATTCCTTCAGAGCGCGCTCATCGAGGAGGCCGTCCTGTCCTCGATCCTCGAGGGGGCCGGCACCACCCGCGAACGAGGGAAGCAACTCCTGCGATCACGCCGCCGTCCCCTGGACCACGGAGAGCGCATGATCGTGAACAACCTCCGCACGATCGAGATGCTCCGGGACGTCGCCGACGAGGCCATGACGCCCGAGCTCCTCCGCCACATCCACCGGACCGTGTCCAAGGACACCCTGGAGAGCGAGCGGGACGAGGGTCGGCTGCAGCAGCCCGGAGAGGAGCGCGTACGCGTCATCGACCCGACCGACGACACCGTCGTCTACGTGCCTCCCCCCGCCGAGGAGCTTCGTGAACGGGTCGATCGCCTCTGCGACTTCGCGAACGCGACCGATCCCTACTTCCCTCCCACGGTCCGCGCCATCCTCCTGCACTTCCAGCTCGCGATGGACCACCCCTTCGTCGACGGGAATGGGAGGACCGCCCGCGCGCTGTACTACTGGTCGATGCTTCACTCCGGCTACGAGCTGGCGCAGTATCCCTCGATCTCCGCGGTGATCCGGCGGGCGCCGAAGCGATACAGCCGCGCCTACGTCCACGCGGAGCAGACCGGCGACGCCACCTTCTTCGTCCTGTACCACCTCGACGTCCTCCGTCGAGCTGCCGACGAGTTCGCGCGGTACGTCGGACGCAAGATCGAGGAGCGACGGCGGGCCGACGCCGCCGTCGAGGGGTGGGCGGGACTCAACCTGCGGCAGCGACTGCTCCTGCGGCGGTGCCTCGATGCACCAAGCCAGCTGCTGGTGCCCGCCGAGGAGCAGGCGCGGTTCGTGATCAGTCGCCCCACCATCCTCAAGGACCTCGCCGGTCTCGTCGACGCAGGCCTCCTGCTCCGAGAGCCTGCGGGGCGCGGGTTCCACTACCGTCCCGTGGACGATCTGCGGGACCGACTCGACGCTGGTCCCGACGCACGCGACCCGGACGCTCAGCAGACGCTCGACTTCGACGCCTAGCGCGAGGTCGACGCTGCCAGCCCGTTCACCACCACCGACGCGCAGGCCAGGCCGAAGGCGCCCGTCACGAACGGGACGGTACCCTCGATCTGGAGGCGGTCGTCGCAGGTGTGGGGGCGGTCCTCCTTGGGCGGGCAGACGCACTGGAAGCCCCCCGCGGCGAGGTCGTAGTGGAGCGCCGTCGGCTTGTGGGGGCGCTCGACGGTGAAGACCGCGCGCACGCCCGTGTCCTGCTCCAGGTCCCAGCCGTACTTCTTCCGGAGGATGCTCCGGACGTCCCGCGCGAAGGGGTCGTTGTACGTCTCGCGGAGGTCCGCGACGCGGATCTTTGTCGGGTCCAGGCGGGCCGCCGCGCCCATCGAGGAGACCGTCGGGATCCCGCGGCTCCGGCAGCGGTCGAGGAGGTGGCACTTCGCCGTGATGTTGTCGATCGCGTCGATCACGAAGTCCGGCGCGAACCCCTCGGGGAGCAGCTCGTCGGCGGTGTCGAGGTCGTAGAACAGCTCCCTCGTCTCGACCTCGACCTTGGGGTTGATCAGACGCGCGCGCGAGGCCATCACCTCGACCTTCGGCTCCCCGACCGTGTCCTTCATCGCGTGGAGCTGGCGGTTGGTGTTGGTCACGCAGACGTCGTCGAAGTCGACCAGGGTGAGGCGACCGACGCCGGACCGGACCAGCGCCTCGATCGCGAACGAGCCGACGCCGCCGACCCCGAACACGACCACGTGCGCGTCGAGCAGCCGCGTCATCGCGCGATCGCCGAGGAGGCGCGCCGTCCGGTCGAACCGGCGCTGCTGCTTGGGGAGCGTCTCGTCGTCCGTCAGCGTCGGGTCCACGGGGCGCGGCTCGGCGCCCTTGCGGGTCTTGCCCGTCTCGCCGGGGAGCGCGCTCCGCATGACTCGGGACTCGGTCGTCACGAGGCGGGATCTAGCAGGAGAACAGCCGCCGCGCGTTGCTTTCCGTGATCGCCTCGACGTCCGCCGCCGTCACCCCGCGCGCGTCCGCCAGCGCCTCGATGACCTCCGGCAGGCGCGACGGCCCCGCGTCGTCCGTCTCCACCAGCAGCCGTTCCCCCGGGATCGCGGCGATGACCGCCTCGTGCGTCATGTTCCGGGGCGAGATCGAGAGGAAGAACCCCGCGTCCACCCACGGCCCGATCATCTCCTTCGGGCCGGCGAAGTCGTGGACCATGCCGCCGTGCGGGAACCCCGCGAGCCGCTCCAGGCAGCCGCCGTGGGCGCGGACGCAGTGGATGATCAGCGGCAGCTCCAGCCGGCGCGCGATCGCGATCTGCGCCTCGAACGCCGCCCGCTGCACCTCCTTGGGCTTCCCCCGCCACGACTTGTCGAGCCCCGTCTCGCCGATCGCGCAGGGCCGGCGTCGCTCGATCGCGGCCTCCAGCTCGGCGATCTGATCGACGCTCTCGACGTACCAGGGGTGCAGCCCGATGGCGGCGCGGACGCGCGGGTCCTTCACCAGCTCGCAGGCGAGCTCCTCGCTCTTCAGATCGACGCCCGGGACGATCCAGCCGGCCCCGTGCTCCGGGACCTCGGTCAGGTGGGCATGGGCGTCGAACACTCCTTGAGTCTAGTCCCCGGGGAGCGCCGGATCCGGGTGCCGCCCGGCTCCGTCATCACCACGAGCTCCTCGTCGAGCCGCGTGATCTCCAGCAGCTTGAGGTGGAACGCGGTGGGGAACACGATGGCGAACCGCCGCTCCTCGTTCAGCGCCTTGCGGTGCCACTTCAGGAAGACGGTCAGGCCCGCCGAGTCGACGGACTGGAGCTCGCTGACGTCGATGAAGACGGCGCCCTCGTGCCGCTCCCACAGCAGGGCGAGCGCCTTGTCGAGGTCCGTCACCATCGTCCGGTCCAGCGAACGCGTGACCTTGAGGCTGTAGCCGTGCTCGTGCTTGCTCTCGATGACGTCCATGCCGCTACCTCGTGGTCACCCGGAGGACCTCCTCCAGGGTGGTTTCGCCCGCTGCGACCTTCGCCAGGCCCGAGCTGCGGAGCGTCACGTGCTCCTCGCCCAGCTCCCGCTCCAGGTCCTTGCCGCTGATGCGGCGGATGATCATCGACTGCACCCGCTGGTTGACGGGGACGTACTCGAAGATGCCGAGCCGCCCCCGGTAGCCGAGGCCGTTGCAGTACATGCAGCCGTTCGCGCGGTACATCGCGTTGAAGTCGAGCCCCAGCGCCTCGACCTGGTCGTCGGGGAGCGCGTACGGCTCCTTGCAGTTGCCGCACAGCCGCCGCACCAGCCGCTGGGCGAGGATCCCGGACAGGGACGTCGCCATGAGGAACGGCTCCAGCCCCATGTCGAGGAGGCGCGAGATCGCCGCCGCCGCGGAGTTGGTGTGCAGCGTCGACATGACGAGGTGGCCGGTGAGCGACGCCTGGATGGCGATCTGCGCCGTCTCCACGTCCCGGACCTCGCCGACCATGATGCAGTCGGGGTCCTGCCGGAGGATGGAGCGGAGCCCCTTGGCGAACGTGAACCCCGCCTTGACGTGGGTCTGCCCCTGGCAGATGTCGGCGAGGTCGTACTCGATGGGGTCTTCCAGGGTGATGATCTTGCGCGTCGCCGCGTCCATCTCCTTGAGCAGCGCGTACAGCGTCGACGTCTTGCCGCTGCCGGTGGGGCCGGTGACGAGGAGGATGCCGTTGGGCTGACCGACGAGGTCGCGCATCGTCGACGCCAGGTCGCCGGGGAAGCCGAGGGTGTCGAGGTCGAGCTTGAGCGCGGACCGGTCGAGGATCCGGATGACGACGACCTCGCCGTACTTCGTGGGGAAGCTGCTGACGCGGAAGTCGACCCGGCGCCCCTGGAAGTTCATCGAGAACGCGCCGTCCTGGGGGACGCGCCGCTCGGCGATGTCCATGTCCGCGAGGATCTTGCAGCGGGACAAGACGGCGAGCTTGTAGGTGTTGGGGATGGACGGCCGGTCCTGGAGGATGCCGTCGATGCGGAAGCGGACGCGGAGGTGGCGGCCCTTCGGCTCGAGGTGGATGTCGGACGCCTTCACCGTCAGCGCCTCGACGATGAGGTTGTCGATGAGGTCGACGATGACGGAGGAGCGCGACAGCTCGGCGGCGTCGGGCTGCCACTCGACGGACGCCTCGGGGCCCGCCTCGGTCGCCTCGTGGTCGAGGTCGCCGCTGATCTTCAGCCCCTTGACGTCGATGAGGTTGCCGGTCCGGGCGGAGATGGCGGCGTCGATGATCTCGGGGGTCGTGTAGACGGCGTTGACGCGGCAGCCGGTGGCGAAGGAGATCTCCTGCAGCCGGTCCAGGTTCGTCGGGTCGTCCATCGCGACGGTCAGCCGCCGCTCGACCTTGAAGAGCGGGATCGCGCGGACCTTCCGGATCATCGCGAACCGCAGCACGCCGGCGATGGCGGGGTCCTGGTACTTCGGCTCCAGCCGGACGAACGGCACCCCCGCCTGCTCGGCCAGCGCGGAGTACAGCTCGGTCTGATCGACGGCCTCCATCTCCAGCAGGATCTCGCCGAGGTACTTCCCCTCGGACGCCTGCCGCTCCAACGCCGCCGTGAGCTGTTCCTGGGTGACCGTCCCGCGGGACAGCAGCGTCTCGCCGAGCTGCCGCCACCGCCGCCGGCCGATGCCGGGGAGCTGGAACGTGGACTCCGAAGCGTTCAGGACTGCCATGCGTGCGCCTATCGGCGGGATTCCGGTGGACTTGACCCTGTGAACAGTCCGCAAAGGAAATGTCACAACTCTGCAAACGGATTCCGTCCTAGCGTCTTCGCATGACGACTCGCCTCCTGTTCGCGACGCTGCTCCTGGCCACCCCGGCAGCGGCTCAGTCCCTCATCATCGACAACGAGGACAGCCCCCCGAACTTCATCACCACGGGCAACGACTGGACCGACTGGGGGATGCTCGGCAACGGGTTCGACAGCGGGGACGACGACTACCTCTACCTGTCGCACACCCTCGGCGGCAGCGACCGGCGGGGGACCGCGATCTGGTCGGCGGACATCCCCGAGGCGGGGACCTACCGCATCGGGACGTGGTTCCGACGGACGTCCAACCGGACCCCCGACGCGGACTTCATCGTGATGGACGGCAACGGCGTCGAGCGCTCGTTCTCGATCAACCAGCGCGGCGACGGGGCGTCGGGGTGGGTCAACTTCGGGACGTTCTGGTGCGCGGCGGGGCGCGACGGCTGCCGCGTCACCCTCGACGGCAACGACGACGACCACAGCGACGAGGCCAACGCCGTCCGCTTCCGCCGGGTCGGCGGGGACGACACGCCGCCGCCGCCGGAGGTCGAGCCCGAGTCCCCGCCCGAGCCGCCCGCCGACTGCAGCGTCTACGCGGGCCTCGGAGACCACCGCCAGCGCGCCTGGGCGACGACCGTCCGCGGCGACTCCGACTGGACCCGCGAGGGCCGCGCCACGGGCCGCCCCGACGGCCGCGGCGCCCACACCCCCAACCTCGACAGCGGCGAGTTCCTCCGCGCGCGCGGCTGGACCGTCTGCGATCCGCTCGGCGAGGAGGTCATCACCTCGGTCCGGCTGTCGGTGCGCGCCCGCACGCAGTACGAGTCCGGCCGCTACGACATCGTGGTCCGCCTCGACGGCGGGGGGAGCGCGGAGACGCTGTGGCGGGACACCGACTACGGCTGGCGGACGGTCGACGTGACCGGCGATCGGGCGACGTGGACGTGGGCAGACGTGGCCGAGCTGCGCGGTCAGCTGACCCTCCACAGCCACCCCAACGGCCGGCGCGACAGCGACCTCTGGGTCGACGCGTGGCGCCTCCGCGTCGACTACACGACGACGGCGCCGCCGACGATGCCCGCCGACGAGGCCCGCGACGACGGCGGCGAAGACGAGCCGGACGAGTGCGAGGGCGGCTGCGACGAGGAGTCGGACTGGTGGTGGGACGACGACGGCACCGGCGCCCACGACGATGACGTCGCCCCGGACGACGAGGACGAGCTGGACGGGTACGCGGCCGAGGACGACGAGCCGGCGGACCTGTCCGACGACGAGCTGGACCACGGCGGCGACGACGACGCGGGCGCGGACGACGACGGCGACGCCGACGCCGACGCCGACGGGAGCGGCCCCGAGTGGGGCGACAGCAGCGCCACCTTCGGCGCCGATCCGTCCCCCGAACCGACGGGCGCCGGCTGCGCGAGCGCGACCGAGCTGCAGACGACGACGGCCCTGCTCCCCCTGGCGCTGTTCGGTCTCCGTCGGAGACGCGACGAGGTCTAGTCGTCCCGGTCGAGCGTCTCGGCCTGTTCGATCAGCCGGTCGAAGTCGGACCGCCACTCGCGATCCTGAACCACGCGGAACTCCTCGTACCGTTCCTCCGCCAGCTTCGTCGCCACGGCTGCGGAGACACGGCCGGCCCCCTCCAGGACGGAGTACTCGTTGAATCGAAGGAACGCATCCAGCTTCTCCGCCCAATCGGCCATCCGCATGAGCTGGTGACGTTTGGCCTGCAGCTCCGCGTAGTCGAGGTACATGACGACGACGCGGTTCAGCTCGTCGATCTCGCCTTCGGACAGGTAGTTCTTTGCTACCGAGACATCCCGCTTCAGCACCTTGCCCTCGGGCGCTCCGTCCCAGGTCGTCAGGCCCATGTGCGGCTTGGCCGGGTCTGCCCGCTCGGTGATCAGCTCCGCCGCGGTCCGCCCGTGGATCGCCCAATGCAGCTTGTTCTGGACCGTCGCGTAGAACGTCCTCGTGACCTCGGCGGTCGGGTCGTAGTCAGACGAGCACTGCGCGTAGATGTCTGTGATCTTCTGATAGAAGCGCCGCTCGGAAGCCCGAATCTCCCGGATCTTCTCCAGCAGCTCGTCGAAGTAGTCGGCTCCGAACCTCGGCCCGTTCTTCAGCCGGTCGGCGTCGAGCACGAACCCCTTGATGACGAACTCGCGCAGCGTCCGCGTCGCCCAGATCCGAAACTGCGTAGCCCGCTTGGAGTTGACCCGGTAGCCGACCGCGATGATCGCGTCGAGGCTGTAGTGGGCGGTCTTGTAGACCTTCCCGTCCGCGGCAGTTCTTTCCATTCTGGAAACAACTGCTCCCGCCTCGAGTTCACGGCTCTCGAAGATGTTGCTCAGGTGCTTGCTGATCGCCGGAACCTGGACCCCGAACAGCTCCGCCATCCGCTTCTGGCTGAGCCAGACAGTGCCGTCGCGATGGACAACGTCGATGCGAACGTCCCCGTCGGGAGAGGCGTAGAGCAGCAGGTCGAAGGAGCCGTCGGTCACCGCGTTGGAGTGTAGCGAGCCGAGGTCGCTTGAACAATTGTTCAGTCGATCGACCGATCAGCTCGATTGGTTCGGTACCTCCGCCGCCGCGTCCACAACCCCGGAACGATGAACAGAAGGGCCGCGGCAACGCCCTCGTCGCAGGACCAGCTGAAACCACAGCCTCCGGCACAGCCTTGGCCCCACTGGACCAATCCGCCTCCCCCGCGCCCTGCGGAGTCGTCATCGTCCCCTCCCTCCGCAGAGTCGTCGTCGTCTCCCGTCCCCGAGTCGTCGTCGTCTCCCTCCGTCCCCGGGGGGCACACCCAGCAGTTGGTGCCGGCTGGATCGCAGTCACTCGTCGACACGCCATCGCTCGGAGGCAGGCTGGGGACCACGTCTTCGTCCCCGTTGTCGCAGTCGAAGACGTCCGGGTAGCCGTCGCCGTCGCCGACCGAGTCCGCTGCGTCCAACGTCCCGCCGATCAACCCGCACGACCACCCCGTCGCTCCCGGCATGTCGGCGTACGGATCGCCCCGCGCGAAGAAGGTCACGTCCCACGGCCAGTCCCAGGCGACCTCGTCGACGAACTCAGGATTCGGAAGCCAGGCCGCCGCCATGTCGGCCGGGCAGGGAGTCGGTCCGTCCGCGGGCCAAGACCCGCAGTCAGCCACCTCGACCTCCGGGCACATCAACGCCAACTGCTCGCACGAGTCGAAGAGGAGTGCGCTTCCACCTCGAAGAAGTCCGGGTGATCGCGAACGTCCCACGGCCCCCGAAGCTCGAACGTCGCACCGGCGTCGTCCATGAGGACGGGTTCCCCTTCGGCGAGGACCAGGTTCATGGAGACGAAAAGACCACCGAGGGACTCTCGGACCAACAGGGGCTGTCCTTCGTCCGCGAACAGATTTCGGACGACCACCAGCTCCGCGCTCGAGCTGCCCGTCTCGACGTCGATGACCCCGGTTTGTCCGTTTCCGCCGAACGTGTTGTGGAGGATCTGGAGCGACTGGTTCGACGCCAGGCGCGCGCGGACGAGCCTCGCACCAGCGTCGTCCCCGTTGTCCACCACGAAGTTCCGCGCAGCCAGGAACCCTCCGCGGGTCGGGAAGCCGTAGGTCGGGTCCAATTGGAGCACCGTGCCCGCCCCGGCGTCGAAATCCTCGAACGGCGACGGGCGCTCCTGGTACGGCGGCTCCGTCAGCGAGGCCGGGCAGCCGTAGGGCACCACCACGCCGTCCAACCACGCGCTCCGGGGGGGCGTGGGCAGCAGGGCACCGCTCGAGTCGGACACGAAGCGTGTGCGGCTCACGACGTTGTCCAGGAGCCCGCGCTGCTCGGTCTGATCGGCCGGCGTCGTGCCCGGTAGGTGCCCCCACTCATCGAAGCCGGTCACGATCAATGAGTGTTCCGGGTCGAGCCCGTTGGCGATGAAGGCGTTGGCCTGGATGATCCGCGACGGTCCCACTAGCAGACCCCTTACGTCCTTGCCCGGCTCGACCAGATTCGCGAAGAACACGGAGTTCGTGACCTCAAGGTAGGCGCCGACACCGTCGGCCCAGACGATCCCGGGGGCGGACGAATCGGACTCGAGGCGGCACCCGAGCACCTCGGACGAGTCGAGCCGAACCGCCCCGCTCGAACGGATGGCCGCCCCCGTGCCGGCGCGGAAGGACGAGCGCGAAATCGAGAGTTCGGCGGCCGATCCGACCAGACCGGTGGCGACGCCCCAGTTGGAGAAGCCGACGATATCGGCTTGGTCGAGTCCGAAGCCGCCCCCGCCGTACGTGAGCACGCCGGCGTGCTCCGAGGGGCAGGCACCTTCGGCGCTGAGGTCGATCGTCAGACCGCGAGCTCCGTCGAATCCGTCGACAATCCACTCGAGAACGGGCTCCCCCGGGGCGCTGACCGCGTCAGGACAGAGGGCCCGTCCATCGAAGAGGATCTCCAGCGGACGTCCGTAGACGCCGAATCGATTGTCGATGAAGATACTCTCGACGTGAGGGTCGGCGAGCGCGCCGCCGAGCAGCCGAATCTCGATGGATGGTCGAACGTCGGGCGCGGTGTCGGGCAATGAGGCCGCGGCTGCGAGCGCCCCCGCGAACGTCGGCCAGGTTCCGTCGGAGCAGTCCTGCTCGAACTTTGGCTCCTCGCCGCCGGGCGCGACGCACAGCCGGTGGTCGGCGGCTGCGACGAGCCCAGGTGAGGACAGCGCCGCTGAGGCGATCGCCACGACCAGCGCGAGATCTCGGCGACGAATCATCGGTCGACTCCCGCCGATCTCCGGGCGACCGTCACGCGCCCCAATCCACCACGCTCCACGAGCCGCCACGACGCACCCCGCGCCTCCATCTCTCGTCTCAGGCCTTCGAGGTCGTGAGGATCACGGGAGCGGCGCAGCGGGATGATCAAGAGGAGCCGGCGATCCTCGCGCAGAAGGGTCTCGAGGGCGCGGATGAGATCGTCGCCGGGCGAGTCGCCGGGCCGCACCGTCCCTCGCTTCACCCCCAACTCGCCGGTCCGAAACTGCCGCCCGGTGTCCCCGAACAGCCGTCCCTGACCCGAAAACGAGGCGAATTCGCCCGGACGGAAGGCGGCGAAGAGGGGGTCCCAGCGCTGCGGTGTGTCGAGGTCGAAGCCGTCGAAGATATAGACGACGAGGTCGCCGTCGCGAAACTCGGTGTCGAGCCACGCCCTCAGGTCCGACGCGGTCGCGGTGACACCGTCGGGGACGTCTGCGGTGATGTGCTGGCCCGGGGTCACGGCGCGCTGGGCGGCGGGCACGAGCCAGACGAGGGTCAGCAGCAGGACGACGGCCCGAGTAGGCAGGGCCGAGCGCGCAAAGCCCAGCGCCAGAAGGGAGAACGACAACCACGAGGCCAGCACCCAGTACTGCGTCTGCACGTAGAAGGCTGCGCCTGACGCGATCCCAACCAGCGTCGAACCACCTACGGCGGCGAGCGCGCATACCAACAGAAGGGCGTCGGGGCGACCGTCGCGGTCCCTCACGGCGGCGCCGGCACTCACGACCGTCGCTGCGGTGAGGCCCGCCAGCGGCACCCCCCCGATGAAGCGCTGCTCCCAAGCAGCGATCAGTTGTCCGGGCAGCGCGGCGACCGGGATGGCCTCGTTGTGGAACGTGTTCTCGGCGCCGAGTTGGCCAAAGCCGGCGAGCAGGACTGGGACCGCGAGCACCGTGCCGAAGGCCATCGCACCGGCGAGTCGCCAGCGCTTCCGAGCGAGGACAACGAGACCGACCGCGCCGACCAGAGCCGTACTCCCAAAATGGGAGTGGAGAGCCAGCGCCGTCGCCAGACCCACCGCGGCCAGGACCCAGCGCTTGGGCTCGTCACCCGTCTGCATCGCATACCAGGCCGAGACGAGCAGGGCCGCCCCAGAGGCCTGGTAGAGCGCGTAGTTGCTGATCTCCAACGAGTACCAGACCTGCAGTGGGCTGACTGCCCAGACGACGCCAAAGAGGACGGCTGCGCCGCGGCTGCCCATCGCCAGGAACCACCCCACGCCTATGCTGAGTCCGACGAGGGAGACAACCACGGAAGTAGCTTGGAGACCGATCTGACCAACCCCGGCGCTCATGAGGACCGCCACTCCGATGTGCCACTGCGGCGGATGGAGCCCGACCAGAGCCGTCCAGCCAAGGCGGGTCGAGCCGTCGGAAAGCATCGACCAGTGGTTGAAGGACCACTCGACGAAATCGAGGCTCCAGGCGCTCCAGGCGTAGGGGAGGCGGAGGAGGCGGAGGACCACAGCCAGCGCCACGATCGACCCCAGCAGCGTCAGGACACGACCTGTCTGCGGGACGTCTGGGCGGCTCCCCTCCCCTCTCTGTGCGTCGTGATCGCCCGTCGGCAGCACACCCTGAAGCGTCGCACATCTCGTCGCCCTCCGGGACCGATCACGGCTTGAACCCGGCAGCCGAACAGCGTCCAGCTACTTCGGCTGAAACTCCGGGAGCATCATCTCGACCCACGCGCGCGCGACCGCTTCGTTGGTGGCCGCCTCGCAGGGGACCTGGACGATCGCGGTGACCGCGCCGCCGGGGTGGTTCTTCGGCAGCCGCTGACCCGGGTTCGCCGACACCTTGCCCGCGGCGACGTGCAGCGTCTGGGTCGTGTCCATGACGTGCACCACGGTCGCCATCGCGGGGATGTCGGGGGGCATCTCGTAGTACTGGCGGAAGTCCGCCTCCACGAAGCAGCCCGTCCCCCCGATCGACCACACCGCCCCGCCGCCGGGGGCCATCAGCGGGATCTTCGCCGTGTGCTCGCCCGCCTTCAGATCGACCGACGCGTCCACGTTCGCGCGGTGCAGCGCGAGGGCCGGGACGCTGACCGTGCCGCCGGGGAGGCCGTCCACCGTCAGCGGCGCGTCGGTCCCGTTGTAGACCGTCACCGTGGCGCCGCCGCCGCACCCGGTGAGAAACAGCGACAGAACTGTCACGGCGGGCGACAACCGACCCATTCGCGGATCGTAGCCGTCGCTATCATCGAGCGCATGATGCGGACCCGAACTGCCCTCCTCGTCGTCGCCGCCAGCCTGCTCGCCGCCCCCTCGGCCGCGCTCGCCTGCGGCGGGTTCTTCTGCTCGGCCACCCAGCTGGTCCCCGTGCAGCAGAACGCCGAGCGCATCCTCTTCACCATCAACGACGACGACACCGTCACCGCGCTCGTCGAGATCCGCTACGCCGGCGACCCCGAGGACTTCGCCTGGGTCGTCCCCGTCCCCGGCGGCGACGACGGCGCCTTCGACCTCGGCGGCTCGCTCGCCATCGGCGACCAGCAGACCCTCGCGCTCCTCGACGACGCCACCGCGCCGTCCATCGTCATGCCCCCCACCCAGTGCACCGGCGGCGGCAGCGGGGGCGGCATGAACCGGGGCACCGCCGGCGCCGCGGCGCCGATGGCCGAGGACGCCGCCATGTTCGGCGACGACGACGACTCCGTGGTGGTCGAGGACGAGGGCTCGATCGGCGACTACGACTACCAGGTCATCAGCTCCGACGACGCCGACGCCCTCGTCACCTGGCTCAACGAGAACGAGTACCTCATCACCCCCGAGATGGAGCCGTTCGTCGCCGACTACGTCGCCAGCGGGATGAAGTTCATCGGCGCCAAGCTCCAGGCCGACGCCGACGTCTCCCAGCTCGCCCCGCTGGAGATGACCTACCCCGCCACCGAGCCCATGATCCCGATCCGCCTGACCGCCGTCGGGGCCGAGCCGGAGATGGGCGTCATCGCGCTGATCGCGGGCGGCGACCGCTACGAGGGCGCGTCGTGGGAGAACCTCCCCATCGACGTCGACGACGTCCAGGCCGACCCCCGCAACTTCGAGAGCAACTACTACTCGCTCGTCTCCTGGCGCATCGACCAGGCCGGCGGGCGGGCGATGATCCCGCAGTTCAGCGGCGACACGTCCGACGTCTTCAACACCGCCAACAACAACTGGGGGTGGGACGAGATCACCTACGGCCCCGCGCTCGAGTACATCGCCGACGTCGCCGCCGAGCACGGCACCATCACCCGGCTGTACACCCGCGCGTCCGCCTGGGAGATGGCCGACGGGGACGACCCCACGTTCGCCGTGTCCGACGAAGGACCGCTGACCAACGTCCTCGACCTGAGCACCCGCGAGCCCATCGAAATCTGCGCCACCGCCCCCAACGAGGAGGCCGGCGCACTCTGCGGCGACATGTACTGCGGCGTCGACGCGATGTGCGCGACGACCAAGGACGGCCCCGAGGGGTGCGTCTGCCCCGCCGGCTACAGCGCCCGCTCCATCACCGAGCCCGACGCCGTCTTCCGGACCCTGGGCCCGACCGTCGTGTGCGAGCAGGTCGCCTTCGAGCTGATGGACTCCGTCGCCGACATGACCGGCGTCAGCACCGAGGACCCCTGCGCCACGCAGATGTGCGGCGACAACGGGACCTGCGTCGCCATCAACGGCTTCGGCACCTGCCAGTGCGACGAGGGGTACGCCGCCGTGGACGCCGGCTTCGGGGACGGCACGCTCACCTGCCTGGAGGCGAAGAAGACCTTCGCGCCCGACCAGCTCCTCTGGATCGCCGCCGCCTGCAACGGCTGCTCCGCGTCGTCCTCCGACGCCGCGCCCGCCCTCGCCCTCCTGCTGCTGCCGCTCCTCGCCCGCCGCCGCCGGGGGTAAAGGTCCTCGCCACCCGTCCGATGACGGAGGCGTGTCCATCGACACCCAGCCCGTCGAGACCCTCGACGACTGCAAGCGCCTCGGCGAGCTCGTCTACAGCACGTACGGGCTGACCTACCACCGCTCGTTCATGTACGAGCCGGAGCGGCTCCTCGAGCTGATCCGGTCCGGCGCGATCGGCTCGATGGTGGCCATCGACCGCGACTCCGAGACCGTCGTCGGCCACCAGGCGACCATCCGCCCCTGGTTCGAGACCGTCGACCCCCTCCCGGTCGGCCGCGGCGCCCCGGTCCAGGAGGTCGGCCTGTCGATCGTCCACCCCGAGTGGCGCGGCAAGGGCATCCAGAACATCCTCGCGCTGGCGCTCCTGATGCGGCAGCAGGCGACCAACCCCGACGCCCGCGGCTTCTACATCAAGTGCCTCACCGGGCCGCTGCAGTCGCAGCACTCGGCGCGGCGCTTCGGTGGCAAGGCGATGTGCCTGTTCGTCGCCGGCGTGCCCGCCTGGGTCGTCGTCGACGGCCGCAGCCGCGAGCCCCGGCAGCCGCTGTCGACCGTCCTCGTCCACTGCCCCTACGGCGAGCCCGAGGCGCGGAGCGTCCCCGTGCCCGCCGCGCACGCCGGCCGGATCGAGGCGATGTACACCGCCGTGGGGCTCCCCCGCCGCGTCGCGGGGGTCCACGCGGCGCCCCTCGGACGACGGGACAGCGTCGTCCGGACCTGGTTCGACCCCGCCCGCCGCCACGGCGTCGTCCGCGTCCTCCGCAGCGGCGGCGATCTCGTGGACGCCGTCGCCGACCGGGTCCGCTGGATGGTCGACGGCCACATCGAGCACGTCACCGCCCTGCTCCCCCTGACGAGCCGGGGCGTCGCCGCCGCCGCCGCCGCGCTCGAGGCGCGGGGGCTCTTCTTCGGGGGCGTCATCCCCGACCTCGAGGGCTGCGACACGCTGGTCCTGGAGTGGGTCGAGGCGCCCGGGCTGGACGTCGGCGCGATCGAGGTGCTGGGGGACGAGGGCGCCGCCCTCAAGGAGTACGTCCTCGGTCAGTGGGGGCGCACGGCGCCGATGCGGGAGGCCGGCTGAAGAAAATGAGCCCTTGGCGCGTACCTCCTTCGTAGTTACTGAGGGGGCACGGAGGGTTCCGAAGATGGATCTCGGCCTGGATCGACGAAGCAGCAAGCGCATCAGCGCGGTCGGCACCACCATCCTGACGATGGACAACATCACGTTCGAGGGCGTCCCCCTCGACGTGAGCGCCGGCGGCGCGCGCATCCGCCTCAGCTACGGCAACGCGCAGCGCCTCCCCTGGCCCGGCGCCCGCCTCCGCCTCGACTTCATCCGCCGGCTCGGCCGGCCCGCCTTCAGCGTCGACTCCGTCGTCGTCCGGACCTCCCGCGACGGGCAGGACCTGTCGCTGAGGTTCGAGCTCGACGACTTCGGCGCCGCCCGCCTCGCCCGGTTCCTCGACCACGAGGCGGCCGAGCTCGGCATCCCCGTCGCGGACCTCGGCGAGGTCGTCATCAGCCGCCCCGGGAGCCCGACGCCGCCCGAGGCGCTGGGCGCGCCCGCCGCGTCGCCGCGGTACGCGCAGCTCGTGGGCTGGATCGCCGCCGCCGCCGGCCTCGCCGCCGCCGCCTGGCTCCTCCTCAACTAGACGACGACAGGTCCCCGAGCTCGCCCGTCTCGGCGGTCAGGCTCGTCGTCTCGACGCTGACGTCGGCGGGCGAGAACTCGCCCGAGATCGCCATCAGCCCCGCCACCCAGGTGCCCGACTCGGTCGCCTCGCTGTCCATCTCCAGCGACCACAGCTCGGTCTGCACCCCCTCGCGGCCGCGGAGCTCGACGGTGTCCACGAGCGCGGCCCCCACGAGCCCCCCGCCGCCCACCGCCTGGACCGCCTCGCCGGTCAGGTAGATCGCCGACGGCGGCGTGATCCCCTCGACACGCGAGGCGGTGTTCACGGCGTCGCCGATGACCGTGTACTCCATCCGCTCCTCGGACCCCATGTTCCCGACGATCGCGGCCCCGTAGTGGATCGCGTGCCGGACCTCCATGGCCGCGAACCCGGGGACCCCGGCGGCGATCGCGGGGCGCCGCTCCTCCAGCGCCGAGCACATCCCCACCGCCGCCGCCGCCGCCCGCTCGACGGGGTGGCGGCCCATCCGATCCGCGGCCTCGGGCAGGAACACGACGAGGATGCCGTCGCCCATCCGCTTGTCCACGATGCCGCCGCAGCGGCGGATGATCGGGTCGGTGATCGAGAACCACGCGTTCAGCCCCCGGACGACCTCCTCGGGAGCGAGGCCCGCGCTGATCCGGGTGAAGCCGGCGATGTCCGTGAACATGACCGCGATCTCGCGGCGCTCGCCGCCGAGCCGGAGGCGGGCCTGGGGATCGGCGAGGATCTCCTCGGCCGCCTGCGCGGGCAGGTACTGCTGGAACTTCTGGTTGATCAGCAGCTCCGTCTGCACCCGGCGGAGCTGGCGGACGTTGCTGATCGCAGTCCCCAGCGCGTCGGCCACGCTCGCCACGACGTCCCGGTCCCGCAGGCTCAGGGGCGTCTCCGTCGTCCGGTCGACCACCAGCAGCCCGAGATCGGTGATCGGCGCGGCCACGAACGACCGGCTCCGGAGGCGCTCCAGCAGCGCCCGGTTCTGCGGCAGGAGCGTCGCCAGGTAGTCGTCGTCGACCCGCACGAGGACCGACGCGCCGTCCCGCAGGATGTTCCCGAAGAGCCGATCGTCGTCCTTGTCCGGGCGGACCGAGACGTCGAGCCTCTCGACCGCCGCGGTGTCCTTCCCGAAGCCGACGCTGCGGGCCCGGCCGAGGCGCTCTCCCGACTCGTCCGTCCGGAGCATCAGGGCGCGGTCGTAGTCCAGCTCGCCCACCAGCTCCCGCAGGACCGCGTCGATCAGCGGATCCTCCTCGCGGTGGGCGGCCGCCTCCGCCGTGGCGCGGGCGATCGCGTGCAGCTCGCTCAGCCGCCGGTCGTTCCGCTCGAGCAGCTTCTGCAGCTCCTCGACGGTGTGCGCGTCCGCCGTCTGGATGCCCCGCTCGACGCGGCGAACGCTGTAGACGTCGGCGATCCCGTTGGCGACCGCCGCCGCCGTCGCGCCCCCGAGCAGCCAGGGGGCCCAGCCCGGCGCCGCGAGCACCGCGACGCCCGCGCCCGCGAGCAGCCCCGCCGCCACGTACCAGCCGAACTTGACGTACGGGATCTCCTCGGCCCAGCTGATCTCGTAGATGCAGTCGTCCTGCCCGGGCCGGTGCAGGCAGGTCGGGTGACGCACCCGCGCCGCGGGGAGGCCGAACCCCACGGGGATCGCCTCCAGCACGGCGACCCGGTTGCGGCAGAACTCGGGCGCGTCCTTCACCCCCTCGGCGAGCACGAGCTTCGCGGTGGCCCGCCCCCGCCGGTGGAGCTTCACCTCCCAGCTCGTGATCCGGCTGAGGCGGCCGCTGATCTTCGAGATCTGCTGGTACGCCAGCGACGGGCTCGCGACCCCCTGCACGAGGATCCGCTCCGCCCCCATCATCCCCGGCTTGCTCATCAGCCGGCCCGCCCGGTAGGTGATGTCGCCGTCGCCGAGGTCGAACTTCATGCGCCGGATGAGGACGAGGAAGAGGTCCGCGCTGAACCACCGGTCGGGGTCCTCCAGCACCTCCAGCGACGTCCCCAGGTCCTCCGCCAGGGCCGCCAGCGCGGGGCGCCCCCGCTCGTCCTCGTACTGCCGCAGCATAGGCTCGATCAGGCGCTGGTTCAGCTGCTGCTCGCAGCTCTGCCAGGGGTCGAGGGTGGCCGTCGACGAGGTGGCGGAGGTCACCCGGGGACCCGTCCCCAGGCCCCGTACCCCATCGCGTGGCCGAAGAAGGCGGGGGCGGCGGCGGCGCGGCGGAGCCGGGTCACGATGTCGGCGGCGCGCTCCGCGGGCATGTGGGGCGGCCCCAGCACGGCCGCCTTGAAGCCGAGCGTGATGCCGACGAACTGCGCCGGGGAGACGTCCTGCGTCGTCAGGGAGCGGACCCACACGCGCGGCTCCTCCAACCCCGCCGCGCGGACCAGCCCGTAGAGCTTGCGCCCGACGTGGCGGTCCCCCCCGCGGTCCGCCTGGGCGGCGTGGGACGCGGCGAGGAGCTCGGCGAACCCCTCCGGCGCGGGGTGGACGACGAGGCTGCCGTCGTCGGTGTCCGCCACCGCCACGGTCCCGCCCGGGCGCGTGACCCGCACCATCTCCGCGAGCACGGCGCCGGGGTCGGTGAGGTGCTGGAAGAGGAACCGGGCGTAGGCGAAGTCCACGGCGTCGTCGTCCAACGGGATCCGGACCGCCGTCCCGAGGTGCAGCTCGATCGGCAGCCCGGACGCCTGGAGGCGCCTCTGACCCGCCTCGATCAGGGAGGCGTCGACGTCCACGCCGACGACCCGCCCGCCGTCACCGAGCAGCTCCCGTGCCACCCGCTCGGCGAACCACCCCGGCCCGCAGCCCACGTCGAGCAGCGTACTGTCGGGCCCCAGCCCGGCGACGGCGAGGAAATCGTCCTCGAGCCCGCGGACGAGCTCGACCTGGAGACGGAGCCGCTCCAGCTCCACCTCCGCGTCGAGCGTTTCCATCCGGTAGGAGTCCGAGCGTCCCTCGGCGATGGTGCGATCTTGCTTCAGGGTCGATGCCCCAGTCCCTAAGATGCCGAAAATGCTAACACGCAACCCGATCGCGCTCCTCGCGTTGCTCCTGCTTCTGGCGGGCTGCTACGGCTCCCTGGGGGACCGGCGCGGCGGGGGCGACGACGACGACAGCGGCGCGGACGACGACGACAGCACCGGCGAC
>CAYFOA010000026.1:43140-54188 GCA_964344575.1 uncultured Rickettsiales bacterium | reverse complement strand
CGCGCCGTCTGTCCCCGATTCGCGTCCCATCGGGCGTAGATCAACGGACTGCTAGATCAACGGCTCGGCGGGGGCTCCGTCCGCCTCGGGGACGACGAGGGTGCCGCAGCCGTCGGTCGTGAAGACCTCCTCCAGCAGGGCGCCGTCGCGGCGGCCGTCGATGATGTGGACGCGGGGGAGGCCGCCCTCGAGCGCGCGCCGGACGGCCGCCACCTTGGGCCGCATCCCGCCCCGCAGCGCGCCCGACGCCTCCAGCGCGGCGAGCTCCTCGAGGTCGGTCCAGTGGAGCAGCGAGTCGAGCTCGTCGGGGTCGCGGAGGATGCCCGTGATGCGGGTGAGGAGGACGAGCTTGGCGGCCCCCAGGGCCAGCGCCAGCTCGGCCGCGATGGTGTCGGCGTTGACGTTGAGGACGCGGCCGTCGTCGTCGGCGCCGAGGGGGGAGACGACGGGGATCGCGTCCGCCGCGAGCACCGCGGTGACGACCGACGGGTCGATGCGGTCGACGTCCCCGACCTCGCCGTAGTCGACGCTCACCTCGTCGCCGTCGTCGTCCGTGACCAGCGCCTCGGGACGCCGCGTCGCCTGGACCAGGCCGCCGTCGACGCCGCTCAGGCCGACCGCCTGCTCGCCCTGGCGGATGAGGGACGAGACGAGGTCGAGGCTGAGCTGACCGCGGAACACCATCTTGGCGGCCTCCAGCACCTGCGGCGACGTCACCCGCCGCCCGGCGACGCGCTCGACGTTCAGGCCGAGCCGGTGCGTCAGCTCGTCGAGCTGGGGGCCGCCGCCGTGGACGGCGACGACCTGGATGTTCAGGCGATGGAGGACCGCCACGTCGCGAGCGATGCGCTCCCGCAGCTCGGAGTCCTTGAGGAGCTCGCCCCCGATCTTGACCACGAAGGTCTGCCCCGCGTAGGCGCGGAGGTAGGGGACGGCGGACAAGAGGGGGATCGAGCGCTCCATACGCAGACCTCGCAAAGGGTAATGCTCCGTTCCAGGCACCGTCACAAACGCTGGACGCCGAGGACGTCGATCGGCGCTGATACGCAATTGTCCGTTCCAGACACCATCACGGGAGGACCTCGGTGAGGGTGTCGAAGAAGGCTCGCATCGTCTCGATGGGGAGGATCGCGGGGGGGCAGAGGCGGAGGCAGTGGGGGTCGTGGGCGGTGCCGGTGAGGTAGCCGCGGTCCAGGAGGGCTGCGGCGATCGGCTTGGCGGGGCGGTCGAGGATGACGCCGAGGAGGCAGCCGGCGCCGCGGACTTCGACCACGCCGGGGAGCCCTCCGGCGCGCCCGCGGGCGACCCCCTCGAGGGCGCGGGCGCGGGCGAGGAGGTCTTCTTCGGCGATGGCGTCGAGCACCGCCAGCAGCGCCGCGCACGCCAACGGGTTGCCCCCGAACGTGCTCCCGTGCTCCCCGGGCCGCGCCGTCGCCGCGACCTCCTCGGTGCAGAGCATCGCCGCCACCGGGAACCCCGCTCCGAGGGACTTGCCGACGGTGGCGATGTCCGGGGCGCAAGCCGGCTCCGTGTGCCAGCGCATCGCCGTCCCGCACCGGCCGATCCCGGTCTGGATCTCGTCGACGATGAGCAGCGCGCCGGCCTCGTCGCACGCCGCGCGGGCCTCCGTGAGGAACCCGTCGGGCGGCTCGATGACCCCCGCGATCCCCTGGATCGGCTCGACGATGACCGCGGCGACGTCCTCGTCCACGGCGCCCCGCAGCGCGCCGGCGTCGCCG
Organism: uncultured Rickettsiales bacterium; assembly: GCA_964344575.1. Classification (GTDB taxonomy): domain Bacteria; phylum Myxococcota_A; class UBA796; order UBA9615; family UBA9615; genus JAAESI01. Next base: position 52,449 of record CAYFOA010000026.1, on the reverse strand, counting down.
AACGGGACGAACCGGGCCGCGCCGTGGAGGGGCGCGTGGTGGGAGCGGTAGGCGCCGCCGGCGGTCACCCCCAGGCAGGCCATCGTCCGGCCGTGGAAGCCGTGCTCCATCGCCACGACGACCTCCCGCCCGGTCGCCTTCCGCGCGATCTTCAGCGCCGCCTCGTTGGCCTCCGCCCCCGAGTTGACGAGGAACGCGGCGTGCATCCCGGCGAAGTCGCAGAGCCGCCCGATCGCGCGGTCGCGGAGCGGCACCGGGGCGAGCGTGGAGACGAACGACAGCGTCTTCGCCTGCGCGTGCAGCGCCGCCACCCAGCGGGGGTGGCCCTGGCCGAGGAGGGCGACGGCGTGGCCGCCGTACAGGTCCGCGTACGCGCGTCCGTCCGTGTCGTACAGCGTCGCGCCCTCCCCCCGCTCGATGGCGATCGGGAGCAGGGCGGCGTCCGACAGGGTCGTCAGGGCAGGCACGGCAGCAGGTGGAGCCCCGTGTTGGGGGCCATCCCGATGGCGAGGTTCATGCACTGGACGGCCTGCGCCGCCGCGCCCTTGCCGAGGTTGTCGATCGCCGACAGCACCACCGCCACCTCCCCGTCGCGATGGACCGACAGGTCGCACAGCGCCGTCCCCCGGAGGGGCCGGACCTGGGGGGAGTCGTCGCGCACGCGGACGAAGGCGTGCTCGTCGTACGCGTCCCGGACGATCTGCGCCGGGTCCGCGTCGCCGTCCTTCAGGTGGATGAAGCAGGTCGCCAGGATCCCCCGGTCCAGCGGCGCCGACAGGGGGACGAAGTGGAGCCGCTCGAAGCCGCCGAGGCTCCGCAGGAACGTCTCCACCTCGGGGGTGTGCTGGTGGGTGAGGACCTTGTAGGCCTTGAGGTTGACCAGCCGCTCGGGGTGGTGGGTCGCCTGCTTCGGCGTCGCGCCCGCGCCGGTCGAGCCGGTCGCGGCCACGCAGGGGACGGGGCCGTCGCACTGGCGGGCGTCGACGAACGGGGCGATGGCCAGCGAGATCGCCGTCGCGAAGCAGCCCGGGACCGCGATCCGGGGAGCCCCCCGGATGGCGCCCTGGTTCCACTCCGCCTGCCCGTAGACCCAGCCCGTCATGTGCCGGTGATCGCTGGACAGGTCGATGATCCGGGCCTTGCCGGCGTCGCCGATCGCGGCCGCCAGCGGCCCCGCGGTGCCGTGGGGGACGGCGAGGAAGACGACGTCCAGCCGCGCCAGCCGCTTGGGATCCGGGGCCTCGAACGTGAGGTTGGTGAACCCCTCGAGCCCCGGGTGGACCTCCCCCAGCGGCGTCCCCGCCCGGGTTCGGGAGACCACCGACTGGAGGACGACCATCGGGTGGTTGATGAGGAAGCGGACCAGCTCGGCGCCCGCGTACCCCGTCGCGCCGACGACCCCGACCCGCCACGGCTGCGCGGGCGAGACCATCAGGCCGTCCCCCGCACCGGGCCGTCGAGCGCGTCGAGCACGACGTCGCTGAAGCGCTCGGTCGCGCCGCGGGCGTTGATCGCGGGGAGGCCGCAGAGCTCCTCGATCCGATCCGTGCCGGACGTGTTGTCCGTCGCCGGGCCCGTCACCACCGCCGGCCGCCAGTCCGTCTGCGCCAGGAGCTCGACCCCGCCCCAGGCGGCCACCGGATCCGTCGCGCAGAGCACCAGCGCGCCGCGGCAGGCCCGCACCGCCTCGTCGGCGAGCACGTCCGCGACGCCGTAGTTGCCGAGGAGGCCGTCGCCCAGCTCGACCACGATGAGGTCCGGCGACTCCGCCGCCACGGCCGCGATGCAGCCCTTGGCGACGCGTTCGGTGGCGACGCCCGTCGTGGACGCGATGCCCGCGTCGCAGAAGGTCACCGCCGTGAAGGCGCCGTGGTCCCGCATCTCGAGGCTGTCCCGGCGGAGGGCGACGCCCGTCACCTTCGTCGCCGCCACCCGGAGGCCGCGCGCCGTCGCCGCCCGGATGAGGAGGCTCGCCGCCGCCGTCTTGCCCGCGTGCATGCACGTCCCCGCGACGAGGACGATGGGGGGCATGCCGGCGGGCAGCTCGTCCGCCAGCGCGACGGGGCCGGGGAAGATGCGCGCGGCGACCCCGACGCGGCGCCCCAGCTCGGGGAAGTGCTGGACGGCGCCGAGGAGCTCGACGCGGCAGGGGGGGCCGATGTCGGAGTTGGCCGACGTGCAGCGTCCGATGACGCCGCCGAGGTTCAGCAGGTGCAGCTCGTCCCCCGGCGCGACCGCCTTCGGGACCTCGCCCGCGTAGCCGCGCAGCGCCTCCCGCGCGCCGAGCACGCCCGCGACGACGTCCCCCTTGTGGACCCGGACCATGCGGCCGTGGGGATCCTCGACCGTGTTGTACGTCGACTTGTCGTCGAGGACGCGGACGGCGACGACGACCCCCGACTCCGCGGGCACGGGGGCCCCCACCACCACGTCGCGGTGGAGATCGACGTTCCGCGTCGACGACGCGATCTTGTCCAGCCGGATCCGCACCGGGGGCGTCTACGCGGGCGCCGCGCGGAGGTCAAGGCGGCATGGCGCCGATGTGGAGAAGTGGTCAAGGCAGCGACCAGTCAGATCTGACCACAACTTCACAACAACTACCTGCTCCGATGGGCTTGGCACGGAGGACGGAGCGCGCGCCATGGCTCGTCTCGTCCGCAGCATCTTCCTGGTCGTCCTCGTCGTCGCGCCTGCGGGCGCGATCCACGCGACGTCGGCGCTGTACTTCACCGACGCCGAGCAGGCGCGGCTGTCCTCCGCCGTCGTCGTGGCCACCGTCGCCGGCGCCCGCCAGGCCGTCCACCCCGAGTGGCAGCGGCCGCTCACCTTCACCACCCTGCGCGTCGACGAGGTGCTCTACGGGGACGCGCCGAAGCAACTCGAGATCGAGCAGATCGCGGGGACGATCGACGGCATCACCACCCGCATCCCCGGCGACGCGCTGTTCGAGTCCGGCGAGCGCTGCGTGCTCTTCCTCCGGCACGTCGACGGCGGCTGGTACCTGACCTCGCTGGGGCAGTCCAAGTACGAACTCGTCCCCGCCCCCGGCGGGCCGGTGCTGCACCGCGAGCTGGCGATGGCGCTGTACACGCGCGACGACCGCGGTCGCCTCCACGCCTACGAGGAGCCACCCCGGCGTCCCCGCTCCTTGACCGACCTCAAGGCCGAGCTGGCCGCCCTGGAGCAGGGCCGGTGATCCGGCTCGCGTCGGCCGGCCTGATCGCCGCCGCCGCGGCGCTGCTCGCCCCCACGACCGCGTTCGCGTGGACCCCGCTCCAGTCCTGCGGCGGCGGCTCGTACACGGCCTGGCCGGGGGACCACGCCGAGTGGCGGTACGCGACCAACTACCCGTCGGGCGACTTCTCCGAGGCCGAGGCGCTCCAGATCATCGAGGACAGCTTCGAGGAGTGGGGCGAGCCCGGCTGCTCGGCCTTCACCACCACCCGGGGCGCCGACACGTCCGGCGATCCGATGTACGGAAGCTCCAACCTGGCCGTCGGCTTCTACCAGTGGGGCTGGCCCGCCAGCCTGGGGTCGGGCGTCCTCGCGGTGACGTTCCCGTCGTGGGACTACAACTGCAACCTCACCGGCGCGACCATCGCGATGAACGAGCAGGACCACAACTGGTCCAGCAGCGGCGGGGGGAACGACGCGCAGTCCGTGATGACGCACGAGGTCGGGCACTACGTCGGCCTCGACCACAGCTCCTACTGGGACTCCACGATGACGCCGTCGTACAACGGCGGCACCGGCGACCGGACGCTGTCCTGCGACGACACCGAGGCCGCGTGCGCGCTCTACCCGTCGGGCGGCACGGCCTGCGGACCGCCGGCCGGCGACGACTACTGCCCTTGCGGCCAGACCTGCCAGGACGGCTGGTGCAACGGCGCCTCGTCCGGCGATCCGTGGGGCGACGACGACGACGACGACGGCGGGGGCGGAGGCGGTGACTGGGACGACGACGACGACGACGACGGCTTCGACCCCCCCAACGACGGCTGCGTCGGCCCCCCCGAGAACTACGTCGAGGGCGAGCCCAACAACTGGACGAACGAGGGCGAGTACGACCACTTCGGGGGTGCCGGCGGCGACCTCACGATCACGTCCGAGACCTGGTGCCTGAACAACGGCAACGACTGGCTCGGCGACGTCGACTGGTTCGTCGTGGACTTCCCCTGCGCCGACCAGGCCCGCTTCACGGTGAACTGGTCCGGCGGCTCCAGCGACCTCGACTTCTGGGTCTACGACGAGAACACCAACCCCCTCGTCGCCAACATGGACGAGGACTACAGCGGGCCCGTCACCGAGGAGGCGTACGCGTCCAACCGGGTGTACATCGCGGTCGCGTGCTGGACGGGGCCGCCGCTGAGCTACACGGTCGAGGTCGACTTCGAGCCGTGGGGGTGGGACCCCGCCGACGACGAGCCGCCGGGGGACGACGACGACGCGTGGGACGGGGACGACGACGACGCGGCCGGCGACGACGAGAACGAAGACGAGAACCAGAACGAGGACGAGAACGAGGACGAGAACGAGGACGAGAACGAAGACGACAACGGGAACGGGGACTCCGGCGACGGCGACGTCGCGCTCGAGGACGGCCTCCCCGCCGGGAACATCACCAACGCCGGGTGCGGCTGCGACGCCGCCGCCAGCGGGGCCGCCGGAGCCGGCGGGGTGATCGCGCTGCTGCTCGCGCTGGCGGCTACTCGCCGCCCTCGTCGTCCTCGACCTCGGGCGCGTCCCACCGGCTGAGGACGAGGTAGACGCGGCCCGCGGCCAGCGACTCCTTGTCCGGGGAGTAGCTCGGGGCGCCGATGAGCAGATCGTCGACCCCGTCGCCGTCGACGTCGGGGACGATGGCGAGGGCCCGGCTCGTCCGGCTCAGGGACGACCGGCCGATCAGCTCGTTCGTGTTCATGCCGCAGATCGCGTGGTCGATCTGGGTGCTGTTGACGACGTCGTCCTCCTCCCCGACCACGTCCAGCAGATCCGTCGAGCGGGTCAGGTAGACCTTGCCCGCGAACTGGCTCCCGGTCGTCGTCCGGGCGGGGCCGGCGATCATCAGGTCGGGGCTCCCGTCGCCGTTGAAGTCGCCCTCGCCGGCGAGTCCCTCGCCGAGGTACTCGCCGCCGCTGCCGCGCAGCTGCACGTCGGCCTCGTCCGCCTCCTGCTCCGCGCCGATGCTGCCGCTCAGCCAGATCCGGACCGCGCCGTCGTTGGCCGACGCCGTCGCCTCCCGGGGGCTGGCGATGGCGAGGTCGGACCGCTCGTCCCCGTCGAGATCCCCGAGCCCGGCGACCTGCTGCCCGAACTGCCCCCCGTCGGCGGAGCCGTTGAAGATGAAGTCGGCGTCCGTGGTGAGCGCGTCCCCGCCGCTGAGCATGTCGTCGCCGCTGAACACGAACACGCGGCCGAGGAAGCTGTCGCTCTCGATCGCGGACGTCCGGTAGCTCCCCACCGCCAGCTCCTCGTAGCCGTCGCCGTCGATGTCGCCCACGCCGGTGACCGCCTCGCCGATCGACATGAACGTCTCGTGGCCGTCGATCACCACGTCCGCGTCGGACATGAAGTCGAGGTCGCCGCCGTCCTCGAGCGTCTCGGCGGCGAACACCGCGACCCGCCCGGTGTTCGACAGCGGCCACGCCGGCGCCCCGATCGCGATCGCTGCCGCCGTGCCCGCCTCGGGGGCCGCCAGCGTCGCCACGTCCATCCCGATCTCGGGGTTGCCGAAGTTCAGGATCTCGTTCGCGTTGTCCGTCCAGATGTACGCGTGCGCGTCGTCCGCCTCCCACTCGTCGTCGTCGAGGAGCTGCTCGCTGGTGAAGAGGAACGCCGACCAGATCGACGTCGCCCCCACCAGCAGCTCCTGGCCGGAGACCCGGTCGACGTCGTCGATGGCCGCCAGCGACTGGCCGAAGAAGGCCTGCTCGTCGGGACCCTCGAGGATGACGTCGGCGTCGTCGAGGTCGAGCCGCCCGCCGCTCTGGAGGGACTGCGAGAAGAAGACGTAGACGCGGCCCGAGTTCGTCTCGCCGTCGTGCTGGCGGGCGGAGAACGCGATCTCGCCGAACCCGTCGCCGCTCAGGTCCTCCATCCCCGTGACCGCCCAGCCCACCTGCTCGCCGCCGTCCCCCTCGAAGTAGACGAAGTCCTCGTCTCCGGTGGGGTCGAGCTCGAAGCAGTCGCCCCACACCGGCGGGTCGGGGGTGTCGTCGTCGTCGTCGTCGTCGTCGCCCGGCTCGCCGCACCCGAAGCAGAAGTCGGGCTCGGGATCGGGGCACCCCATCAGGGGGACGCAGAGCATCAGCATCATCAGCAACAGGGTTCGGATCACGGGGCCTCCCTCCCAGTACCCATCATTGTGCAGCAACGATCCCGAGTGTGTACCGGGCCGCTCAGGGCACGTCGCGCTGCCCCGAGTCGAGGAGCAGGACGTACTCGGTGAACTCCGCCTCGCCGGCCGCGCCGGGGACCCGCCGGAACGAGTCGTCCAGCCGCAGCGGCGCCTCCTCGTCGGGGGACAGCCACGCCAGCAGCTTCCGGAGGTTGATCTGGGTCGCCATCGTCGCGGCGTCGCCGAGGCAGCCGAAGTCGAATCGGTCCCCCCGGACCCGGATCGGGCTGCGGCTCCCGTGGCGGACGACGTCCATCATCCAGGTCGGGGCCGGCTCCTCCCACGTCTGGCTCGCCGTCACCGAGCCCTCCGGCAGGGGGGCCACCTCCGCGATGCACGCCCACGCGAGATCGGCGCGGTAGACGCGCAGCTCGGTCCCGTCCTCCCGCACGAACTGGACCGGGCCCGGGGGAGGCCCCGCGGCGGCCACCACGACCGCCGGCTCGGCCCCCCGGAGCCACGCGTCGCGGTGGACGAGGAGGACCCGGACCCCGCCCGCGCGGAGGTGCTCCGCCATCCCCTCGATCTCGGCGGCGTCCTCCCCGCTGGCGAGGTAGGTGGGGAGCTCCCGCTGGAGGTACTGGCGGGCCTTGAAGAGGTCGACCTCCAGCGTCTGCGAGAGCCGGTGCTGGAGGAAGTGGATGCGGCTCCGGTAGCCGGGATCGGGGAGCATCAGGAGGCGGTACTTCGCGCCGCGCGGGCCGAACGCCCCCGTCCCCTCCCTCAGCGCCTCCCCCAGGGGGGACAGGATCGCCGGGAGGCCCGCGTTCGTCGGGTTGGTGGGCGGGCCCACGGGCGTCGTGGGCTTCAGCACCGGCACCCTGACGCTCTCGAGATCGGCGAAGCTGTGGACGTCGTCGAGGTCGTGGTCCATCACCGGGATGGCCTCGTCGCTCATCAGCGCGGGGTAGTCCTCGGAGCGCGCGTCGCGGGGGTCGGCCCACAACGGGTCCTCCGCCTCGGGCGGGAGCGTCGGGTTCTTCGGCGGCTCGCCGTCGGCGAGGGCCGAGCCGAGGTCGAACGCGGGGCTCACGAGCGCGGGGAAGTCCGGCTGGGTGACGACGTCGGCGGGGTGGTCGCGCCGGCGGGGGCCGAGGAAGCTGCGCGAACCCGCGATGCTGCTCAGCCGGAACTCGGCGGAGTCGCTGACGCTGGGGTTCGAGCCGGTGGTCCGGGAGGGGTCCTCGGCCAGCCCCGCCTGCCGCTCGACGGCGCGCAGGAACCGGGGCGGGAGGAGGCGGCGTCGCTCCGGGTCGAGCCCGTCCAGGTAGCGCTGGGCCTTGTCCGCGGCGACCTCCGGCGGGTCGGCGGGAGGCTCCGGAAGCTCGTGCCCGCACACGATGCAGTGCGTGAACACGAGCCCGTTGCTGCGACCGCATTCATTGCAGAGGCGGAACGCACCCATCCCGCGAATTGTAGAGGCCCCGGCGGGCTTTTACCTGGGGACGAGGCAGATCCCCTCGCCGACGAGGTGGAGCGAGTTGACGCCGCCCTCGTTGCAGCCGCTGGAGCCGTTCGGGTCGCCGATGTGGAAGTCCTCGCAGTACCCCGAACGGAAGAGCGCGCAGAAGTGGTAGAGCGTCAGCTCGTTGTCGCCCTGCACCAGCTCGAACGTGCCCAGGTAGGTGAGGGGGCCGGGGGGGGAGCCGCTGTTGTCGCCGTCGACGAAGATGTGGTCGAGGCCGCAGTTCGGGTTGTTGGGGACGCCGTCGGGGTTGATGGAGTTCCGGATCCGGAGGAAGCCGGACTCGTTCGTCTGGGACGCCCCCGACTCGTAGACGTAGGTGTCGTAGACGGCGTACGTGCCGCCGATGGGGGCGACCAGCGTGGCGCTCATCTCGGTCGGGCCCCAGCTCAGGGTGTAGATCTCGTCGCCGCCGTCGTCGGCGATGAAGTCCGTGATGGGCACGCCGCCCTCGGGGCAGTCGTCGAGCCAGGGGTCCGGGTCCTCCTCCTCGCCGTCGTCGTCGTCGGCGCCGTCGTCGTCGTCGTCCGTCGCCGGCGGGTCGTCGTCGTCGTCGTCGGGTTGGCCGTCGTCGTAGGGGCCGCCGTCGTCGTCGTCCCCGCCGTCGTCGTCGTCGTCACCCTCCCCCTGGCCGTCGTCGTCGTCGAGCGGCGGGAGGTTGTCCTCGGGGAACGTCGTCAGGGTGTTCTCGTTGCACCCGACGAGGGTGGCGCCGAGGGCGAGCAGCAGAAAAAGACGAAGAATCGACATGGGCATCTCCTCGACCGTGCGAGGTCGAGATCAACACCGGATCGCGGATTCAGATGTTGAGGAGATGTGCAGATTGCTTGGTGGTCAGCGTCGGGACCACTTGAGCATCCCCTCGATGTTCCCCTGGAGCACCTTGGAGACGCCGGCGTCCGCCCCGCGGGTCAGCGCCGCGTACTTCAGGCGGCCGACGTCGCCCTTGCGGGGGGAGCTGCTGAGCGCGTACGCGACCGCGTCGGGGCGGACCAGCCAGGCGCCGACGTTGTACTCGCTGCGGGCCCCCACCTTGGGGTCGAGGCGGTCGGTCTCGGCCTCCAGGAGGTCCCACGCGAGGACGCGCCAGCCGCTGACGTCGCCGCGGTCCTGGAGGACCAGCTCGTGGTGGAGGGAGCCGAGGATGGGGACCTTGACGCGCTGGTAGAAGCGGGTCGCGGCGGGGGGGGCGAACCGGTCGTCGGCGACGACGCGGCACTCCGCCACGAAGTCGATGTTCCCCTTGTAGCCGTCGAGGTCGCGGACGCGGCCCGCGAACGCCTCGACGTCCACCCCGGACGACGGCAGCACGCCGACGCCCTCGGACGTGGGGCGGCCGGCGTGGTTCCAGGTCCGGACCTCGAAGCGGCCGGACAGGGGCGGGAGGTGGCTGAAGACGCGGTCGACGAAGGCTTCGGCGCTCATGGCGCGGGAGCTTACCGGCGGC
>CAYFOA010000026.1:25411-43040 GCA_964344575.1 uncultured Rickettsiales bacterium | reverse complement strand
CACGGCGGAGGACGAGCGTGGCGGCTCGATCGGAGGACCCGGCCGCAACCCGGCGGCCACGGCGGAGGACGAGCGTGGCGGCTCGATCGGAGGACCCGGCCGCAACCCGGCGTCGGCGGCGGAGGAGCAGGGGGGCGACCAGGATCGCGAGGCCCGACGGCGCGGTCGCGCCTGCGTCGCACGAACAGCCGGGGGCGTCCGGGTCCTCCGGAACCTCGGCCGGCGGCGGGGTGGCGTCCTCGGGCGGGTTCTGCGCGACGCCGTCGCAGTCCTCGTCGACCGTGTTGCCCTCGATCTCGGCGGCGCCGGGGTTCACGTCGTCGTCGGTGTCGTCGCAGTCGTCGTCGGTCTGCGCCCAGCCCGGCCCGGGCCCGCAGCTCGGGTTGTCCTCGTGGGGGACGCCGGGGTTGCCGTAGCCGTCGCGGTCCTCGTCCTCCCACCAGTCGACCTCCGGGATCCCCTCGTCGGCGACGCCGTCGCAGTTCTCGTCGTCCCCGTCGCACTCCTCCGCCGCTTCGGGGTGGACGTCGCCGTCCTCGGGAGCGCAGTCGCCGCCCTCGACGACGTCGGGGTCGTCCCCGAGCCAGGGTTCGCAGGCGACGTAGCCGTCGTCGTCGGAGTCGACCTCGGCCTGGTCGACGGTCCCGTCGCAGTCGTTGTCGAGGCCGTCGCAGAGCTCGTCGGCGCCGGGGTGGACGGTGGCCTGCTCGTCGTCGCAGTCGGCGCCGCCGGCGTCCGTAGCGAGGTGGCCGTCGCCGTCGGCGTCGCTGTCCTCGCAGTCGGCCAGCCCGTCGCCGTCGGTGTCGGGGAACTCGTCGACGAGGTCGTCGTCGCAGTCGCTGTCGACGCCGTCGCCGCAGGTCTCCGCCGCCCCGGGGAAGACGGTCGCGTCGCCGTCGTCGCAGTCCTGCTCGTCGCCCTCGTGGCAGAGCGAGAAGCCGTCGGCGTCGGCGTCGGTGTCGGGGTCCTCGTGGTCGATCAGGCCGTCGCAGTCGTCGTCGGTCCCCTCGTTGCAGGCCTCCACCGCGCCGGGGTGGACGCTCGCGTCGTCGTCGTCGCAGTCGGGGACCGGGTCGCAGACCGAGACGCCGTCGCTGTCCGCGTCGGTGTCGGGGTCGTCCGAGTCGAGGAGGCCGTCGCAGTCGTCGTCGACCGTGAACCCGTCGCAGAGCTCGGTCGCGCCGGGGTGGACGCTCGGGTCGGTGTCGTCGCAGTCGTCGGCGCTGCCCAGGTAGCCGTCCCCGTCGGCGTCGGCGAGGGTGCGGACCTGGGTGGACAGCGGGTGCGCGGGCTCGGGCGCGATCCAGGGGGTCGCCCGCATCGCCGGGCGGCGGGCCGGGTCCCAGACCACGCGGGCGCGCCAGGCGAGGGCCGAGTCCGAGGCGAGGCCGTCCACGGTCAGCGTGACGTCCGCCCCGCCCGGCCCGACGTCGGTCCAGTCGGACGACGTGAAGTCGGCGACGCCGTCGAACGGGACGCCCGCCTCGGTGACGTCCACCTGCAGCTTCGCGCCGGCCGTCCCCCACGCGCTGTGAGCGTGCCACGCGACGTCGAAGGCGAGCGTCTCGGTGAGGCCGCCGGGGGCGAGGGGGTCGGTCGTCCCCTCCTGGAAGACGCGCACGCGCGGGGGGGCGACGTGGGCTCCGTTGCCGAGCCCCGCGCCGCCGAGGTGGGCGTGCCAGCCGCCGGACTGGGTGGCGCGCTGCTCGTTGCCGAGGACGACGTCGTCCACCCCGTCGCCGTCGAGGTCGCCCACGGTGACCGTCGCGTTGCCGGTGCTCCCGAGGGCCGTCGAGAACGTGAACGGGGGCTCGACCACGCCGCCGGCCGGGTCGCCCCCGAAGACGGCCACCGAGGCGGCGTTGTAGTTGGTCGCGACGAGGTCGGGGAGCCCGTCGCCGTCGACGTCCCCGGACCGCGCGTCCCAGCCGAAGCGGGCGTTGCCGTCGATGATCTGGAGCCCCGTCGTGGTGACGCCGCCGGCCGATCCGGGGAGCAGCCAGAGGCGGCCGTTGTCGCCGTTGTAGGACCACGACGTCACCACCAGGTCGTCGTCGCCGTCGGCGTCGAAGTCCCCGGCGGTCAGCGCGGTGCCGAGGCCGGCGAACGCCTCGTTCGGCTCGTAGGCGAACGACGGGACCGACGACAGCGTCCCCGTGGGGCCGCCGTGGAACGTCCACAGCCGCCCCTCGAACTGCTGGCCGCCGTCCCAGCTCTCCGACGTGACGACGATGTCGTCCCAGCCGTCCCCGTTGAAGTCCCCCGCGCCCACGCGCGAGACCCCGGCGTTCTCCTGCTGGGTCTGGTGCTCCCACGACCAGATGGTCGTCAGGCCCGCGGCGGCGCCCCAGTACATGACGGCGGCGCCCTCGTTGGTCTCGCCGGAGGTGAAGGTGGGGGCCCCCGCGACGAGGTCGGCGAACCCGTCGCCGTCGAAGTCCCCGGACGCGACCGACGTCCCCATCGCGGAGAGCGCGTTGTCCGAGGAGAGGCGGAGGTCGGGCACGCCCGAGGTCGAGAAGCCGCCCGGGCCGCCGTACCAGATCTGGAGCTGCCCCTCGTCCTGCTGGCCGTCGTCGAAGAAGGGGGCGCCGACGGCGAGGTCGAGCCAGCCGTCGCCGTCGAAGTCGGCGGCCGTCGCCGAGGTGCCGAACTGGGCGTGGGCCTGCCCGCCGGTAGCGGTCCACGCGGGGGCGGGGTCGGGGCCGCCGGGGCCGCCGAGGTGGAGCTCGACCCGGCCCTCGTCGGCGAAGGCGCCGCTGTACGCGCGGGCCCCGACGACGAGGTCGTCGTAGCCGTCGGCGTCGAAGTCGGCGGCGGGGTGACCGAGCCGCCGAGCCAGGCGGACGTCTGCCCTCCGAGGACCTCGGCCGCGACCGTCGAGGACGGGTCGCCCGCGGCCGCGTGCACGAAGACGGCCCCCTCGTCGTCCTCGCTGAAGTCCCAGAAGCGCCCCGCGACCGCGATCTCGCCCCGCCCGTCACCGTCGGTGTCGGCGGTCAGGAGCATCCCGGAGCCGAGCGCGTCGCCGGTGTCGGAGCCGTCCCGGGACCAGACCTGGACCGAGCCGAGGTACGTGTCGGGGTCGCCGCGGTAGACGCGGGCGCGCCCGGCGCCGTCGCCGCCCGGCGACCAGTACCCCTCGAAGCCGACGACGAGGTCGCTGAGGCCGTCGCCGTCGAGGTCGCCGCGGAGGCTCGCCAGCTCCATGGCGCCGGCCTGGTCCCCTTCGAGCGTCCACGCGGGGAACAGCGCGGGGCCGGACGGACCGCCGGGGTAGAGGCGGACCTGGCCGTAGCCGTCGCCCGCGTCATCGTCGGCGCGCCACGTCACGACGACGTCGCTGTAGCCGTCGCCGTCGGCGTCGCCGCCGCTGGCGCCGCCCCCGATGGCCGCCGTCTCGTTGGCTCCGAAGGCGCTCCAGGCCGGGGTCGTGGCGGGCGCGACGGCCGGGTCGGGGGAGCCGAGGTAGAGGAACGCGCCGCCGGCGTCGGCGTGCAGGGTCGTGTTCCAGCCCGCGCCGAGGACCAGCAGGTCGCCCGCCCCGTCCCCGTCGACGTCCCCGGCGCCGTGGACATCGCCGCAGCGGGCGCCGTCCTGGTCGCAGCCGATCGGGCCCCAGTCGGGGGCGCCGCTGAGGCCGGCCGGGTCGCCGAAGAAGACCGAGGCGGTCCCCTCGTCGAGCTCGGGGGCGTCGCAGTTGCTGCACCCGATCGCGAGGTCGCCGAGGCCGTCGCCGTCGAAGTCGCCCAGGCCGGCGACGCTCTGGCCGAAGAACTCGTCGTCCGACCCGCCCTCCATCGACCACCAGGGGGTCGCCCCGAGGGCGCCCGAGGCGGTGCCGAGGTAGACCTCGACGCGGCCGGCGCCGGTGAAGGAGGTCGTGTCGTACGTCGCCGACGCCAGCGCGATCTCGTCGAGGCCGTCCCCGTCGAGGTCGCCGACGAACTCGGCCCGGCTCAGGGGGCTGGCGGCCTGGCCGGTGGTGCCGATCCAGACCGGGGAGGCGCCGAGGCCGTCGGGGCCGCCGAGGTAGAGCCGCGCGAAGCCGTCGTTCTCGGCGAGGAGGTCGCCGAGCAGGGCGATCGTGACCAGGTCCGCGTAGCCGTCGCCGTCGACGTCGCCGGTGGCGCCGGGGTTGACGTCGAGGTGGGCCCCCTCCTGCTCCCCGTACGCCGCCCAGCTCCAGGTCCCCGCCGCCACCGCCTCGCCGCGGGAGTCGGGGGCGGGAGGACCGGGGTCGACGCACCCGACGAGCAGCAGCACCGGGAGGGCGAGGACACAGGGGCGCATCCGGGAAGGCTACACCCGAGGGGGACGCGGAGCGTCGGCCCGGTTCAGCGGCGCACGAGCTCGGCCTGGACCAGCCTCGGCGGCTCTCCCCGCAGCACGGTCAGCGCGACCTCGTCGCCCGGCTGGAGGCGGGCCAGCCCCGCGGCGAAGGCGGTGGCGGACTCGAGCGGCGCGCCGTCCCAGGCGAACAGCCGATCCCCCTCCAGGAGGCTCGAGGGGCCGGGGTCGACCACCGCCCCGATCCCGGAGACGGACCGGTCGGCGCCCTCGGCCGCGGGCTCGATCCGAATCCCCAGCGGCCCCTCGAGGGCGACGGTCTCCAGGGCTCGCGGGATCCGCTCCGCGAGGTCTCCCTGCACGGCGCCCGCGGCGATCATCCCGAGGCCGAAGAGGCCGCCCACCAGCGCCGGCCCCACCACGTCGATCGTGCGCGGCCGGGGCCGGCCCCAGGCCGAGACCGCCACGGGGAGGGCGCACGCGATCAGCCAGGCGGGCATCCACGCCGGCGGGAGCCCGAGCTCGACCGCGAGCAGCGCGCCGGTCGCGACCAGGTCCGCGCCGTCGTCGGCCGCCGCGCTCAGCGCCAGGTTGCGCGCCTCGTGGATGTGGACGGCGAGCCCGGCGGTGTGGACGGCGATGACGGACGCGACCCAGGCCGTGGTCCGGGCCCGCGCCCGCGCGGGGTGGTCCCACCGCTCCAGGCCTCCGATCGCGAACCCTCCGGCGGCGACCACGACGAAGAGGAGGAACGAGGCGGGGCGGTCGAGCCCCAGCGCCGCCTCGGCGATCCAGACCGCCGCCCCCGCCGCGAGCCCCAGCCCGGCGGCGAGGAGGGGGCTCCGGTCGCGCACCCGCGTCGCCCCCTCGGGTTGCACGAGGGCCGCCAGGAGCGCGACCGACAGCGCCGCGAGGGTCCCCAGGAGCCAGCCCGCGAGCGCGGGCCGGAGCGCGATCTCGGTGCCCTGGATCGTGGCCAGCGCCCTCGTCTCGGGGGACATCGTGTCCACCGCCCCGGCGGCCTGCTGCATGCCGAGGATCGCCCCCGCGAGCCCCAGCGCCGCGACCCCCGCGGGGACGACCAACCACGACAGCGTGGCCGTGGCGGCGCCGTGGCGCTGGCGGCCGGCGAACCAGCCGGCGGCCCCCGTCGACAGCGCGAAGAGCAGCAAGGTGCCCCACCCGAAGAAGCCCGCGGGGGCGATGTCGCGGACGCTGCCGAAGGCCAGGCTGAGGCTCCCCAGCCCCACCGGCAGGCCCACGACGGCCCCGATCGCGGCCCACTGGAGGTCGGAGCGGGGGGAGGCCGGGGTCGGCTCGGGGTGGTCCGGGGGGGCGTCGAGGGCGAGGGTGTCGGCCACGCTGTCCCGGACGCGGGCGGCGTCGTCGAAGGCGAGGGTGGCGGCGCGCGCCTCGGCGTCGGAGCGGGAGGCGCCGCCTCTCCACAGGGTCAGCAGGACGTCGGCGCTGGCGGCCCGAGCCGCCGGATCGACCACCAACGCGGCCTCGACGGTGTCGCGGAGGTCGCGGGGCAGGTCGTCGGGCAGGGGCGGGTACCGGCCTGCGATGACCGACGCGATGATCTCGGGGAGCGAGTGGCCCTGGAACGCGCGCTCGCCGCGGACGAGCTCGTAGAGGATGGCGCCGACCGACCAGAGGTCGGCGCGGTGGTCGACGCTGCGGCTGTCCCGCGCCTGCTCGGGCGCCATGTAGCAGGGCGTGCCGAGGCTCAGCCCGGTGGCCGTGAGGCCCCCGCCGGCGAGCACCTTGGCGAGCCCGAAGTCGGCGATCTTGGGGACGAGGACGCCGTCGACGTTCACGAGGAGGACGTTCGACGGCTTGAGGTCCCGGTGCACGAGCCCGTGCCGGTGGGCCGCGGCGACCCCTTCCAGGATCGCTCGACCGAGCCGGCGGGCCTCGTCCAGGGGCACGGGGCCGTCCCGGAGCAGTTCGGCGAGGCTGAGCCCTCCCTCGACGAACTCCAGGATCAGCCCCGGCGAGCCCTGGACGTCCACCATGTCGGTCACGCTGAGCACGCCGGGGTGGCGCACGAGGCCCTGGGCCCGTCCCTCTTGGAGCAGTCGCTCCCGCAGCAGGGGGTCCTCGGCCTCGGTGAGGATGACCTTGAGCGCGTGGACGGTGTTCAGCTCGGCGTGCCGGACCCGGTAGACCGCCGCCATCCCGCCGGTCCCCAGCAGCTCCTCGACCGTGTACCGGTCGATCCGCGTCCCCTGCTCGAGCTTCATCCGAGGTCCCTTCCCCCCAAGGGTAACCGGACGGGACCGGGGCCACTCCCCCTCAGAACCACTCCCCGGTGACCGTCCCCCAGACGAGGCGGCGGAGCTCGTGGTGGCCGACGTTCAGGGGGTGGGCGCAGTCGCCGGACATCCAGCGGTCGGCCTCGGGGGCGTTCATGCCGTGGCCGGCGAAGTGGGCGTGGTAGTCGGCCAGCGTGGCGGACGAGGCGGTCGCCTCGGCGGCGATCGCGTCGTTCATGATCTGCAGGTTGCCGAGGATGAGGTCGCCGACGACGGTGACGGCGGGGTTCTGGAGCATCCCGCAGAAGCCGTCGTCGAACTCCTCGGGGATGCTCGCGGTGCCGTCGGTGGGGTCCTGGAGGTTGAAGAAGACGGGGATGACGTCGGTGTCGGCGTCCTCGTAGCGGTCGCGGACGAGGGTCGTCATCTCGGCGAGGTTGGCGCGCAGGTTGGCGGCGGCGGCCTCGGTGAGCGCGGTGGTCACCATCGTCCAGACGGAGTCGTTGAAGTCGTTGCCGCCGGCGCTGATGACGAGGAGCACGTCGCCCGTGACGGACGTCGGGAGCGAGCCGAGCTCGTCCTGGAGGTTGTCGAGGATCTCGTCGCTGGTGGCGCCGCTGTCGCTGATGTCCTCGAAGACGACGCCGGGCGCGACGGCCTCGAGGTGGTGGGGGTCGTAGGCGGGGTAGAGGCTGTGGTTCGACTGGACCAGCCGCGCGTAGCCCTGGCCGCCGGGGGAGTTGTTGCCGGTGGCGTCGTAGCCGGCGGCGAGGGAGTCGCCGAGGTTGATGAAGAGGGCGACGCCGGCGAGGGGGTGGGGCGCGGGTTCGGGGGTCGCGTCGTCGTCGTCGGGGGGCGGGGTGGCGTCGTCGTCGTTGGCGACGTCGTCGTCGTCGGCGAGATCGTCGTCGTCGGCGAGATCGTCGTCGTCCGCGACATCGTCGTCGTCCGACGCGTCATCGTCGTCGTTCTCGTTCTCGTTCTCGTCCTCGTCCTCGATTTCGTTCTCGTTCTCGGGAACGAACGGGACGGCACACGCCGAGATCAACAGACAGAGAGCAAGCCAACGCCGCATGAGACGTCCTCCGGCCTCTCTCTCTCGCCGGGAACTTTACATTTTCTTGACTAATCGCAACCCGGAAAATGCTCGACGAACTTCACCTTGTAGTCGGGGAAGTGCTCCACGAGCTGCACCTCGTAGTCCGGGAAGTGCTCGACGAGCTGCCACTTGCCGGGGCCGTCGGGGAAGTGCTCGACGATCTTCACCTTGATGTCGGGGAAGTGCTCGACGACCTGGACTTTCACATCGGGGAAGTGCTCGACGTACTTGATCTTGCCGAACAGCTTGCACTTGTCCGGCTTCCCCTCGTCCGCGGCCTGGGCGCAGGCGGCGAGCTCCAGGCCGAACGCGTCGGCGCGGGACAGCTCCGTCGCCGCGGTGGGGTGGAGGACGAGGGTCGCGAGCGCGACCGCGGCGGCGAGGAGATGACGCATCGGCACGAGCCTACCCGACAGCCGCCGCGTCGCCGGGTTCCCGCCTACTCCACCCAGCGCGCGATGAAGACGTTGGTCTCCCGGCCGTCTCCGCCGCGGTTGCTGCCGAACACGAACCACTGCCCGTCCGGGCTGAACATCGGGAAGCCGTCGAAGCCCTCGGCGAACGTGATCCGCTCCAGCTCGCCGCCCTCGCGGCCCACGCGCCAGAGGTCGAATTCGCGGGGGCTGTTGCCGACGTTGCTGCTGAAGACGATCCCGCTGCTGTCCGGCGTCGGGTACGGGCCGAAGTTGGCCGCGCCGTTGTCCGTCAGCCGGCGGACGTTCGTGCCGTCCGCGTCCATCAGGAAGATCTCGAGGCTGCCGGGACGGACGAGCCCCTGGGCGAGGAGCCGCTCGTAGTCGGCGAGCGCGTCGCCCTCGGGGCGGCTCGCGCGCCACACGATCTCGCTGCAGTCGGGGGTGAAGAACGCGCCGCCGTCGTACCCCGGGGTGTCCGTCAGCTGCTTCAGGTTGCCGCCGTCGGCGTCGGAGACCCACAGCTCCAGGTCGCCGCTGCGGACCGACGTGAAGACGATCCGGCCGTCGGTGAAGCACACCGTCGCCTCGGCGTCGTACCCCGGCGCGTCGATCAGCTTGAACGGCTTGTCCCCGGGGACGTCCACGCCGACGATCTCGTAGCCGGCGTACAGCGGCCAGACGTACCCCTGGGAGCGGTCCGGCACCGGCGGGCAGTCCGCGTCCGCGAACTCCGTCGTCGCGAAGATCATCGAGTCGCCGTGGGGGTAGGTGTAGTAGCCGCAGGTGGTCCGTCCGCGGCCGCTGCTCACCATCCGCTGCTCGCCCGTCGTCAGGTCGAGCTCGAACTGCTGGTCGCAGCCCCCCTCCGGCGGGGTCCGCTGGAAGATCAGGCGCTTGCCGTCGGGGCTGAAGTAGGCCTCCGCGTTCTCGCCCCCGAACGTCAGCTGGCGGAGGTCCGCGAGGTGGACCTCGGACTCGTGCAGCAGGTGCGACGCGTCCTTCCCCGCCGTCGGAGTCCAGGCCGGGGTCGCGCCCCCGCCGTGGGGATCCGGCCCGCCCCCGCCGCCGTGGGGATCCGGCCCGCCCCCGCCGCCCCGCTTGCTCCGGTCCCCCAGCGTCGCCGCGAACCGCCGCTCCACCCCGTCCCGCAGCACCACGATCTCGACGATGTCCCCCGGCTCGTGGTCCCGCAGGGCGAACGTCAGGTCGTACAGGTTCGCGATCTCCATCCCCGAGAAGCCCACGATGACGTCGCCGCCGCGGACCCCCGCCGTGTGCGCGGGCCCCCCCTCGCGGACGCCGCCGAGGAGCACGCCGCCCGTCTCCGCCTCCATCGCCGTGTAGTCCGGAATCGTCCCCAGCCACGCGCCCGAGCTGCGGCTGTCCGCCCCCATCGTCGGGGCCGCCTCGGACTTGACGTACGTCAGCTCCGCGCCCCCGAGGAGGTCCGTCGTCAGCCCCGCGAGGAGCGACGTCACCGCCGCCCCGCCCGCCATGTCGAGCTTGTCGGCGTCGTCCGAAGGGGCGTGGTAATCGCTGTGGGCGCCGGTGAAGAGGTGCACCACGGGGACGCCGTGGAGGTAGAAGCTCATGTGGTCCGACGGCCCGTAGCCGTCGCCCCCGAGCGCCACCTCGACCCCCGCCCCGGCCCCCGCTGCCGTGAGCAGGTCGCGCCACTGAGGCGCCGTGTCGGAGCCGAGCGCGCTCAGCGGCCCGCCCTCGAGCCGGCCCACCATGTCGAGGTTCACCATCGCCGCGGTCGTGGCGAGGTCGCGGACGGGGTCGTTGACGTACTCCGCCGACCCCAGCAGGCCGTGCTCCTCGCCCGCGAACGCGATCGCGACCAGCGCCCGCCGATCGCCCGACGCGGCCCCCACCGCGGTCCCCCGGGTCAGCTCCCGGACGCCGCAGATCATCGCCGCCACGCCCGACGCGTTGTCGTCCGCGCCGTTGTGGACCGCGTTGCTCTCGGGCGCCATCGAGCCGTGGCCGCCGTACCCGAGGTGGTCGTAGTGCGCCCCCACGACGACCGTCTCCTCCGCCCGCGCCCCCGCCCCGGGGAGGACGCCGACGACGTTCCGGATCCGCGAGGTCTCGATCTCCAGCGCCACCTCCAGCGTGACGGTCGTCCCCTCGAGCATCCGGCTTCGCGGCTCGTAGGTCGCGTCGATCTCCGCGCGCAGGTCGTCGATCCCGGGGACGAGCGACCGGGCTTCGGCCAGCTTCACCTGGACCACCGGGATCCCCGCCGGCGACGTCGGCCCCCGCCCCTCCAGCCGCGGCAGCCGCTCGTCCTCGCCCGCCCCGCCGTCGACGAACACCACCGCCGCGGCCCCCGCCTGCCTCGCGGTGTGCACCTTGTAGCGGAGGTCCGACCACCGGGTGGCCCGACGTCCGTCGAACGGCGAGTCCTCGTCGTCCTCCCCCGGCTCGTACCGGAGCATCACCGCGACCGCCCCCGTCGCGTCCACGCCGGCGTAGTCGTCGTACCCCAACGCGGGCGCCGTGATGCCGTACCCGACGAACGCGATCGGGGCCCCGTCCACCGATCCTGGGGACGAGAAGGGGAGGGGTGTCCAGGCGTCCGCCGTCGCGTCGTCCCCGCCCCGGCCGAACGCCAGCCGCTCCTCCGTCGCGTCCCGCGCGACCCCGACCTGGACGTCGAACTCCTGCGCCGAGACCTCCAGCCCCGCCGCGGCGAGCTCGGTCGCGATCAGGTCCGCCGCGCGCGCGAGGCCGTCCGTCCCCAGGCCGCGCCCCTCCATCGCGTCGTCCGCCAGCGCCGTCGCGATCCGGTCGAAGCAGGGCGGCGCGTCCGCGGGCGCGGGCTCGACCCCTCCGGACGTCTCCGGCGGCGACCCCGAGAAGACGCACGTCGACGCCGTGAGGAGCGGGAGGAGGGCGCCGGCGCGGAGGAGCATCAGTGGTCCTCGGTGGTGAAGCGGGGCTTCTCGGGGACGTCGGTCGCAGGGAGCAGATCGAACTGCGAGGTCACGAACCGGTCGCCCTTGAGCTTGCCCGTGAGCACCGCCTGCCGGTGCATGTTGCACATCCCGTCGGGGCCGTGGTTGACGTGGCCGTGCGGGACCTTCCCCTGCACGAGGTGGTGCTGTCCGTCGATCTCCACCGCCCACTCGCAGCCGCGCCCGCCGTTCAACCCCCAGAAGCAGATCCCGCACGCGACCGTCACCGTCTCCCCCTCCAGGGCGACGGCATCGGCGGGCTCGGCGCCCGCGCAGGAGGTCAGGAGCAGCAGGCAGAGGCAGGCAAACGCGCGCATGGGCGCGACATACCCGGTTGCTTCGCCGCGTGGAACCCCTATAAGGGTTCGCCATGAACATCCGCCTCCTCCTCCTCGTCCTCCTCGCCCTCTCCCTCGCCGCCTGTCTCCCCAGCCGCAGCGGACGCGGCGGAGGCGACGACGACGACGACGCCAGCCCCGCCGACGACGACGACATCTCCGACGACGACGACGGCTCCGGCTGCGGCCCCGAGGAGGTCGAGGACTGCCTCGGCGGCTGCACGCTCGCCAAGTGGATCGGGGACAGCATCTGCGACGAGTCGCTGAACTGCGAGGAGTTCGACTTCGACGGCGGCGACTGCGCCGGGGACGACGACGACGCCGCGGACGACGACGACGCAGGGGACGACGACGACTCGATCCCCACCGACGGCGCGACGGCCACCGGGACCATCGCCTGCGACGGCCTCACCACCGGCGACGTCTACGTCTTCACGCCCAGCGGCGACTTCACCGTCACGGTCGACACCGTCTCCGCGGCGACGACCTTCGACCCCCAGGCCTACGCCACGCTGGACACGAGCACCTACGCGTCCGACGGGACCGGCTCCGGGGACGACGAGGTCACCTGCACGTTCCCGCCGCCCACCTACGCGTGCCCGCAGTTCGACGTCACGGGGGTGTCGGGGGCGGTCGCCGTCGTCGTCCGGGCCTACACCGGGGACTGCAACTCCACCGGGACCGGCGAGTACCAGCTGATCGTCAGCGGCCCCGGGGCCCCCGCCAGCCTCTCGCTGACCGAGGACGGCTACACGCTGTAGCCGTCCCCCCGGGTCAGGCCGCCCGCGCCTGCCGCCGCCGCCGGGCGGCGACCACGAGCAGCGCCAGCAGCGTCCCCTCCGCGCCCCCGATGGAGCTCAGGCAGCCGTTGCCCTCGCCGTTCAGCGACGGGTCTCCGGCCGCGGCGCTGTCGCCGTCGCCGTTGCACGAGGGGGGCTCGCCGGCGGACCCGATCGGACGCACGTCGTCCCACGTCAGCGCCTCCGGGGAGTAGGTCGAGACGGCCTCGACGCACTGCATCTGACCGCCCTGCATCACCGCCACCCCGCCGTCGGCGCAGTCGCACGTGGGGAAGCCGCCGATGGCGACGCACTCGCCGCCCGCGCCGCAGCTGAACCCGTCGCACGGGTCCGCGCCCGCGAGGTCGGGGTCGAGGTCGGCCATCAGGTCGAAGCGCGCGTCGGTGCACACCACGCCCATGCCCTCGTTCATCGAGCTGATCGACGGCCGCTCCACGATGCGGGCGTTGTAGCCCTCGCCGCACGCGCACCCTTCGCGCCCCTGGGCGTCGACCGCGCACAGCCCGCCGGTCCCGCAGTACAGGTCGCCGCACTCCTGCGGCGGCTCGACCTCGAGGTCCCAGTGGACCGCGGGCTGGCCGCTCAGGTCGTGGACGCTGGAGACCGCGCCGTTGCTCCCGGTGGCGCCGAACGTCGGGTCGACGGTCATCTCGTCGCCGCTCGCCCGGGTCAGCAGCCGCGTCACGAACCCGTGCCGGCCGAGCACGCCGTCGACGTACTCGCGGGCGTCCTCGAGGTCCGAGCTCTCCATCCAGAACCAGTCGGGGTTGATCTGGTTGGACCGGTCGGCCCACTCGATCGCGAAGCCTTCGCCGCCGGCGAGGTCGATCTTGTACTGGAGCATCGGGTGGTAGTTGTTCTCGCCGGTCCGCGGGTCGGCCCGCAGCTCGTCCGTCTCGATGGGGATGAGGGGGACGTTGGTGGGCTCGTAGCGCGAGTCGCCGGCGATGAAGACCAGCACCTGCATCTCGGGCTGCGCGGCGACCGCGGTGAGCCGGAGCGGGACCATCGGGGACGTCCCCGGGTAGGTCATCTCGATGGGGGCGATGTCGGTGATGCCGGCCTCGGGCGCGAGCTTCATGCAGAGGAACTTCATCCCCGCGGCGACGTACTCGGCCACGAACGGCTCCATCGCCTCGGTGATGAGGTAGCCGTTGTCGTTCAGCCACTCGATCAGCGCGCCGGGGTCCTCGCTGCTGACGACCTCGGGGTCGAACGGGCCGACCACGGGGAGGTCCTCGACGACCACGTCGTCGTCGTCGTCGCTCGCGAGATCGTCGTCGTCGCCCGCGTCGTCGTCGTCGTCGCCGAACGCGTCCCACTCGTCGTCGCTCCAGTCGATCGGCGGGGGGATGACGCGCGGCGCGGTGAGCCCGTCGAGGATCCGGAGCGAGCTGGGGGGGACGACGTCGAGGGACGGCGTGTCGGGGACGGGGACGACCCACGAGAAGTCGTCGCTGTCGCCGCTGAAGCCGATCTCCACGACGGTCGTGATCGTCCCGTCGTCGCCGATCTCGAAGAGGATGCGTTCCTTCGTCTGGTCGACGGCCTCCAGGGTCGCCGAGTTGCAGAAGAACCCCCCGCACGCCAGCGCCGCCGAGGGCGCGAGCAGGCAGGAGGTGACGAGCGCGAACAGGATGCGGTGCATGCGGGGTCTCCGGGTTCTCTCCACCGCCAGCCTAGGACGATGGACCTTTCACGTTGTAACGATGCCCCGCCGTGGCATGCTGCCGCCGGACCCGGGGTAGGCTGCCCCTCATGCGACGGATCTCCGGTGTCGTTCTCGCGCTCTTCGCGCTCGCCCTGACCTCCTGCCCCGAGGCCCGCCCGCCGGTCGACCAGACCCAGGCGAACGCCATCGCGAAGTCGGCGTTCGACGGGGAGTGGTACTTCCAGCGGACGGTCGTCGACACGCCCTACGAGACGGAGTTCACCTTCGTCGGCGACCAGGGCGAGCTCGAGCGGGTGGAGTGGCGGATCGAGGAGAACATGCTCCTCGCGGTCCGCTCCTACGTCCGCTACGACGGCACCGAGGAGCACGACGACGCCGACGGCAACGGCGAGGGGCAGCCCATCGCGGCGTGGCCGATCGTCAGCCACTTCGACATCCGCCGCGACTACAACCCCGTCACCGGCGAGGAGTACAACGTCATCGTCGAGAACGAGTCGGACCGGCAGTGGTTCGAGCGGGACTACATCCGGGTCGACTGGACGTCCCAGTCCATCACCAACTGGAACTTCTACGCGCCCAACGCCGTCACCCTGGAGTCGCTCGCCGTCGCCGAGACGGACCCCGGCGATCCCAACGCCCCGGTCATCGAGGACGACTACATCGAGATCACGTCGGCGTTCATCGCGGCGCCGATGACCGAGTACGACGAGTGGTGGGGCGACATCCCGCTCTGCTGGTACTTCTTCGTGTTCGACGACTGCACCGCCGCCGAGGTCACGGTGCGGAACTCGTTCCTCAAGATCGGCGACCGCGACTACGAGGCCGTCGAGTGGTCGGGCACCGACATGGAGCTGTTCGGCTACTTCGACGTCAGCCGCTTCTCCTACGACGAGAACTACGGCCCCACGAACGAGGGGCGCACCCGCTACCAGTCCCGGTTCAACATCTGGACGAACACGCACGACGACACCCCCTGCGAGTCCGACGAGGACTGCCAGGAGTTCGACGAGGAGGGCGAGGAGATCTCCGCCGCGGGGTGGCACTGCGACGAGCTCGACGGCCGCTGCGCCCGCCCCTACCGCGACCGCGGCGTGCGCCGGATCCCGTACTACGGCAGCCCCGGCATGGACCCGCGCCTCGCGCAGGTCTCGCAGGAGGTGATCGACGACTGGAACGCCCCCTTCCGCGACACCGTCAACACCCTGCGCCAGTACGAGTGCCTCGACGACGGCTGGTCCTGGGACGACTGCCAGGCCGAGATCGACGACACCATCGAGGTCTTCGGGTGGTGCCCCAACAACCCCGTGCAGGACGGCGATCCGGCGTACTGCGGCGCGGTCGGGTTCGCCCCCCGGCTGGGCGACATCCGCTACAACTTCCTGTGGTCGGCGGAGCTGCCCGGCCTCGGCAACCCGTTCGGCTTCGGCCCCGCCCAGCTCGACCCCCTGACCGGCGAGATCGTCTCCGCGGCGGCCATCACCTACACCGCCGAGGTCGTCTCCTACGCGGCCTGGGCGCGCGACATCATCATGCTGCTCAACGGCGAGCTGGACGAGCAGGACTTCATCGACGGCGAGAACGTCGCCGACTGGGTCGCCCGCTCCAACGCCGCGCTGACCGACCCCGTCGTCTACACGCCGGACGAGGCCGTGGCGCTGGCGTCGAAGGTGCAGCTCAAGCACAAGGACTCGATCCCGAACCTCGCCCCCCCGAACAAGGACAAGGCGACGATGGTGCAGGCCCGGCGGGCGGCGCGCGAGGTGATGCAGGACCACCCCGCGGTCGACGGCGACCTGGCGATGGGGCGGGCGCGGCTGGACGCGCTCACCGAGACCCCCATCGAGGACCTCCTCATCAACGACGAGGCGATGCTGGCGGCGGCGACGCTCCCGGGGACGGCGCTGGACGACGCGCTGAAGGACCGCGTCTCGCCGCTGCGGCGGGTCCGTGACCAGCGGCTGCGGGCGGCGTGGCGGGCGCGCATGGAGCGGAACGCCTCAGGCCCGCGGTGCGCCTACTTCCGCGAATTCGTGGACCCGTCCGTCGAGGGGTACGCGGCGGACTACGCGGGGTGGGACCCCGAGGAGATTCAGTGGGACCAGGTCGAGGGGCTGTACCGCGGCACGATGGCGCACGAGATGGGCCACACGCTCGGCCTGCGGCACAACCTCGAGGGGTCGCACGACGCGATCAACTACCACCCCGAGTACTGGGCGCTCCGGTCGGCGGACGGGACCCTGGAGCCGCGCTACCTCGACCCCGAGACCGCCGACGAGGTCGCCGGCGGCATCCGCCAGTACCAGTACAGCTCGGTGATGGACTACCTGAGCCGCTTCAACAGCGACCACCTCGGGATGCAGCACTACGACGCGGCCGCGATCAAGTACGGCTACGGGCGCGTGATGGAGGTGTTCTACGACGACTGGGCGTGGGACTTCGGCTGGATCCTGAACGACCACTACATCGCCCACACGTACGGCTACCCGATGCCGCTCAACTACGACGACGACGGCAACCTGATCGGGCTCCACTACACCGAGTTCTGGGACCTCGTCCTCGATCTCGAGGCGCGCATCGACGTCCCCCAGCGGCTGCTCGACGACGGGAACCAGATCGCGGAGTACTACGAGTCCCCGCACACCTACCTGACCGACGAAGAAGGCTATCCGGTGGTCCCGTACGAGTTCTGCTCGGACGAGTACGCCGGATCGGGCATCACGTGCCTGTACTTCGACGAGGGGGCCGACCTGTACGAGATCCCGCTCGACCTCGCGCAGCGGTACGAGCGCTACTACATCATGAACAACTTCGGCCGCGACCGGCTCTGGTTCGCGCCCGACGGCTACATGTACCGGATCTGGGACAGCTACTTCGATCCGATGGTGTCGCTGAACCAGTGGTGGATCCTCTGGTCGCAGGACCTGTACGCGGTCGACCCGCCCGAGGTGGTGGACGCGTTCCTGGTCGATCCGTACGGCTTCGGGCCGTTCACGATGGGCGCGCGGGAGACGTTCAACGTGTTCGCGCGGACGCTCGCCCGCCCCGAGCCGGGGGGCTACGCCGAGGTCGTCGACACGGACGGCAACCCCAGCTGGGAGCCGCTGTGGTGGTCGGAGGACTTCGACATCGGCGTCGACGAGGGGCGCTACCTGGCGACCGACTGGGACTACGACGAGGGCTACTTCTGGGACGAGGTCGTCCACCACGTCGGCTACTTCACCGACAAGACGCTGGCCATGGAGGCGCTCTTCGACCCGACGACGTACTTCCTCGGGCAGGACACCGCGGCGGACCTCCGGAAGTACCGGGTCAACTACGGGCTGAACTTCTTCGACCCGCTGATGGAGCTGGTGGGCGACGTGATGGTCGGCGACAAGGCCGGCTTCGCGCCGTACAACGTCGACGGCGTGGTGACGTTCCCGGACTACGCCGACTACCCCGTGGAGCCGCCCGCCGGCGCCCTGCCGATCAACCCCAACGCCGACTTCACGATCCAGTTCCACACGATGGTGATGGGGCTGGCGCTGCTGCCGGACACGTTCGAGTCCGAGATCATCGACAGCACCCGCATCTGGCTGGACGGCGCGTACGACGAGGTCGGCTCGGCGCTGCCCGTCGTCGGCCACACCGACCCCGAGTCGGGGCTGCGGTACGAGGCGATCAGCTACCTCGACCTGGACGGCAGCGAGCGCGGCGTCGCGGCGCGGATGATCAACCGCGCCAACCACCTCCAGGACATCCTCGGCGAGGTGGTCCCGCTCGGGGACGACGACGACGACGCGGGCGACGACGA
>CAYFOA010000026.1:0-25307 GCA_964344575.1 uncultured Rickettsiales bacterium | reverse complement strand
GCGCGGCGGACGACGACGACGACGACGACGACAGCGCCGGGGACGACGACGACTCAGCGACCGGCGGCGGCCTCGACGAGGAGACGGCGGCGCTGGTCACGGAGGAGCTCCGGCTCCTGCGCGAGAACCTGAACCTGCTCCGCGCGATCCACCTCGAGCTGGGCTCGCTGGACTTCTAGGCCCGCGCCGCGCATGGTGCGGCCCATGTCTACGGTCGAGGCCGGCAAGGTCGTCACGTTCCACTACACGCTCCGCAACCCCGGCGGCGACGTCATCGACACGTCCGACGGGGGGGAGCCCCTGGCGTACCTGCACGGCGCGTCCAACATCGTCACCGGGCTGGAGGCGCAGCTCGCGGGCAGGGCGGAGGGCGACAAGATCGCCGCCGTCGTGCCGCCGCGGGAGGGGTACGGCGAGAAGTCCGGCCCCGGCCCCCAGGCGGTCCCCCGCGAGGCGTTTCCCGACGGCGTGGAGCTCTTCGTGGGGATGCAGTTCGAGGCGGAGACCGAGGACGGCCACGACGTGCAGCTCTTCATCGTGCAGGTCGGCGACGAGGCCGTGCTGGTGGACACGAACCACCCGCTGGCGGGGGTGACGCTGCACTTCGACGTCGAGATCGTCGGCGTGAGGGACGCCACGGACGAGGAGAAGGCCCATGGCCACCCGCACGGGCCCGGGGGACACGACCACTGAGCTGACGCTCACGTCCTGCACGGTCGACCTCCGGAGGGGCGGGGTCGACTACGGCGGGGACCCCCGGAAGCTGACCACGCGCGAGTGCGCGATGCTCGCCTACCTGGCCGCCCGGCCGGGCGAGGTCGTCACGCGGTCGGAGCTGCTCGTCGAGGTCTGGGGGTACGCCCCGGACACCATCTCCCGCACCGTCGACACCACCGCCCGCCGCCTCCGGGCGAAGATCGAGCGGGACCCGTCCGATCCCGACCACATCCTCACCGTCCAGGGCGAGGGCTACCGCTTCGAGGTGTCTGGATCGGCGAATGTCCACTTACGCACGCTCCCAACGGCCGACGTCTCGCCTGCGGCAGCGGTGTCTGGAACGGAGCATTACCCTTCGGCCGCCGCGGGCCGGACCAACATCGGCCCCGGCGAGGGGAGCTTCGTCGGTCGCGACGACGACCTCGCCGCGCTCGCCTCGATCTTCGCGGGAGGCGCCCGCCTCGTGACCCTGATGGGGCCCGGGGGGACCGGCAAGACGCGCCTGTCCCGCGCGTTCGGGGCCCGCGGCGCGGCCGCCGGGACCTTCGCGGGGGCCTGGTTCTGCGACCTGGTCGCGACCCGCACCGAGGGGGCCGTCGCCGCCGCGATGGAGTCGCTGCTGGGGGTCGCGGCGACCGACGACGAGGCCGAGACGGCCGCCCGCCTCGACCACGCGATCCGCGGGCGCGGGCGCTGCCTCATCGTCCTCGACAACTTCGAGCAGGTCGCCGCCGCCGCCGCCGGGACCGTCGGCCGGTGGCTCGAGGCGGCCCCCGAGGCCCGCTTCCTGGTGACCTCCCGCGAGCGCCTCCAGCTCGCCGGCGAGCACGTCCTCGATCTCGCCCCGCTGGCAGTGGACGCGGCCGTCCAGCTGTTCGAGGACCGCGCCCGCGCCGCCCGCGCCTCGTTCACCCTGGACGCCGCCGCCCGGGCCGTGGTCGCGGACGTCGTGGAGCGGCTCGACCGGCTCCCCCTCGCCATCGAGCTGGCCGCCGCGCGCGTGACGGTCCTGTCGGTGAGCGCGCTCCGGACCCAGCTGGACAAGCGCTTCCGCCTCCTCGTCGCCCGCCGCCGCGACCTCACCGAGCGGCAGCGGACCATGCGCGGCGCCATCGCGTGGTCGTGGGACCTGCTGTCGGAGGCGGAGCGGCTGACGCTGGCGTCGTGCTCGGTCTTCCGGGGCAGCTTCGGGGCCGACGCGGCCGACACCGTCGTCGATCTGAGCGGTCTGGACGACGGCGCTGACGAGTGGGTGATCGACGTCCTCGAGGCCCTCCGCGACAAGTCGCTCGTCCGCGCCGTCCCCGACGCGGGGGGCGAGACGCGGCTCCAGCTGCTCGAGTCGATCCGCCACTTCGCCGCCGACCGGCTCGACGCGCTGGAGATCACCGAGGACGTCGCCGCCCGCCACCGCGACCACTACCTCGCCGTCTCCGAGGGCGCCCCCCTGGCCGCCCTGGTGGCCGAGCGGGACAACCTCCTCGCCGCGCACCGCCGCTACGCCGGCTTCGGGCCGGCCCCCACGTCCCCCCGACTCCGGAAGATCCCGAGCGACCCCGACGGGTTCGCCGCCGCCGAGGCCGCGCACCACGAGGAGAAGATCGCCCGCGTCCGGCTGGCGCTGGTGCTGGACGACCTCCTCGCCCGCCACGGCCCCCACGACATCCACCTCCAGGTCCTCGACGACGCCGTCGAGGCGGCCGACGGGCTCCCCGAGCCGTGGCCCGCCCGCGCCCGCGTCGCCCGCGCCGCCCGCCGCCGCCTCCGGGGGGACCCCAGCGGCGCGCAGGACGATCTCGACGTCGCGATGGCGCTCCTCGGCGCCGTGGGGGGGACCCAGTCCACCGCCACCGCGCTCCCCGCGCTGGCCGCCCGGGCCCGCCTCGTGGGGGGGCAGCTCGCGTCCCAGGGGGGGCGGCCCGAGCAGGCCGAGGCCGCCTTCCAGTCCGCCGTCCGGTGGGCCGAGCGGGCGAAGGACGCCGGCCTCCGCGTCCGCGCCCGCTACGCCCTGGGGCTGCTCTACCGCGACCACGGAAGGCGCGACGAGGCGGCCGCCATCTACCGCGAGGTCCTCGCCGACGCGACCGACCTCGGCGACCGCCTCCACCAGGGGCTCGCCCACGGCGGCCTCGGCGTCCTCGCCATCGGCCGCGCCGACGCCGCCGAGGCCGACGAGCACCTCCGCGCCAGCCTCGCCATCCAGCGCGAGCTCGGCGATCGCCGCGCCGAGGCCGTCGCGCTCGGCAACCTCGGCCTCTTCCACTCCCACCAGGGGCGGGCCGAGGAGGCTGCCGCCGCGTACGCCGACGGGTCCGTGGCCGCGCGGGAGGTCGGCGACCTCCGCCTCGAGGCGCTGCTCCTCCGCAACCTCGCCATCCTCCGCCTGAGCCTCGGCCGCCTCGGCCACTCCGAGGCCGACTTCGAGCGGGCGCTCGGCATCCACCGGCGCATGGGCGACCGGTGGCAGGAGGGGCGCTGCCTGGTCGAGCTCGCCGAGGTCATGGTCCAGCGCGACCTGCTGGGGCGGGCCGAGGAGCTGTACCGCGCCGGGCTCGTGATCGCCGAGGAGCTCGACGACCGGGAGGGGCGCGGCCTGGCGCGCGGCAACCTCGGCGTCCTCGCCCACCTCCGCGGTGACCTCGACGAGGCGTATTCGCTCAACGTCGCCGCCATGGAGGACCTCAGCCGGCCCCAGGACGTGTGGCTCGGCTGCTACTACATGGCCTACGGCTGCCCGCTGCGGGTGGAGCGGGGGGACGCCGCGGAGGCCGCCGCGGTCTTGGAGGACGCGCGGTCGCACGTCACCCGGCTGAACGACCTCGCGGGGATGGCGCTGGTGGACGCCGCGGCGGGTGCGCTGGAGATCGCCGCGGCCCGCGCCGCGGGGGCGGACGCCGGCGCCGTCGCCGCCATCGTGGACGCCGTCCGGGCCCGCGTCGCCGCCTCCGGGCAGGACGAGGAGTCCCACGCGGTCCGCGTCGGCGTGCGCCTCCTGGAGCGCTTCGCGGCAGACCAGGGGCCGTGACGCGTACCCCGATCTGGCTGCCCATCGACGCGGTCAACTCGTTCGACCTCCCCGAGGTCTGCTCGCTCACCGGGGAGCGCGGGCCGGTGCGGTGGCGGAGGCGGATGCACCGGTACGCGCCGCCGTGGGCGATCGCGACCATCCTGATCCCGCCCGTCGCCCTCGTCGCGCTCCCCGCGCTGCGCCGGATCGTCCGGGTCGAGCTCCCCGCGACCGACGCGGCGCTGGCGAAGTGGCGGCTGGCCGACCAGCTCGGCGGGCTGTCGTTCGCCCTCGCGCTCCTCTTCGCCCTCGGCGCCGCGACGGTCGGCCTCGGCCTGCCGATCGTCTGGGGGTTCGCCTTCCTCGGCGCGGCGCTGGTGGTCCCCTTCGCCGGGTTCCTCGCCTACCGCGGCTTCCGGGGGCCGACGCTGCGGAAGATCCGAGGCGACCACGTCGAGGTCATCGTGTTCAACGAGGACGCGGCGGCGGCGTGGCGGGCCCACTTCGCCGGCGTCGTCGAGGGGGCGCCGGACCGGTTCGCGGACGGCGCCACGGGCTGCTCCCGCGACGAGGAGACCGCGGTCGCGTCCTGCACCCGCTGCGGCGACTTCCTCTGCCGCGGCTGCCTCCGCACCTTCGACGGCTCCCCCCTGCGCTACTGCGAGGGCTGCCTCCACGCCCGCGCCGAGCACCTCGACGGCAAGCGCCTCGGCCGCGTCGACCCCAACCTCCCCGCCCAGTACGGCTGCCTCCTGTCGCCGCTGACGTGGATCCCCCTCGTCTGGTTCCTCGCCCCGCTCGCCCTCGGCCTCTCCGTCTGGGGCATCGTCCGCGCCTTCCGCGTGGGCCGCTACGCCCTCGGCAACGCGATCGTCGCGCTCCCGATCGCGGCGGTCGGCTGCTTCCTCCTCGTCGCGGCGCTCACGGGGCGCATCTAGGGAGGTAGGCTCTCGGGGTGCGGAAAGCGCTCGCCACGGTGCTCCTCGGGCTCGCGCTCATCTTCGCGGCGCTGGTGTTCGTCCCCACCGACGGCCTCCTGAGCAAGGACCCGCCGTCGATCCAGGCCGTCTCCCTGAGCCACGTCCTGTCCGAGCTCGACGCCGCCAAGGCGGAGGGGCAGGTCGCCGTCCTGTACATCTGGGCGAGCTGGTGCCCCGCCTGCACCCAGTCCCTCCCCAACGTCGATCGCCTCGTCCGGAAGTGGGAGTCCGACGACGTCCGCATCCTCATCGTCTCCGTCGACCGCGAGCTGGCCGAGCTGGAGCGCATGCTGAAGCTGACCGGCGCCGAGTTCGAGCCGCTGTGCATCCCCGCCGTCCCCGACGGAAAGCTCGACGCCGCCCTCGTCGCGCGCGGCGCGAAGCCCTCCGGCGCGATCCCCTACGGCGTGGTCTTCGACCAGCAGGGGGCCGTCTACCGGCAGTGGACGGGGTGGGTCTCGATGGACGCCTGGAACGGGACGATGGAGGAGCTGCTGTAGGAGCGGCGCCGCCTCACCCGTCGTGGCAGCAGCGCATCCCGATGTGCTCGCTCTTGAAGTCGTCGGTCCGGTCCGTCCGTCCCGCGCACCGGGAGTGCTTGGCGTGGGACCCGACCTCGGCCGGCTTGATGACGTGCCCCTCGCCGCGCGGGGTCGAGGTCCACTCCCCGACGCCGCCGCTCATGCCGACGACGCCGTACCCGGAGACGCAGCCGGGGAAGTCCGAGAGGCGGTAGCCGCCCTCGAAGAAGCCGGAGCGGGGGCAGGTCTCCGGGTCCCACTCGTCGCCGTAGCTGAACACGCGGGACTTCGGCCCCTTGCAGGCCTTCTCCCACTCGTCCTCGGTGCACAGCCGCTTGCCGAACTTGGCGCACAGCAGCCCCGCCTCGGTGAACGACATCCCCGTCAGCGGCGGCGCGTAGGGGTCGTTCAGCCGCGGGTTCACGAAGGGCAGCTCGTCGATCCAGAACCCGCCGACGTCGACCACCGTCTCGGCGCGCTCGGCGGGGCCGGCCTCCTCGTCGTACCAGGTCCACCGGCCCGCGACGTACGACCCCGGGGGGATCCAGCGCATGCCCGGCTGGGGCGGCTGGCCCGGCGGCGCCGCGCGGCCGGGGTCCAGCTCCGCGCGGATGGTGTCCCGGCGCTCCTGCTCGTCCGCCCGCCGGTCCTCCTCCGTCGGCCGCAGCATCACGAACCCGCCGACGAGCGCGAGCACCGCGAGGCCGAAGCCGGCGACCATGAGGAGCGACTGCCCCCCGGGGCCGCGGTCCGCCGGCTGGGTCGACGCGAACGCCTCCTCCAGCGCCACCGCGAGGGACTCCGCCTCGGAGAACCGGTCCGCCGCCGAGAACGCCAGCGCCACTTCGACGACGTCGTCGACGGCCGTGGGCACGTCCTTCCGGAGAGCCGAGGGGAGCTCGTAGTTGCCCCTCGGGGGGACCCCCGTCAGCGCCTCGTAGAGCAGCGCCCCGAGCGCCCAGACCTGCCCCGGCCCCGTCCGGCGGCCGCCCAGCGCCTGCTCCTCCGGCGCCTTGCGCCACGCCGCCTCCTCGGGGAGGAGGTCGCCGACCAGCTGCTGGTCGAGCATCCAGGAGCGGCCCCACCCGAGGACGTGGACCTCCGCCAGCCGGTCGGCTGTCGGCTCCTGCACGATCAGGACGTGCTCCGGGCCGAGGTGGCCGTGGGTCTCCGGCCGGGCCGCGGCGAGGCGGTCGCACAGCGCGCTGAACACGCCCTCGATCCAGGGCAGGGGCAGGGGCTCCTCGGCCTCGGCGAGGATCTGCTTCAGCGTCCGCCCCTTGACGTACTCCATCTCGACCCAGAGCAGGTCCTCGTCCTCGCCCCACGATCGGGGGACGACGAGGCCGGGCCGGGACCGGAGCCGGCTGAGCTTGCCCGCCAGGGCCTCGAGGCTCATCCGCTCGTCGAGCACGTCGTCGCGGAGGATCTTCAGGGCCCCCACCGTGCCGCCGGGCCCCTTGGCCGCGAAGACCGGGCCGAGCAGGCCGTCGCCGAGCTTCGGTCCGATGGTGTAGCCCGCGAACGTCGAACCCTTGGAGGGCTCTTCGACCGGGTGTTGCTCCGCCGCCAGGTCCGCGATGCTCTTCACGAGCCCGCAGGATAGGACGGGACAGGGTCGCGGGACTAGAAGCGGCCGGCGACTCCGATCCGGACGCCGCCCTGGCGGTACGCCACCGTCACGCGGACGGTCGGGGCGCGCCAGCTCCGCTCGGGGGCGAGGTTGGGCGTCCAGGGGAGGAGCATCGCCGAGCCGGTGGCCTGGAGCGCCGCGCCGGAGGCGAGCAGGGGGGCCGCCTCGTTCGCGCCCGCCGCGTCCGCGAGGATGGCGCCGACGAGCACCGGGACCGCGCCCGCGGCCGTCAGCCCGAACCCCGCCGCCCGCCGCTGGTGGACGCGCGTCGTCCGCAGCAGGCAGGTGCTCTCGTCGACGTCGTAGGCCGCGACGTCCTTCGCCTGCGCGACCTTGGGGACGACCAGGAAGGGCGCCATCAGGGCGAGGTAGGTGAGGACGATGGTGGCGGCGCGTCGCGTCAGCATGGCGACACGTCTACGCGCGCGGCTGCGCGTCGTCCTGCGACAGCGTGTTACGGGGTGTTACAGACGGGGCGCGGGCGCTACAGGAGGTCGTCGCGGGCGACCGGCTCGGTGCTCCCGCCCTGGAGCGCGAGCCGGCAGCTCATGGCCTGCTCGCCGATCTCCCGGCAGTGGCCGTCGCCGTTGACGTCCTGCGCCACGCAGTCGTCCCACTGGCGCTCGATGGACGCGCACAGCAGCGGGTCCGACGCCGCGTGGCTGCCGCCGCCGGTCATCAGCATGAGCACGACGACGCCGAGCGCCGCGAAGCCGGCGATGGGACCCAGGACCTGGTTGTTGTCGACCATGCACGGTGACTTTGACCGGTCCCTTTGGAGGACGCCTTTCCGTGGTGTGAAGAGTTGGGGACGGACTTGTGGAGGCGCGTTGGAGGCGGCCCCGCTCAGCGCTGGAAGACGCGGACGTCGACCACGTTCATGCCGAACCGGCGGCCGACGAGGAAGGCGCGGACGTCGGTCGCCTCGCGGGCGGACTTCGGGGGCGTCCACGTCCACGTGATCTCGTCCCGCGACGGGCCGTGGCGGGCCTCGAAGTCGCCCCACTCCTCCCACGTCCCCGCCCGCCCCCGGGCCGCCAGCGAGACCGACCTCGGGTGCACCCCGCGGGTCACGATCTCGACGCGCAGGACCGGCTCGGGGACGGTGGACAGCTCCAGCGTCACGCTCCCCGTCCGGACCGGCGGCCGCGCCAGCCAGTCGTGATCGGGGAACCACGTCTCCGCGCGGACCCCGACCTGGCGGCCGCCGCCGCCCCGCCCCCGGAGCCAGTCCCGCGCCGCCGTCCCCTCGGCGAGCCAGTGGTTGAGGTCGAAGACGCCCACCATCGTCGTCGCGACGCGGGCGGCGCGGTACTGCTCGGTCAGCCGGGCGTGCGTCGGCTTCATCTCCAGGTCGGGGCCGAACAGCTCGACGTCGGCCCACACCTCGGCCTCGGCGCGCTCGGCGCAGCGGTGGGCGAGGGAGTACAGCGCCGGCGCGAGGAGCACGTCGAGGTGGGCGCTGCCGACCCCGTCCATCACGACGACCACGTCGGGGTCGACGGCCTCGATGTAGCGGCACCACGAGATCCCCAGCAGGTTCCCCTCGCCGCTCCCCCCGGGGCCGAAGACGATCGCCACGGGGCGGTGCGGGGACAGCTGCTTCAGCTGGAGGACGGCCTGCTGCGTCGTCAGCGTGATCTGCTCCAGCCGGCGGGGCCCCGGGGAGTCCCACCAGACCGCCTCGGGGGTCCAGTACCAGCCGTGGAAGGCGGGGTGGTCCCCGACCAGCGCCTCGGCCTCGCGGGCGATCTCCAGCCCCCGCTCGGCGACGGCCCTCCACCGCCGCACCGGCACCCGCTTCCGCTTCCACACGCGCGGATCCTCCAGCGTCCCCAGCCACACCTTGATGCCGCGCGCGTGGGCCTCGTCGAGCAGCGCGCGGAGCTCGGACGGGCCGCGCCCCGCGGGGTCGAGCATCGACCAGTCGTCGTGGGCGAGGTACTGGACGACGAGGTGGCGGACGCCGGCGTCCCGCGCGAAGTCGAGGTCGGCCTGGCGGCGGACGGGGTTGGCGAGGCCCTCGTCGTAGTCCGGCTGGTAGAAGGCGAAGTCCAGCCGGATCGGCTCGGCCGCGTGCGCGACCGGGCTCGTCAGCAGCACCCCCGCGGCCAGCAGCAGCGCCCGGATCAAGGAGTCGCGCGCCTCCGCCGGTCGACCTCCGCGAGGACCCCGTCGACGGGGGTGAAGACGAGGTCGACGTACAGCTGGGTGTAGCGGTTGGCGAACGGGTTGTAGTAGCCCGACCCGTCGTCCATCAGCCCGCCCGGCGTCCAGATCCCGATCGACACCGACGCCGACTCGTGGATGGCGACCCCGAAGTCGACCACGAACGACGAGCTGAAGGTCGTCGGGGAGCCGCCGTCGTTGCCCGGGTTGGTGATGATCGACTCGTCGTAGCGGGCCGACTCGCTGAGCTCGTAGAGCCGCCCGTAGACGAGCTGCATCCCGGTCGTGACCGTCAGGTAGTCCTGCGCGAACGTCAGCGACAGGTCGAAGTCGTGAGCCATCGTGAACGCGGTGTTGCGGGCCCCCATGTCCAGGGTCGTACCGAGCTCGCAGCCCGTCGCCCGGGAGCAGGGGATGGGGGCGAGGGTCGACGCGGTCGTGTACCGGTGCAGCCGCGGCGAGGGGGTCAGCTCGTAGCCGAACGCCAGCCCCCCGAGCACCGGCGCGGTGACGCCGACGGCGAGCTGGGGGTTGATCTCGAGGATCAGCGACGCCGACCGCGACGCCTTGGACGTCGGCAGCGCCACGCCGAGGCCGACGCTCCACGAGAAGGGGGAGTCGTCGCCGCCGGGGGCGGGCAGGGCGAGCTCGGCGCCGAGGGCGAGGTCGTCGACGAGGAGCTCCTGCGCGAAGGTCGTGTCCGTCTTCGTCAGCTCGCGGACCATGCCGAGGCTGACGTCGAGGCCGAAGACGTCGCTCGGGGCCATCGCCAGCGTGAACGCCCACGTCCGCGAGAAGCTGCGCGAGGCCTCCGGGCTGAGGTCGTTGGTGTGGCCGATCGAGCCCATGTGCTCGAGGAGGATCGAGGAGCCGGAGAAGAACTCCGCGGCGGCGCGGGCGGGGTGGGGCGCGGCGGGCTCGGCGGGCTCGGCGGGCTCTTCGGCGGCGGCGGGACCGGCCAGCAGGAGGAGGGCGACGGCGCCCCAGGTGACCGTCCGCGGCATGTCTGGCAGCCTACCAAAGTCGTGGCGCCGCCTTCCCGGAGGATGCAGCTGCTGCTGGGGGCGGTCGTCGCCGGCGCCGTCGTCGAGCTGACGTTCCTGTTCTACAAGGCGCCCGCCGACGGGGGCGAGTTCGACGTCGAGGGCGGCTTCGGGACGCTCGAGGACCCGCGGTTCGAGATCACCTACGCGGGCCTCGCCCCCCGCCGCGCGCTCCGCCTCGCCCCCGCCGAAGGGAAGCGCGACTTCCGCCTCGTGCTGTGGAGCGAGAGCGAGGGGATGGGGATCGAGGCGCGGACCCAGGTCGAGCTCGGCGTCCGCGCGACCGTGGCCGACGTCCAGCCCGACGGGAGCTTCCGCTACGGCTGGAAGATCCGCTCCGCCGACGTCGTCGAGGCGTCCGCCAGCGGCGACCTGATCGAGCCCGAGCAGGCCGGCCTGCTCGCCGGGCTGAAGGGGCTGAAGGGGGTCAGCGTCCTCGACGATCGCGGCTACGTCCTCCGTTCGACGCTGCTGGGCGGGGGGACCGATGCGCCCGCGGAGCTGCGCCACGGGATCGCCCAGGGCCTCCAGGAGCCGACGCTCCACCTCCCCGAGGCGCCGGTCGGCGAGAAGGCGGTGTGGAAGCTCCACCGGTTCGACGTGCGCGACGGCGTCGAGGTCCGGTCCACCGACCGCTACGAGATCACCGACCTCGACGACGACGCCGTGACCGTCACGATCCGGACCACCGAGACGGCCGCCCGGCAGCGCCTCGACGAGGTCCGGATGATGAACCTCATGACGATCACGTCGACGCTGAAGCGGCTCGACGGCACCGGCGGGGGGACGTGGACGTTCGGGCTGACCGACCAGCTCCCGACCACCGGCGAGGGCTGGCTGGACCGGACGACGCAGATGATCGTGTCGCTGTCCGGCCTGGAGCAGGACGTCGAGCTGGCGGTCCGGTCGGAGACCGCGATCGAGTGACGTCGGCGGCGCCGGCGCCGGCGCCGGCTAGAGGCTGAGGACGTACGCCTCGAGATCGTCCATCTCGCCGTCGGTCAGGGACGACGTGTCGCCCATCGAGCCGTCGCGGACGCGCTCCAGCACCGCGCGGATGCTGCTGCTGCTGCCGTCGTGGAAGTACGGCGCCGACGCGGCGATGCCGACGAGGCTGCGGGTCCGGACGTCGTCGAGGCCGTACATGGCGTAGGGCTCGTTGTCGGTGTACGCGGCGCCGTGGTGGCAGTCCGCGCAGCCGACCTCGTCCCGCTCGAAGACCTCCTGCCCGCGCACGATCGCGTCGTCCGTGGAGTCGGCCAGGGGGACGTCCACCTCGCGGGTCCAGTCGATGAACTGCGCGACCTTCTCGGCGTCGTTGCGGGCCAGCCCGAGGCCGCCCATCCGGCCCTGGCTGGTGATGACGACCTCGTCCGCGACGGTGGCGACGGAGTCCGTCCACGTCACCGGGGCGGTCAGCGACACGGCGCCCGCGAGGGACGGCGTCTGGCGGACGATCTCGCCCGCGAACGTCCACGTCAGGCCGTCGGTGCGGCCGTCGAGGTGGCAGGTCGAGCAGGAGACGGCCGAGCCGCCGAACGACATCAGCGGGTTGTCGGCGGCGTAGAACAGGCGGCGCCCCTCGGCGACGTCGGCGGCCAGCGTCTCGCCCGCGAACTCGACGCCCGCGCCGCGGAGGTCCTGGGCGGCGGAGAAGGCGGCGTCGATCGCGTCGACGTCGGCGGCCAGGGCGGCGTCCATCGGGGCGACGGTGCGGTCGAGGAACGCGTGCACGCGGGCGTCGGTCTTCGACAGGAAGGCGAGGCCGCGGGGGCCGGCGTCCGTTACGGTGGTGGTGTGCGCCCGGGACTGCATCGAGGTGCCGCCGAAGAAGAAGTCGTCCTCGAACGCGACCGTGCTGCCGACCCCGACGTTGCCGCCGGACGTGTCGAGCGGCGTCTCCATGGTCACCGCGACGACCGCGCCGGCCGCCTCGAGGCTGGCCAGGACCGTCTCCCCGTCGGGGGTGAAGGTGACGGCGCCGGGGTAGCCGACGCGGACGATGTCGCCGTCGTTCCCGCCGACCTCGACCACCGCGATGTCGTCCTCGTTGAGGTCGCCGGAGGGGTCCAGGGAGACGAGCACGACGCCCGGGTTGAAGCGCTTGGGGCCGGCGCCGCCGTAGCCGCCGGTCTCGATCTCGAAGTCGGCGCTCTCGCCCGTGGGGTTGCCGTCGCCGTCCACGCTGGGGGCGCTGACGGGGGAGACGTTGTCGACGTACAGCGTCGGGATCGCGAGCGCGCGGCCGTTGGGGGCGACGGCGAGGTCGCCCGTGACGCGGCCGGTCAGCTCGATCTCCTCGAACGTCTCGCGGTGGACGCTGGTGACGACGGGGAGGCCGACGGTGGTGACCGCGTCGCCGTCCAGGTCGACGTGGGCGAAGGAGTCGCGGTAGGCGGACCCGACGTAGAGCGAGTCGCCCGACGGGTGGAGCGCCAGCCAGCGCGGCTCGCCGTCCACGTCCCAGCTCCGGAGCGGCGTCAGGGTCTCCCCGTCCAGCTCGGTGACCCGGTTCTGGGTGGACTCGGCGACGTACACGCGGGAGCCGTCCTCCGAGGCGACGATGCCGAACGGCTCGGCGCCGACGGACACGGTGTGGGACAGCTCGAGGCTGCCGCCGGTCTCCTCGAGGACGGCGATCGCGCGCTCGGCGCGGAGCGTGACGAGGACGCGGCCGTCCGCGCGGGCGAGCCGGGTCGGCTCGCCGCCCACCTCGGCGGTCCGGAGGAGGCCGGTCTCGGCGTCCACGCGGGCGACGATCCCGGAGTCGGGATCGACCGTGTAGGTCGCGGCGTAGTCGGTGGACGAGATGATGGACGACGAGCCTGTGGGGTAGCGGGCGTCGTCGAGGCGGCCGCCGCACGCGGCGAGCAGGCCGGCGACG
Source organism: uncultured Rickettsiales bacterium (assembly GCA_964344575.1). Taxonomy (GTDB): domain Bacteria; phylum Myxococcota_A; class UBA796; order UBA9615; family UBA9615; genus JAAESI01. The sequence continues at coordinate 12,353 of CAYFOA010000026.1, read as the reverse complement.
GTCAGCAGGAGGAGCGAAGAGGTGAGGTTCCGGGACATGGTTTGTGCCATCTAGCACTCCCCGTGCCAGGTCCGAGGGACCTCGCGGTTACCTCCGCACCTCGTCGGTGACGACGAAGGACTCGCCGTCCGCGGCGATCTCCCACAGCTCGATGGGGCCGCTGGTCTCGCCCGTGACGTCGTCGTAGTCCAGCTCCCCGGACGCCCCCTCGACGTCGACGCCGTCCCCGAGGGCGAACGCGGAGGTGACCACGTCCCAGCCGGCGGCGCGGATCTCGACGGGGGCGCCGTCGCTGATCCGGCGGAGGCCGCGCGCGATCGCCACGCCGCTCCGCGGGTCCCCTTGCGCGTCGGCCCAGGCCGCCCCGTAGGCGACGAGCCAGGCGGCGTCGTAGGCGTGCGCGGTGTAGCTCCGGCCCGTCACGTCCTCGCCGTACGCGACGGTGTAGGCGGCCTGGAACGCGTCGTAGACGGGCCCCGTGGGGAGCGCGGGGGAGGTCCCCCGGATGGTCCCGAGGTCGTCGATGGCGTCGGCGGCCTCGTCGAGCAGGTCCTGGTTGCGGGCCGTGTCGGTGAGCATGAGGTCGACGCCCGCGTAGCCCGTGAGGACGGACGCCGCGCCGAGGAACGTGACCACCTCGTCGAGGCTGCTGCTGATGAAGAGGACCTCGTCGACGTCGCCGGCGGACACCGCGTCGACGGTCTGGTCGACCAGCCCCTGGCCGGTGTCGTAGGGGAGCAGTTCGAGGTTCCGGCCGCCGCCCACGAACGCCTCGAAGACGACCTCGGCGAGCCCCTGGCCGTACGCGTCGGCGCGGTGGATCGCGGCGACGTTCGTCGATCCGCGGCCGATGAGAGCGTCGGCGATGACGGGCCCCTGGAAGGTGTCGGGGGGCGCGGTCCGCCACAGCCGGCCGGGGTCGTCGTCGGAGTGCTCGAGGCCGTCCAGCGCGGTCAGCTCGGGGGACGTCGCCGACGGCGAGATGACGAGGGTCCCGTGCTCCTCGACGGCGGTGTAGGCGCTCCCCGTCCGGGCCGACGAGGAGGGGCCGACGATCGCGGGGACGCCGAGGTCGCGGGCGAGGTGGAGCGCGAGGGCGTCGCTGGCGTCGTCGCCCGCCTCGTTGGAGCACGACGCCAGCGCGAAGGGGACGCCGGCGAGGCCGCCCTCGGAGTTGACCTGCTCGACGGCCAGGGCGGCGGACCGCTCCCGCGCCAGGTGGCTCTCGGTGGAGCGGTTGAAGAGCGTCCCGAGGAGGATCGTGTCGCCGGTCGGGAGCGGGAGGGCGAGGCCGTCGGGGAGGGTGCAGGCGCCGTCCAGGGTCGCCGTCGCGCAGAGGCCGTCGGTGCACACCGAGCCGTAGCCGAACGCGTCGCGGCACTCGGCGTTCGCGGTGCAGGCCGTGTAGTCGAAGGTGGAGGCGGTGCAGCCGGTCGTCCCCGCGGCGCCGAGCAGCAGGGCGACGAACGCGAGCGCCGCGACGGGGACCCGGGCGAGCGCATCGCGGACGACGTCGAGCCCCGCGCCGGGCTTGACGGCGTGCTCGCTGAGGTGCCGCTTCCACGCGCGGGAGCCGCGACGTCCGGCGAACAGGTTGAGGGCGTGGCGCGTCATGCGGTGCAGCGGCTGGCCCGCCGCGAGGCGCGCCTCGACGTAGGGTAGCCATCGTTCGACCGCTTCGTGCGGCGTGGCGCAGGGGGCGTCCTCCCCGAAGATGCGCGGGTCGGCCCCGGCGAACATCCAGGGGTCGTCGTCGGCGGCCCGCCCGATCATGACGCCGTCGACGTGCTGGAGCTGCTCCTCGACCTGGTCGAGGCTCCGGAAGCCGCCGTTGATCTCGATCGCGAGGTCGGGGAGCTCGCGCTTGAGGCGGTGGACGTCGTCGTAGCGGAGCGGCGGCACGGTCCGGTTCTCCTTCGGCGACAGCCCCTTCGTCCAGGCCTTGCGGGCGTGGACGATGAACCGGTCGCAGCCCGAGGTGGCGACGACGTCGACGAAGCGCTTCATGTCCTCGTAGCGGTCGAGCTCGTCGAGCCCGATGCGGTGCTTGACGGTGACGGGGATCGAGGTGACGGCCCGCATCGCGTGGACGGCCTCGGCGACGCGCTCGGGGTCGCGCATGAGGACGACCCCGAAGCGGCCGGTCTGGACGCGGGCGCTGGGGCAGCCGACGTTGAGGTCGACCTCGTCGTAGCCGCGCTCCTCGGCGATCCGCGCGGACTCCGCGAGCGCCGCCGGATCGTCGCCCCCGAGCTGCAGCGCGAGCGGCTTCTCGAAGTCGTCGAAGCCGAGGTGGCGCTCCCGATCGCCCCGCAGGATCGCGCCCGTGTGCACCATCTCGGTGTACAGCAGCGTCCGCCGCGTGATGAAGCGGAGCAGCGCCCGGTAGTGGCGGTCGGTGACGGCCATCATGGGGGCGATGCTGAGGGGGCGGAGGGGCCCGCGGCGGGTCGTCGGCGGCATGGCGTGGGGCGATTGTGAAACAATCCCCGGCCATGCGCGCGGTGGACCGTCCGGCGACCTCCTGGGCGGTCGCGTCCGCCTTCGCCGTCGCGTACCTCGCGACCTGCGCGCGCGTCGTCCAGGGGGGCGACTCCCCCGAGTTCCTGACGATCGCTGCGGCGGGCGGGGTGGCGCACCCGCCGGGCTACCCGCTCTTCAGCCTGCTCGCGAAGGGGGTCGTGGCGGCGGTGCCGTTCGGGACGGTGGCGTGGAAGGTGAGCGCGCTGTCGGCGGTCCTCGCCGCGGCGACGCTGGGGGTGCTCCACCGGGCCGTGCTCCGGCTGACGGGGGACGGGGTGGCGGCGCTGGTGGCGGCGGGGGCGCTGGGGACGTCGACGCTGTTCTGGCGCTGGTCGGTGGTCCCCGAGGTGCTGTCGGGGTCGACGCTGACCGTCGCCCTGGTCGTCCTCGCGGCGGCCCGGATCGCGGGCGGTGAGCGGGGCCCGAAGGCGGCGGGGTGGCTGGGTCTGGCGTTCGCGACGGGGGTCGCCCACCACCACACGGCGCTCCTGCTGCTGCCGCTGCTGGTGTGGGCGTGGTGGGCGGCGTGGCCGGAGGAGCGGACGGCGAAGGGCGTGGTCCTGACGACGGCGGCGGCGGCGGGCGGGGCGCTCGTCGGGCTGCTCCCGTACCTCACCCTGATGGGGGACGGCGGCGCCTGGCGGTGGGGCGACACGACCACGTTCGACGGCCTCGTCCACCACTTCCTGCGGGCGGACTACGGCACCTTCGAGACGGGCCAGGCGGACCGCGGGATCGCGTGGTGGGTCCAGCCGGGGATGTACCTGGAGGGGGTCGGCCGGCAGCTGATCGGGCTCCCCGCGCTCCTCGGGGCGGTCGGGTTCGCGGTGGTGCTCGCGGACCGTGACGGCGACCGGGACCGACGCACGCGCGGCTTCGCGGCGGCCGCGCTGGCGACGTGGGTGTTCGCGGGGCCGCTGTTCGTGACCCGCTTCGACCTCCCCGCCGAGGGCTACTACCGCGTCGTCGTGGAGCGGTTCCACAGCTTCCCCCACGCGCTGTACTGCGTCGGCGTGGGGTTCGGGGCGGCGTGGTTCGTGAAGCTGAAGCTGTGGTCGCGTCCCGCGATCCCGATCGCGGCGCTGGCCCTGAACCTGGCCGTGGCGGGGGCGCTGACGGCGCCCCGGGCGTCGATGCGGGACGCGACGATCCTGGACGACTTCCTCCGGAACACCCTCGGGGCGGTCGACGAGGGGGCGGTCGTCTTCACCAAGGGGGACTCCTTCACCTTCGGCTGCGTCTACGCCCAGGAGGTGCTCGGGCTGCGGGCCGACGTCGCGTGCCTGTTCGGCCCGATGGTGGGCCACGACTGGTACCGGGAGCGGCTGCTGGAGCGGCACCCGGACCTCGAGCTGCTGCTGGACGGCAAGCCGATGCAGCTCCCCGAGCTGATCGCCGCGAACGCCGCCCGCCGCCCCACGTACCTCAGCGTCCGCCTCCCCATGGTCCACCCCGAGCTGGCGGGGGTGATGCCGCCGTCGTGGCCGGCCGCGGGGACGCTGCTCCGGGCCGCGGGGCCGGGCGACCGCGTCCCCCCGCCGGACGTCGTCGAGGCGGCGCTGCTGGAGGACTGGGCGGAGTTCACGATCGGCTCCCGCCTCGCCGACGCCGCCGAGCTCGACGAGTCGCTGGAGTCGACCGCGTGGGACCACTACGCCCAGGTCTGGATCGTGCTCGCGTCCGGCTACGAGGCGATGGGGGACGCGGCCGGGGCGGAGCGCTGCGAAGCGCGGGCTCGCGATCTCAGCCCGTGGCTGCTGGAGCCCGCGCCGTAGACTGCGGGGGGAGGGAACCCATGCCGGCGCTCCGCTCGCACGTCCTCGCGCTCCTGATCGCGGCCCCTGTCCTCGGGTCGGCGCTCGCCTCGGCGGGCGAGCGGTTCGACCCCGAGGCCGCCGCCGCGGCGTGGTGGGACGCGCAGGTCGCGGTCGGCGCGGTCGCCTTCCCCGACGCCGTCACCGCCGACGTCCGCGTCGTCCTCCCGTGGGCCGGCGGCGTCCGCGTCCGGCTCGCCCAGTCCCTCGCCGGCGTCCCCGTGGCGGGCGAGGAGATCGTGCTCTCGTTCGACCCCGACGGCGCGCTCCGGCGGGTGAGCGGCGGGCCCGTGGATGACGTCCTCCTCGACCCCGTCCCCACCGTGCCGGCCGTCGAAGTCCGCGCCGAGGCCCGCGCCGTCGCTGCCCGCGCCATCGCCTCGTCCTTCCCCGCGTCCTCCGCGGCCCCGGCCGTCGCCCCGCCGCGGGTGGGGACTCCGTCCCTGGCGGCGTTCCGGCCGACCCCCCGCGCCCCCCTCCGCCTCGCCTGGCGCGTGCCCGTCCGCGTCGTCGCCCCCGAGCCCCGGGCGCTCTTCGTCTGGGTGGACGCCCACACCGGCCACGTCCTCCGGATCGACCCCGCGAGCTTCTCCGCTCAGGGCTCCGTCTACTTGACCAGTCCGCTGGGTGGGGGCCCGACGACGGTCGAGCTGCCGGGGATCGACGGCGACCGCCTCGACGGCCCCCTGACGACGGTCCGCTCCTGCGACCCGTCCCCCGCCGGCGACGGCTCCTGCGTGGGCGTCGTGGCGCACGCGGAGGCCGACGAGGACGGCGACTTCTTCTACCCCCCGGCGCCGGACGCGGGCGACGACCCCTTCGCCGAGGTGCAGCTCTACTACCACCTCGACCTCGTGGCCCGGTGGTTCGACGAGCGCTTCGCCTTCGCCCACGACGCGCCGCTGCCGGGCGTCGCCAACTTCCCCGTCGCCAACGCCTTCTTCGGCGACCTCGACGGCGACGACGCCTACGAGGTGGGGACCGGCCAGACCGACACCGTCGACTTTGCCTACGACGCCGAGGTCGTCTACCACGAGTACACGCACTCGGTTCACGTCGGCGTCCAGGGGTGGGGGCCCCGCGCGATCTTCGACGAGTACGGCGTCGACACCGCGCCGGGCGCGCTCGCCGAGGGGTGGGCCGACTCGTTCGCGATGTTCCTGTCCGGCGACCCCGGCATGGGCGAGTACGCGGGCCAGGCGCTCGGCTTCTACGGCCCCGTGCGCGACCTCGAGCCCGACCAGCGCTGCCCCGACGCGATCACCGGCAGCAGCCACGCCGACGGCACGATCTGGGGCTCGCTCGCCTGGAACCTCGCCGACGATGACCGCATCGGCATCGACGTCGCCGCCGACCTCTACTACGGCGCGCTGACTGCGCTCCCCGCGGACGCCGGCTGGGCCGAGGCGGGCGACGCGCTCGTGGACTCGGCCTGGGACCTCTTCGAGGCGGGGGTGCTGACCGCCGAGGAGGTCACCGCGGTGGAGGAGCTGGCGACCGCCGCGGGGGTCTTCGGCTGCTCCCGCGTGCGCCCCCTGGACGACGGCCGGCAGCCGACGTTCGTGCTGATCCACGTCGAGTACTGGGAGGACCTGACGTCGCCGCTGCCGCTGCAGTTCTCGCTGACGGCGCCGGACGACGCGACGGCGCTGGACTTCGTGTTCGAGGACTTCCTCGTCTACCTCGGCGACCTGGAGTGGAACCTGTTCGTCCGCAAGGACGCGCCGATCGTGTTCGAGGACGTCGCCGGGGGAGGGGAGCCGCCGCTGCACCAGCCCGTCGAGTACGACGAGGTCTACACGGGCACGCTGGAGTTCCAGTACCAGCTCCGCGAGGACACCGACCCGGCCATCGACCCGGGCACGACGTACTACTTCGCGGTCACGCTGGGGACGCCCGCGGGGGCCGAGTACGAGTACGGGCTGGGGGTCGTGACGGTGAAGGGGCAGGTCCTGGACCAGGGGCTTCGGAACCTGTTCGACGAGAGCGACGGGGGGAGCGGGTGCGCGGCCTGCGGCGGGTCCGTCGCGGGGTCCGCCCCTGCCGCCGGCCGCGCGCTCCTCGGCCTGTTCGTCGTCGCGGCGGCCGTCAGGACGCGGCGGCGGCGCGGGCCTCGCGCCAGTCCTTCGCCTTGAAGCGCTGCCCGTTGACGTCGGCGCCCGCCTCCAGGGCCAGCCACAGGAAGACGCCGGTGTTCTCCTCGGGCGTGATGAGGGTCAGCGGGTCCTCGTCGGGGTAGGCGGCGGCGCGCATGCCGGTCCGCATGGCGCCGGGATCGACGACGTTGACGCGGACGCCGCGGTCGCCCAGCTCGGCCGCGAAGATGCCGCCCACGGCCTCGACGCCGTACTTGCTGACGTTGTAGGCGCCCCACTTCGCGCGGGCCACGACGCCGACGCCGCTGCCCACGAATTGCACCGACGCGCCCTCCTTCAGGTGCGGGATCAGCGCCTTGGTGAGGCGGAACGGGGCGGTGGTGTTGATGGCGATGACGCGGTCCCATTCGTCGTCGGGGTAGTCGGCGAGCTCGACGCGGGGGCCGAGGGCGCCGGCGTTGTGGACGAGGACGTCGAGGCCGCCGGCGTCGGCGATCCGGGCGCGGACGCGGGCGTTGTCGAGCGCGAGGGTGTGGTCGGCCTGGAGCGCGACGACGTCGAGCCCCTCGGCGCGCGCGGCGGACTCCAGGGCGGCGAGCCCGGCGGGGTCGCGGCCGGTGGCGAAGACGGTGTGCCCGCGGCGGGCGAAGTCGAGCGCCAGGGCGCGGCCGAGGCCGCGGGTGGCGCCGGTGATCAGGGCGGTCTTGTCGGTCATGTCGTTCTCGATTCTCGTTCTCGTTCTCGTTCTCGTTCTCGTTCTCGTTCTCGTTCTCGTTCTCGTTCTCAGAGGATCAGCATCGAGTCTCCCAGCGTGTACCACCGGTACCCCTCGGCGAGCGCTTCGCGGTAGGCCTCCAGCACCGGCGCGCGGCCGGCGAAGGCGCAGATGAGGACGAACAGGGTCGTCCGGGGGGCGTGGAGCCCGGTCAGGAGGCCGTCGAGGACGGCGAACTCGTGGCCCGGGGTGATGAAGAGGTCCGCGGTGCCGACGCGGTCGACGCCGAGATCGTCCAGCCCGCCGTGCCGGGCGGCGTGCTCGAGCGCGCGGGTGGTGGTCGTGCCCACGGCCACGACGCGCCCCCCGTCCGCCTTCGTGGTCGCGATCTCGTGCGCCGTCGACGCCGGGATCGTGAACCGCTCCGCCTCCATGACGTGGTCGGTGAGGGGGGCGTGGTCGTCGGCGTGGCGGTAGGTCACCGCGCCCACGTGGTGCGTCACCGGGGACGTCCCGATCCCGCGCGACGCCAGCCGATCCAGCGTCGCGCGGCTCAGGTTCAGCCCCGCCGAGGGCGGCGCGAGGCTGCCGTCGGTCCGCGCGTAGACGGTGTTGTAGAAGTCCGGCGGGGGACCGTCGTCGCCGACGGCCCGGGCGAGGTGCGCCAGGTAGCGCGGCCAGGTGACCGCGCCGACGCGGCTGTCGTTGAGGACCAGCCGGTCGCCCGGCCGGAGCAGGTCCGGCAGGTCGCCCACGCGGTGGTGGGAGACGTCGCCCGTCGCGCGATCGAGCACCAGCAGCCTGGCCCGGTCCCGATCCGGGAGCGGCCGGCGCGCAATCGCAGCTTCGGGGAGGTGGAAGTCGAAGTCGTCGAATCGCATGCTCCGTCCCTTGAGCACGGGGCGTGCCAGGATTGCGTACAGCGTTTCTGAGGTTTGAGTGTGGTGATTTGCTACAGAAGGTTGTAGCTTGGTGCTGCGGAACGCCACATGGAGATCACGGTCCCGAGCCTGGACGACGCGCTGACCCACCCGCTGGTGGACGCGCTGCTGACGCACGGCAGCGACGGGGCGGTGGTGATCGACGCGTCGGACCGCCGGATCCTGGCGATGAACGACCGCGCCCGCGCGCTGCTCGGCTACGCGCCCTCCGATCCGATCGGCTGCCAGTGCAAGCGGATGATGAACTCGCCCGCGTGCGCGACGGCGTGCCCGCTGACGGCGCTGCTGTCGGGGGACCGGCCGGGCGGGGAGCTGGACCTCTACTACCGGGGCGCGGACGGCGAGCGGGTGCTCCACGCGCACACCCGGATGCTGCTCCTGCGGGGGCCGGACGGGACGCCGCTGGCGGGGCTGGAGCTGTTCCGGGATCTGAGCGAGGTGCGGCGGCTCCGGCAGCAGCTCCGGGAGCGGCGCTCGCTGCACGGGATCATCGGCCGGTCGGCGTCGATGCAGCCGCTGTACGAGCTGGTGGAGCAGGTGGCGCCGTACGACGTCCCGGTGCTCATCACGGGCGAGTCCGGCGTGGGCAAGGAGCGCTTCGCGGACGCGGTGCAGCACCTGTCGGAGCGGGCGGACGGGCCGTTCGTGAAGCTGAACTGCGCGGCGTTGAGCCCGACGCTGGTGGAGTCGGAGCTGTTCGGCCACCGCAAGGGGGCGTTCACGGGGGCGTCGTCGGACCGGCGGGGACGGTTCGAGGAGGCGCACACCGGGACGCTGTTCCTGGACGAGGTGGGGGAGCTGCCGCCGGCGATGCAGGCGAAGCTGCTGCGGGTGCTGCAGGAGGGGGAGATCCGGCGATTGGGGGAGGAGCGGACGAGGACGGTCGACGTGCGCGTCCTCGCGGCCACGAACCGCGACCTGCGGGAGGACGTGGCGGCGGGCCGGTTCCGGGAGGACCTCTACTACCGGCTCGCGGGGGTGGAGCTGGCGATCCCTCCGCTGCGGGATCGCCTCGACGACCTGGAGCTGCTGGCGGAGCACCTGCTGGGCCGGTTCGACGACGCGGAGGCGGCCCGGGGGCGGCCGCCCAAGGAGGTCCGGCTGACGGAGGACGCGGTGGCGGCGCTGGCGGCCCGGGACTGGCCGGGGAACGTGCGGGAGCTGGAGAACGTCCTCCGCCTGGCGTGGATCCGGACGCCCGCGGGCGGGGCCCTCCGGGTGGACGCGGCGGCTTCGGGGGGCGGCCTGGGCGCGGCGGCGGCGGCGGCCCCGGGCGGGACCCTCGCGGAGATCGAGGCGGCCGCGATCGAGCGCGCCCTCCGCGAAGCCGGCGGCAACGTCAGCGCGGCGGCGCGGGCGCTCGGCATCGACCGGACGACGCTGCACCGCAAGCTGCGACGCGGAGCCGGCAGCTAGGCGCCGATCGGGCCGACCGCGTCTGTTTCTCGCGCGCCGCCCGCCGCGGTCCGACGTCAGCGGCGCTTTCGTCTCCGGAACGTGGACAAAAGGCCTGCTGAGGCGTCCCAGCGGCCGTTTTGTCCCGATTCCGGAGACGAAACCGCGCCTGAGCCTGCGGCGGCGGCGCGAGCGCTAGACTCCCGAGCCGTGAGTCGCGTCCCCTTCCTGCTCGCCCTGCTCCTCGTCACCTCGGCCTGCCTCCGGACCGGCCCCCCGGACCCGCCGACGCCGGCGACGCCGTCGCTGAACCTCGACGAGGCGAAGGGCATGGCGGAGCCGCGGAAGGAGGCCGCGCCGTTGGTGGCGGAGGCGGACGTCCAGGCGCTCCTCGAGGGCTGGCTGAAGGCGCAGAACGACGGCGACTTCGCGGCCTACTCGGCGACGTACGCGGACAAGTTCTTCGGCATCAAGCGGTCCGGGCCGCGGACGTACCAGTACGTGCGGGACGGGTGGCTCGCCGACCGGGAGCGGATGTTCCGGAAGCCGATGGTCGTCGAGGCGGCGGACGTCGCCATCGGGACGGCCCGTGAGGCGGCGACGGTGGCGTTCACGCAGACCTGGTCGTCGGGGACCTACAAGGACGTCGGCCCCAAGCAGCTGGTCGTCGTCCCCACCGAGGGCGGGCTCCGGATCGCCCGCGAGGAGATGCTCCGGTCGACGCTGGTCGACGCGCCGCCGCCGGCGGGGGGCGCGCTGTCGTTCGCCTACGTCGAGGAGCACCAGGGCACGCCCTACGTGCGCGTCGCGGACGTCGCCGGGGCGATCGCCATCGAGGGCGGACCGTCGCTCGTCTCCACGTCGCCGGCCGTCACCCGCGCCCCCGTCCACGGCGGCAAGGTCGCGGAGGAGGAGGCGGCGGTGGTGGGGCGGACGGTGACGCTGTACGACGCCGGCGGGGAGGTCTGCACGGCGACCGTGGGGGACCTCGTCGCGCTGACCCGGTTCTGGGGCCACTTCGGGATGGTGGAGACGTGGGACGGCTCCGCCCGGGAGTGGGACCCGGGGCGCCGGCAGCCGACGCGGCAGGAGATCGCCGACGAGATCGCCAACATGCACACCCCCGAGCTGTGGGCCGAGCTGAGGCCGGGCGAGGGCCAGGTCTGCACCGGGGCGACCTGGGCGCGGGACGCGGCGCTCCCCGCGCCCAAGCCGTGGACGCACGACGCGACGCTCGCGGAGGCGATGCGGCCGACGGCCGAGAAGGCATTCCGGAAGCTGCCGGGATACGCGGCGCAGCAGGAGGCGTTCGCGGCCGAGGGGGGCACGGGGACGTGGCACGACGGGCCGGTCCTGCTGACGGCGTTCACGGACCGCGCCAGCGGCGGCACCTACGTGACGGCGGCGGCGACGGGCGGCGACGGTTGCGGCGCGTTCTGGGGGGAGCTGTGGGCGGTGTGGGAGGTCACGTCGGGGGGCCGGCTGACGCTCCGCACGGACGGCCGCGAGCCCGGCGTCTACTTCGTGGCCCAGTCCGCGGTCGACCTCGACGGCGACCAGGTCCCCGAGCTCCTCGGCCTGGAGGACGCCTGGGTCCCGGGACCGGCGCTGGTCGGCGTGGGTGAGGACCGGACGTTCGGGGTGGTCCAGAACGCGGGGATGCCGAGCTTCGACTGCCCGTGCTGACGACATCCGGGGGCACTCCGTCGGGCTCGGGTTCGGACGACGAGTCGGGTCCGGCCCCGGCCTCGGCTCCGGCCCCCGCTGCGGCCTCGGCCCCCGCTGCGGCCACGGCCTCCGCTCCGGCTTCATCTTCCGGGCCCGCGCCAGCGGTCGTGGTCGCGGTGGTGTTGGCCGGTGTGGGGGCGGTGCTCGCGGTGCTCTTCGCGGGCCACGCCGGCGCGAGCCTCCCCGGACCGGTACGGCAGGCGGCGTGGGTCGTCGCGCCGCTCCTCGGCGCCGTCTTCCTGTTCCGCGGCCGGGCCCTCCACGAGCTCGGCCTCGCGACGTTCGACGGGCGGGGCGTCGCGGTGGCGGTGGGCGGCTCGCTGGCGATGCTCGCCGGTCTCGCGCTCGGGGGGGGCGAGGCGGACTTCGACGTCGCGGCGCTGTGGGAAGGAGCGTGGCGGCCCGGCCTGTTCGAGGAGCTGGTCTTCCGGGGCTTCGCGTTCGGCCTGCTGTTCTGGCGGGCCGGCTGGTCGTTCCCCGTCGCGATGCTCTCGACGGCGGCGCTGTTCGGCGCCTGCCACCTCCCCGGGGCGATCGTCGCGGGCACGGTGAACGAAGCCTGGGGCGCGGTCCTCGTCACCGGCGCGGGCGGGGCCTGGTTCGCGTGGCTCTACGCCCGCTGGAACCGCTCGCTGTGGGTCCCGATCGCGATGCACGCGGCGATGAACACGTGGTGGGTCCTTTTCACGGCCGGCCCGACGGCGGCGAGCGGCGGCGCGGGCGCGACGTGGGGCCGCGTCGCGGCGATCGCGATCGTTACGGTCGCGACGATCAAGCTCACGACCCCCAGCGACGGTCAGGTGGAGGCGGCGCCCGGGCAGTCGGCGGTTTCGGCCTGACGGGTCCCCGGCCGGGGATGGGGCGACGGGCTGCGGGGCCGGACAATCCCCCCCCCTCGGCGCGAGCACCCCCCGGAAGGTCCGCCGGGCCGGACGCTCCCGACGCCCCTCGGCGCGAGCCCCCCTGGGAGTGTCCGCGGGGCCGACGTTCCCGCCCCGTCGCCGCGAGCACCCAGGAGTGAGCGCGTCCAGCTCCTCCGTTGGTCGAAACCGCCACCAGCCGGCCCAGCTCCCCCCGGTTCCGGCCGCCTCCAGCCCTCGGGACGGCCAGAACCGCCACCAGCCGGCCCAGCTCCCCCCGG
>CAYFOA010000025.1:51234-59511 GCA_964344575.1 uncultured Rickettsiales bacterium | reverse complement strand
ACACCGGGAACTCTCGCTGGGATCGAACCGGGAGAGATCGGCGGTACGGGACAGGAGGCTTCCCGGCCCGGAGACGCTGGATGCGGTCCGCCGGCTCCCCGTCGCTGTCGAGGATCTGCGTCGTCGGCTCGACGAGGGCGCCGCGGGTCGGCGAGACGATCCCGCGTGGCGACGCGACTTCGACGCTCTGGTCGCGAGTCGGGACGAGGCGCGATCCCGACTCGCCGAGATCGACCGGAAGTGCACCGTCCTCGAGGCCGAAGCGTCGGGCCTCCGGGACGAGGCCGACGAGGCCGCCCGGTCGGCCCGGCGGGCGCGCAAGGAGGAAGCGAGACGTTCGAAGCTGCTGGCGCGGTCCGATGTGGCTCGGCGGGTCGTGCGCGCGCTCGAGGAGCTTGGGGACGGCTTCGTCGCTCGGCGGATCTCTGCGATGGAACGTGCGGCCAGCGAGAAGCTGCGTGACATTGCGCACAAGCGCGATCTCTACGATCGGATCGAGATCGACCGATCGACGCTCCGCTACCGGATCGTCGATCGGCACGGGGAGCCCGTCCCCCCCGATCGGTCCACGGGCGAGCGTATGGTGCTGGCCCTGGCCCTGGTCCACGGACTTCGGCGGGCGTCGGGCCTGCGGTTCCCGCTCTTCGTGGAAGCGCCTTTGAAGGGGCTGGACGCCATGCACCAGGACCGGGTGATCCGCCACTTCCTGCTGGAGTTCAAAGGACAAACGGTCCTGCTGGTCAAGCCCGGCGAAATCCCCGAGTCGGCCGGGCACCTCGTCCGCGAGCAGGTCGGCGAGCGGTTCTGCCTCAACCGTCCGGTCGATGGGCGTGACGTCACGCGCATCGATCGAGGGCGTGCGACGCTGATTGGGTCCGCGGGATGAAGGGATCGAACGACCTCGTCGCCGCACGAGCCCGCCTCGCCGAGCAGTTGGGCACCTCGGAGCGATCGCTGGACCGCATCGCCTTGGCGCTCGCTCTTCGTGGGCTCGATCTCGGCGACGCAGAGTTGGCGCCGGCCTCCGGCGGTCTGGACTCCTTCGAAGGCGGCCCCTCATTCCGTTACCTGGGGAGCGATCCAGCCGGTCGGTCCACGAGGCGTGAGCTCGCGGCCGGCCAGGCGGCGTTGTTGGGGCGAATCGAGGAGGTCGAAGGGGACGTCATCGAAGCGGCGGCCAGGCTCGTCGAACTCGCCCGCGGGGGCACCTCGCAGGTCCAGGCCGCAGTCGGCGAGGTCAGGCTTCCGGTCGGACGCGGTCCGGCGGGACCGGTCGCGTTCACGCTCAACCAGGAGTCGGGGCGCCAGACGAACGGAAACACCCGGATCACCGGCGAGCAGGGGATGGGCAAGAGCGAGTTCCTTCTCCACCTGCTCGCTGCGGCGGCCGTGAGAGCACCCGGCGCCGGCTTCCTCGTCCTCGACTACAAGGGCGACCTCAGCGCCCGCGCCGAGTTCGTGCGAGCGACGAGCGCGACCGTTGTCCGACCGGAGCGGGAGCCGGTCCCGATCAACCCGTTCGATGTTCCGCCGGGCATCGACCCGCGCCTGGTCCCGTCCTCGATCGCCCAGGTGATCGCCTCGGTGGGCCAGCAGATCGGTGACGTGCAGCGGAAACTGCTGCGGGACGGGATCGCCGAGGCGTACGAGGCAGCGGACCCCGCCGCTCCGAGCACCACCAGCATCGCCGAGTCGGTGCACAGCATCTACGCGCGGGAAGGGCGTGGCGCCGACTCGGTGACCGCGCTGCTCGAGGAGCTCGCCGAGCTCGGTCTGTTCGCGACTCGGACCGACGTTCCCTTCGACGAGTTTCTGGCCCGTCGGTGGATCGTCGACCTGTCCGGCCTGCAGCACCTCCGTGAGCTGGTGGCCTTCGTGCTCGTCGGCTGGCTCTACCGGAACGTCAGCTCGGCTCAGGACGCGCCGCTCCTGCGCGGTCGGAAGCTGCGTGGGTTGCGTCACGTGATTGCGGTCGACGAGGCCCACCACTATGTGCGACGGCGCTGCCAGCCTCTGCTCGAGCTGCTCCGGATCGGGCGGAGCAAGGGCGTGCCGGTCTTCCTCAGCAGCCAGAGTCTGGCGGACTTCCGGCGGTTCACCGAGCTGGAGGAGCTCCTGCCGAACAACTTCGTGCTCCGCCACGGCCGCGCGCCGGACGCCAAGACGGCGCAGGGCGCGCTCCGGCTGCCCGCCGAGCTGGCCCGCCGGGCGGGCGACGCGATCACCCAGGTCGAGCAGTTCTGCGCCCTGACAGGGATCGACCCCGACCTCCAACTGCAACCCGTTCGACTGCACGGGTTCTTCGCCGGCCAGTGGAAGAGCTGAAGCGACCATGAGAGACACGACGGAACTCGAGCAGACCTGGAAGGGGATCCTCGGCGGCGCAGGTACGAGGGCCCGCGACGCCGCGACCCTCAAGCGCATCGCCACGACGCTGAGTCGGGCGGAGGGCTACGAATCGCTCAAGAGGGTGCAGCAGGCCCTCGCCAAGCTGGACAGTCTGGAGAGCCTTCCGGCCGAGGTCCTCGCCGCCGCGAGGGGCGCGGCAGAGCCGGTGACCGTCTGGCTGGAGGACGAGTGGGCCCGCCGCGCCAGCAACTTCGTTGCCGAGATGCGGGACTACTTCGCAGCGCGGTCTGTTCGCCTCGAAGGTGAGGGCTTCGACCTCTCGTCGCCTCCGCTCGCCTTCGTCGTGTTTCCGGCAGAGGACCGCGCGGACCTGATCTATGCGGGCGAAGCGTTGAAGCAGCGCTTGCCCCTCGTGGCGGATCGGCTCCTCCGCGAGCGCGAGGCTGCGCTCCTGCGCCTGCAGCGCGGAGCAACGCAGCCGGACTTGCTCGCCGAGCAGCTGCTGGAGGCCTACGACACGGTGGTTCGCCTCAGGGAGGCCCGGCCGGGCGCCCGGATCCGGCTTCCAGACGTCCACTTCCAGCTCTTTGTCGATCGCCAGACTGCCCAGGCCCGCCAGAGCCTGACCCGCAGCAAGCTCAAGGAGTACCCCCGCGCCCAGTTCGCCTTCGACCTCTCCGCGCTGATTGCGGCTCCCGAGTTCCTCCGCCGTGATGGGCGGACCCTCGAGTTGATCGAGGCGCCGCCCAGCCTGGCGCGGAGCCGGTCTTCGTCCGTCACCGTCGTCGCCGGGGACGGCACCACGACGGTCTGGTCGGATCTCCGGGTCGATTGACATGAGACGGCGTCGTCGAGCTCAGGGTCACTGGTGCTGGAGTTGCCAGGGAGTCCTGCCCAACGAGCGGTTCGGAGGGCGCGGCCACGGGCGACACCTCTGTAAGGAGTGCTCCCGCGCGCGTCGCGCAGCCGGCCGGAAGATAACTAGCGAAAGCAACGGCGCCGCGGCGGGGCGGTCCTCCGAGTTCGATTCCCGCTCGGTGTCTGCCGATCCCTGAACGCAGAAACCCCCGGAATCATTAGACTCCGGGGGCTCCTGGGATTGGTACGCCCTAGGGGAATCGAACCCCTGTTTCCGGCGTGAGAGGCCAGCGTCCTAACCGCTAGACGAAGGGCGCAGAAACGTACGAATCGCGTTGGTTGAGGCGCGAGGACTTGAACCTCGAACCGCCTGATTCAGAGTCAGGTGCTCTGCCAATTGAGCTACGCCTCAAGAAAGATCAGTGCCGCGTGGGCCGCGCATAGATAGACAGACGAAATCGGACTGTCAAGACCGGCTATCGTTCGCGCGATGGCGGTCGTTCGGCCTCGCTTTGCCACCCACTTCTATCCGTCGGACCCCGACGCCTGCGCGCGCGCCGTCGACCGGATGGTGGGCGACGTCACCCTCCCCGACGACCTCCCCGACCGCCCCCTCGGCGGGCTCGTTCCCCACGCCGGGTGGGTCTACTCCGGCACCACCGCCGCGTACCTCTGGTCCGCCCTCGCCCACGCCGCCCGGCCCCCCGAGGTCGTCGTCCTCCTCGGCGCCGTCCACGTCCGGGGAGTCGACCGCCCCACCGTCTATTCAGGCGACGCGTGGGAGACCCCCCTCGGCGACGTCCCCGTCGACCGCCCCCTCGCCGACGCCATCGTCGACCTCGGCCAGGGGACCGTCGCCGCCGGACGCCGCCAGCACGACGGCGAGCACTCCCTCGAGGTCCAGGTCCCCTTCGTCGCCCGCCTCATGCCCGGTGTCCCCATCGTCCCCGTCGCCGTCCCCCCCGACGAGCGCGCCGTCGGGCTCGGCGCCGTCGTCGCCCGCGCCGTCGCCGCCGACCCCCGCCGCGTCGCCGTCGTCGCGTCGTCCGACCTCACCCACTACGGCGAGCGCTACGGCTTCGCCCCCGCCGGCACCGGCGAGCGTGCCCTCGCCTGGTCCAAGGCCAACGACCGCCGCCTCGTCGACCGCGCCCTCGCCTTCGACGACCGCGGCGTCCTCGCCGAGGCCCGCACGAACCACAACGCCTGCGGCGCCGGCGCCCTCGCCGCCTCCATCGCGTCCGCCCGCGCCCGCGGCGCCTCCTCCTCCGCCCTCCTCCACCAGACCACCTCGTGGGAGGTCCGCCCCCTCGGACCCCCCGACATGTTCGTCGGCTACGCCAGCATCCTCTTCGCCTGACGCCGATGACCATCCTCTGGAACGGCCTCCGGTACCGGTGGCGGAAGACCTCGCACCGCCTCGCCCTCCTCGGCACCCGCTTCGGCGACGGACGCCACGAGCTGACCCTCAAGATCGGCGCCTTCCCCCCCGACGTCGCGCGCTACACCACCTGGTTCACCCGCCTCCCCGAGGACCCCGGGGACCGCGTGCAGGTCTTCACCGGCGTCGCCACCGGACTCCGCCCCTCCTCCATCATCGGCCAGACCGCGCGCGCGACGATCACCGTCCGCGTCGCCGCCGACGGGCTCGACCTCGACGGCCTCGGCGAGCCCGATGTCCACGGCGCCGCCCTCCTCGGCGGGTTCCGCGTCCGCTCCGTGGGCAACACCTCGGGGTGGCACTTCGGACGCCTCGGGATCGACGTCGGCCTCCCGCGCCGCGCCGCCGGCGAGGGCGGGATCGTCTTCGACATCGAGGTCGTCCTCCGCCCGTCGGAGGCCCCCGAGCTCATCCACCTCGGCAACCAGGGCTGGTCCTACGACATGCCCTGCACCTACGACGTCGAGGTCGACTGGGTCCTCGTCATCGGCCGCCCCGACGCCCTCGCCGTCGAACCCCGCGCCTGGACCGCCGAGATCCACCGCGCCCTCGCCGACGAGCGCGCGGACGAGCTCCACGTCGGCTGCCCCCCCGGCGTCGCCGCCGAGCGCTGCCCCGCCGTCGGGCTCCGGCGCTTCGACGTCGAGGTCGACGCCATCGTCAGGCAGCGGCGACGTTCGCGGATCCTGCGCTACTACACGGGCCGCAACATCCGCGAGCTGGGCATCGCCGTCGAGGTCGACCACGACGACGACAGCGGCGTCTCCCTCCTCCGGCCGTCCGTCCGCTTCTCCAACAAGTCCGCCCTCGGCTTCCTGCTCCCCCTCGGCATCGGCGCGGTGCTCGGCTCCGGCGTCCTCGGGGGGCTCGCGATCGGCGGCACGCCCGGCTGGATCGTCGCCGCCGTCGCCCTCGCCGTGGGGTCCTTCGGGCTGGCGCTGCCCGGCGGCCCCTTCGCGCTGGCGTCCGTCCCCTGGAGCCTCCGCGCCGCGCTGGACGCCGTCCTCCTCTACCTCCCCGAAGGGGTGCGCGCCGAGGCGGCGCAGGTCGAGGGCGTGCACGACGCGAACGAGGAGCCGCACGCGTCGGAGGCGGCGCTCTGACTTCGTGAGCTACCAGGGGTTGCCCCACGGCGGGTCGACGTAGATCCAGGCCGCCACCGCGAACAGCCCCGCCGCCACGAGCCACGCGAGCATCGCCGACGCGACCCCCACGAAGGGGTTCGCCCCCCGCCGCACCGCCATCCCGTACCCCGTCGCGAGCACGCCCGCTGCCCCCGCCAGGAGCGCGACCGCGCCGCACAGCGCGAGCACCACCGCGCTCCCCAGCGCCGCGTGCCCGAGGAACCCGAAGATGCCGCAGGCCAGCCACACCAGCGCCGGCGTCACCCACGCCGTCCCCACCACCTGGAACGTCTGCCGCGCCGTCGCCGCCTTCGCCGGGCCCATCGGCTGGAGCGCGTGGAGCGTCCCCGCGAAGGCCAGCAGCGCCGCCGCCACGGGGAGGCTCCAGCGGATCCCGTGCCCGAACCGGCCCGCCGCCTCCAGCCCCGGCGTCCGCCACTCGATCCCCTCCACGATCAGCCACCCCACCCCCAGGCAGCCGAGCCACGCGATCGTCGCGAGGGCCGCCGGGGAGACCTCCCCGAAGCCGGCCCGCAGCCACGCCGCGCGCCGCATCGTCATCGCCTCGCCGAGGTGCGCGCCGGGGTTCGCGTCCTCCCCCGCCGTGAACCGGTTCCAGACCCACGGCGCCACCTTCCGGCGGCACTTCGCGCAGACGCCGTAGCCCTTCTCGGGGGGACGGTTCTGGACGGGGACGGCGCACCGGTCGCAGAGCGCGCGCTGGCACCGGACGCAGCGTCGCGTCGCCGGCGCGTGCGGGTGCTCTTCGCAGGGGGGCGCGGCCGTCGTCAGGACCCCGAAATGCTAGCAGCGGCCCGTCAGCAGGGCGCGCTGACCGCGTCGGCGCGGCTGATGGTGACGTCCAGCCGCGCCGCCAGCCGGCCCGCGGTCGCCTGCAGCTCCGTCGTGTCGCCCGGCTCCCCGCCGAGGCGCCGGACCAGCTCCGTGGGACCCACCCCGGTGCACCCCGCCAGCGCCCGCGTCGTCTCCTCCAGCGTCCCCGTCCGGCCCGTCCGCTCGTGCAGCTCGGCCCACGCCTGGGCGGCGTCGAACCGCATCCCCCGCGCCGCCATCGAGGTCGCCGCCTCCTGGAGCAGCCGCGGCGCCCGCGCCGCGCGGAGCTGGATCCGTCCCGCCACCGCGTCCCGCCGCAGCCGCAGCACCCGGAACCCGCGCAGCTCCCGCCGCGCCGGGAGTAGCCGCCGCGCCTCCTCCGGGAACCCCGCCTCCAGGCACGCCGCCGCCGCCTGCACGCACGCCTCCGCCGCGAACCAGCCGCGCAGTCGCCGCTCCGCCACCAGCGCTCCGACCTGCCGCGCGTCCACCAGCGCCGCGCCCTTGAGGCCCGCGCGGACGTTCATCAGCGCCCGGTGACCGAGGCCGACCGCGACCATCCGCCAGTCCCGGTCCTCCCGCGCCCCCTCGATCGCCGGCGTGGCCCAGTCCAGGGCTCGGTCGGGGTCGCCGCACAGGAGCGCGTCGCAGGCCAGCCCGAGCGCTGCCCGCGCCGCCGTCGTGCCCCGCTGCTGCCACCCCGGCCACGCCTCCTCCATCGCCCCCCGGAACCCGCTCAGGTCGCCGAGATCGCGGTGCACGAGGCCGAGGAGGACGCCGAACCCGCTGGCGTCCGCGGGGCCTCCGAACGCGCGCAGCCGGCGGACCGCCGCGGTCAGATCCTCGCGCGCGGGGCGGAGGTCGCCCGCCATCAGCCGCACCGTCCCCCGCCACGCCCCGACCAGCGCCCGCGCCGAGGGATCGGGATCGTCCTCGAGCAGACGGTCGGCCTGCGCCAGCAGCCGGTCCGCGAGCTCGATCCGGCCGGTGTCCGCGGCCAGGCTCGCCGCCACCTGGCCCGCCGCACACGCCGCGCCGACCGCGTCGCCGCGGCCCAGCGCCGACGACAGCTCCCGCACGCCGAAGAGCAGCGCGAGCGAGGGGTGCCGGAGCGACAGGAGGCAGCCCGCGTCCCGGCGGAGGGCCCGCAGCAAGGCGTCCCGGCGCTTCGGGAGCGGCGCCGGGGTCGCCGCCGCCCCCGCCGCCACGGTCATCCGCGACAGCCGCAGGGGGGACCGGAGCAGCTCCGCCAGCGCCGACCGGCGCGCCGCCCCGTCCGTCGCCGGCCACGGCTCCCCCAGGAGCGCCGCCGCCGCCCGGAGGTCGGCCTCGACCTCGGCCGCCCGCCCGCTCCGGGACCGCGCCCGCAGCAGCAGCACCTCGGCCTGGTCCGCGTCCGTGAGGCTCGATCGAAGCGCCGCGTCGAGGAGCCGGTGGGCCGCCCCGGGCCGGCCGCACTGGAGCAGCGCGCGGGCCTGGCCCAGCGTCGCCGTCCGTCGATCCGCGGGGTCCGTCGCCCGCCGCGCGGCGTCCCGGTAGAGCCGCCGCGCCGTCCGCCACGCGCCCGTCCGCATCGCCCGCTTCGCCGCCCGGAGCGCCAGCGGGACCGCCACCTCGGGGGTGTCCGCGCCGATCGCGTGCCGCGCCACCGCGAAGAGCCGCGCGTCGTCC
>CAYFOA010000025.1:19378-51224 GCA_964344575.1 uncultured Rickettsiales bacterium | reverse complement strand
TCCAGCTCGTCCACGGTCCGCCCCCCCGCGAACACCTCCGCCGCCGCCGCGTGCAGCGCGGCGAGGTCCTCGGTGGGCCAGTCCTGCGCCAGCAGCGCCCGCGCGTGTTCGTGCCGGAAGCGCCACGCGGGCCGCTCCCCCGCGAGCTCGTCGTCCGCCACGAGGACGTCGGCCTTGCGCGCCCGGTCGACGGCGTCGAGCACCGGCGCCGGGGCCTCGCCCAGAGCGAGGAGGATGCGGAGGAGGTGGTCGGAGCGGAGCGACGTCCCCAGGTGCGCCGCCGCCGCGAGGACGCGCCGCGTCACCGGATCGAGCCGGTCGAGCTGCCGCGCGACGCCGTCTTCGAGATCCCGCGGGAGCGCCGCGTCGGCCGCCCGCACCATCGAGAACATCCACCCGTGGCGGTCCCACCACAGCGCCCCCGCCTCCTCCAGCCCGCGGACGACCTGGATGGCGTGGCTCGGGTTCCCGCCCGACGCCCGGTGGACCCAGCGCCCCAGCTCCGCCAGCGCGCCGTCCAGCCCCCGCCCGCCGAGCATCGACGCGACCAGCTCCCGCGTCTCCGGCTCGGTGAGGGGCCGCAGCGTCAGCCGCGTCACCCGGGGGGCGGCGTCGGCGATGTCCGACAGGAGCTCGAACGCGGGGACCTCCAGGGAGTCCGACGTCTGGGCGTCCGCGTAGGGCGCCGAGGCCGTCACGACGAGGAGCACCGGCTTGCCCGCGATGCGGCGGGCGAGGCTGACGAGCAGCGGCCCCATCGCGGAGTCCGCGCGGTCGGCGTCGTCGATGAGCAGGACGGTCGGCTTGCCGGGGGACGCGGTCCCCACGAGGGCGTCCTCCAGCGCCGTCTGGAACCGGCTCCCGCAGGGCGTCACCAGGTCCGACGGCAGCGTCTCGCCGAGCGACTCGCCCAGCGTCGGGACGAGGGTGACCAGCGGATCGCTCCGCTCGCCGAGGGCCTCCTCGAGGTGGCGGGTGCGGTCCGTCCGCTCGTGCTCGGCGAGCAGCGGGAGCTGGGCCCGGAAGTGGGCGAGGCACTGCATCGCGGCGTCGTAGGGGACGTCGTGCCCGGCGCCGTGGCAGCGGCCGGCGAGGACGAGGGCGCCGCGGGCGCGCATCGCCTCGCACAGCTCGTTCGTGAAGCGGGTCCGCCCCCCGCCCGCGGGGGAGTCGACGACCACGACGCCGCCGAGCCCGAGCGCGGCCCGCTCGACCGCCGCCAGCACCTCCTGGCGCTGGTCCTCCCGCCCCACGTAGCGCGGCACGGTCAGCCGCGTGGAGCAGTCCGCCCGGCCGAGGACGAACGGCCGCGTCCGCCCCTCGGCGACCCGGCGCAGATCGGCCGCCATCGCCGTCGCCGACTGGTACCGGTCGACGGGCTCGCGCTGCATCGCCCGGAGCAGGATCTCGGCCAGCGGGCGGGGCACGTCGGGGTCGATCTTCCGCGGGTCGCGAGGGGCCCCGCGGCGGTGCGCGTCGAGGATCTCGCCGGGCCGCCCGCCCCCGAACGCCCGCCGCCCCACGAGGGCCTCGTAGAGCGTCGCTCCGAGCGCGTACAGGTCCGCCCGCCCGTCGACCTCGTGGACGCCCATCCCCCACGCCTCCAGCGGCAGGTAGGGGAGGGTGCCGAGGATGACGCCGTGGTCCAGGTCCGCGTGCAGGCCCCGGATGCGCGCCATGCCGAAGTCGAGGAGCTTGACGCGGCCCTGGTCGACGATGACGTTGGCCGGCTTGATGTCCCGGTGGAGGATGCCCCGGTCGTGCGCCTTGGCGAGCGCCTGGCAGAGCTCCACGCCCCACCGCGCGACGGCCCGCGGGCGCGCGACGTGACCCCGCTGGACCATCGCCTCCAGCGACTCGCCGGGGCAGTACTCGAGGGCGAGGAAGACCGACGAGCCGTCGATGCCGGCGTGGACGAGCCCGACGATGGCGGGGTGGCCGAGCTCGGTCAGGGCGGCCGCCTCGTGCCGCATCCTCAGCAGGTCCGAGGGGCGCGCGTGGCTGGCCGACGTCGCGCTCCGGGCGACCTGCGGCTGGAGGATCTTCAGCGCCACGGGATCCCCCGCGTGCTCCGTGTCGCGCGCCGCGAAGACGACGGACTGGGCGCCCCGGCCGATCACCTCCCCGAGGAGGAATCGGCCACCGACGAGGTCGCCCCTGCAGGGCCCTTCCCATGAGAAGCCAGCCATCACGCCTCCTGCACACGGTCGCGGGACCTTCCTGGCCCCTCGGGCAGCACCCAGACCGTCGCCTGCAGAGGCCTCAACGCGGGCTCCCGGGAGCGTTTCAAATTCTTTTTTTCACTTTTTTCGACACGACCGGCCGAAACGCCCGTCCAGGGGGCATGAACCTCGTGATCGACCTCCTGCTAACGTCGCTGGACTGGATGGGATCGGACCGCCTCGCCGCCCTCGTCAGGGCACACCTCGACGGGGACGCCGACGCCACCACCGAGCTCGTCCAGACCCTCGAACCCCCCATGCTCCGCTACGCCACGGCCATCGTGCGCGACCCCGTCGAAGCCGAGGACGTCGTCATCGAGGCGATGATGAGCGTCCTGAGGAACCTCCCGAACGTGCAGCCCGAGGCGGTCCTCCGGTACGCGCGGCGGGCCGTCCGCTCGCGCGGGGTCGACTTCCTGCGCCGGCCGGCGTACCAGGCGGCGCGGCGGGGGCCGCCCGCGGAGGTGACCGACGAGTCGTTCCGCGACGACGGCACCCTCCCCGAGGGGAAGGTCGCGGCGATCGAGTCGGACCGGGTGGTGCGCGAGATCGTCGCGGCGGAGGCGGACGACGTCCAGGAGGCGCTCCGGATGCACTTCGGGATGGCGATGTCCTACAGCGAGATCGCCGAGGCGCTGGACAAGCACAGGTCCTGGGTGGCGCGCGCCATCCAGCGGGTCCGCGGGCAGGTCGCCGAGCGGATCCTGATCGAGGAGGGGGGCGCCTGATGGCCACCGACGCACGCATCGCCGAGCTGCTGGAGCGGTACCCCGACGGCCTGACGGACGACGAGCTCGCCGAGCTCCGCGCCGCCGCCGCGGCCGATCCCGCGATCGAAGACCGGATGGACGCCGTCGTCGAGGCCATGGCCCGCCTCCAGGGCGTTCCCGACGAGCCGCGCCTCTCCGATGTCGGGCGGAAGCGGCTGATGGATCGGATCGGCGAGGAGGCGAAGGGTTGGTCGACCGGGGGCGCCACCCCGTCGGGGAAGGCCGACGCCGACGCTCCCCGGGCCTGGTCGACGGGGGGCGCGACCCCCTCCGGACACGCCGACGCGGAGAAGTTCGTCTCCTTCGACGAGGTCCGCCGCCGGCGCGGCCTCCTCGGCGGGAACCGTGCCGCCCAGGCGCTCGCCGCGGGGCTCGCCGTCGCCGCCGGCTTCATGGTCAAGGACGTCCTCGACGGCTTCACCCCCGACCCCCCCGGCTACACCTACAAGGGCGACGACGACACCGCCGACCCCGACCGCATCGAGGGCGAGCTGCTGATCTACGGGACCGGCGACGAAGGCCGCCTCGACGACGGCGCCGCGCGCCCGGCCGACCGCCCCGTCACCTTCTACGGCGCCCCCGACAAGGACTGCGCGCTCGTCCTCCTGGAGACCCAGGCAGGGGCGACGTACGTCGTCTTCCCGGAGCCCGGCCAGGCCTGGCTCGCGCACGCGGGGCCCGACAACCTGCTCGAGCCGGAGGGGGCGAGCAGCGAGTACTTCCCCGGCGCCGCGGGGGAGGCGACCTACACGCTCCTCGCCAGCCCCCCCCACGCGCCGATCCCCGTCCCCCCGGACCGGAAGGTCGCCTCGCCGGAGTCCCTCATCGAGGGGCAGGAGGCGACGTACGTCCTCGACTCCGTCAGAATCGGGTGGGAGGAGACCGCCGAATGAGGCTGTTGCTGGGGTCGATCCTCGGGGTCCTGCTGCTGCTGCCGTCCGCGGCCCTCGCGCAGGGCCGGTTCGGGGCGCCGTCCGCCGACGCGCCCACGTCCGAGGGGAAGCGGCGCGCGATCCTGATCGGCATCAACGAGTACGAGGACGCGTCGTTCTCCCCGCTGACGTACGCGAAGGCGGACGCCGAGGAGCTCGGCCGCGTCCTCAAGGCGGCGGAGTTCGGGGGGTTCGAGAGCGTCGACCTCGTCGTCTCCGGGAACCTCGGGGCGAAGCAGATCGTCGCGGCCCTGACGGAGTGGTCGACCAAGCTCGCCCCTGCCGACGAGGCGGTCGTCTACTTCAGCGCTCACGGCACGCGGTTCGTGGACGAGCGGAACCGGTCGCGCGTCTTCCTCGCCGCCGCCGACACCCGCCGGGACGACCCCATCCACACCGGCATCCCCCTCGACGCGCTCCAGGAGCTCCTCGAGTCCCTCCCCGCGACGCGCCGCATCCTCATCGTGGACGCCTGCTTCACCGGCGACGGCAAGACCACCGAGGGGGACGCGCAGGCGGCGGCGCGGGCGCTGATCGACGAGAAGCTCCCCTTCAGCGACAAGGCCCGCGACAAGGAGGCGCGGCTCTTCGCGACGACGTACGGCCGGCCCGCGCTGGAGAGCGAGGCGCTGGGCCACGGGGTCTACACGGCGCACCTGATCGAGGCGCTGTCGGTCCGGTTCGACGAGGCCGACCTCAACGGCGACCACGTCGTCTCCGTCAGCGAGGCCCACGACTACGCCCGCGACCGCACCATGGAGACGACGGGGCAGCTCCAGGTGCCGATGGTCTTCTACAAGATCGTCGGCCGCGAGGATCTCCTCCTGTCCGGGGATCCCAACAGCCGCGCGCGCGTGGAGATGGCGATGGTGTCGGCGTACGAGGGGCCGCAGCAGGGGCTCCGGATGTTCGTCGACGGGCAGGAGAAGGGCGCGTTCCCGCGGACCGTCCTGATCGAGCCGGGCAACCACAAGGTCGAGTTCAAGAACCTCGACGGCAAGGTCGTCGACGCGGGCCGGTGGACCTTCCGGAAGGAGGGGGTCTACAACGCCAGCGTCATCCGCGACGGCATGAACGGCGGCCGCCACGTCCTCGGCGCGGGGTACGCGCACACGCTCCTCCGGGGCGCCTACCAGGAGTCGAAGTCCCACCTCGACGAGCTCCCCGGCGCGCCCGGGGTGCGGGTCTCGTACACGTTCCGGTTCCCGTCGCGGGTCGCGCTCCTGCGGAAGCTCGGGATCGCGTTCGACGTCGTCGTGGGGGGCTTCCCCCAGCGGGCGGTCAACCCCGTCCTCGGCGTGTCTCCGCGGACGATGCTGGTGGACCTCGGCCTCGGCCCCGTCTTCCGGTTCGACTTCCCCTACGTGCTCTTCTCGGTGCAGCCCCGCTTCGGTCTCGCGTCGCTCATCCGGCTGAGCTACACGCCGCCGCCGGCCGTGGCGACGGGGGAGCGGTGGTGGAACTGGACGTTCGGGTCGGTCGGGGTGACGCTCGGCGTGGGGGCCCGCCCCCTCAACCGGCTGAGCCTCCAGTTCCAGTACACGCCGGCGCTGTACAACGTCGGCCTGCAGGGCGGCGGGGAGGCGAAGATGGAGGTCATGCACCGCCTCGGCGGCGTCGTGGAGCTCGGCTTCTAGAGGTCCATCCTCGTCTCCATGAACCGCGCCAGCTGGTGGAAGTCGCTCCCCCGCTGGATGAGCCGGACGTCCGTCAGCATCGTCTTCGGGTCGATCAGCTCGCCGAAGGGGACGTAGTTCAGGTCCAGCTGCCCGCTGCAGCTGACCATGTGGCCGTCGAGCCCCTCCTCGACCAGCGCCCGGAACGCGCCCACGCCGAGCTGGCTGCCGAGCAGGACGTCGAACGCGTGCGGCGCCGCGCACCGGGACTCGTAGCCGAGCTGGACCGGCTTGACCTTCCGCTCCCGCCCCACCCGCGCGAGGTACCGCTCCTCGACCGCCGCCTTGACGATCTTCCCGAGGTCCAGCTTCCCCAGCGAGATGTGGCCGTGGTCGTCGCGGCCGACGTTCTCGAGGAGGTCGGGGGGGAGGTACTCCGCCAGCCCCTCGGCCAGCACGACGGTCCCGTACTGCTTCCGGTCGCGCGTCTCCCGGACGACGATGTGGTCCACGATCCGGTCCGCGAGCGCGGTCAGGTTGAGGGTCCCGTTGCCGTTCATCAGGCCGTCGTCGAGGTCCTCCACCGCGACCACCAGGTTCGCCTCCCCCGCGACCGCCACGCCGTAGCTCAGCCAGCCCGCCTTGCGCCCCATCGTCTCGACGATGAACCACGTGTTCGTCGCCATCGCGTCGGCGCGCAGGTTGAGGACCTCCTTCGCCATGAAGTCGACCGCGGTGAAGAAGCCGAAGGTGAAGTCGATGCCCCGGTAGTCGTTGTCGATCGTCTTCGGGAGGTGGACGACCTTGAAGCGGCGGACGTCCGCGGGGAGGCGCTTCTGGAACTCGTAGAGGAAGTTCGCCGTCTTCAGGGTGTCGTCGCCGCCGATGCTGACGAGGGCGTCGACGCCGAGGTCGCGGAGGCCGTCGCAGACCCGCCGCAGCCGCTCCGTCTTGGCGGGGTCGTCCAGATCCTCCGGCTTGTCGATCCCCTTGCCGGGGTTCGCCCGGGCCGTCCCGATGACGATGCCGCGGTCGTTCCGCATCCCCACGACGTCCCGCTCGGCGAACACCCGGTAGTGGAGGTCCCGCATCAGCGGCCGCCGCTCCCGGTCGTACAGCACGAGGTTGCTGTAGCCGCCGAGGATGCCGACGGCGTCGCGGCCGCTGTCGATGAACGAGACGGCCGCCGAGCTGATCACGGCGTTCGCGGCGGGGGCCGGGCCGCCGCTGAAGAGGATGGCCATGCGTCGGAGCGTCATGCCCGCCGTATAACACGGGCCGGGATGGTTAGTGACTCAGTCCTGAGTTACGAACAGGAACGAGCCCCGCCAGAGGATCGACGACTGCGCGAACCCCGCGTTGGTGAACGAGCTCCCGGGGACGTCGAACCGCGTCTGGCGGAACGCGTTCTGGAGGAGCATGGCGGGGCCGTCGGTGAAGAAGGAGAGCGTGTCCGCCGAGTACGTGAACTCCCCGTCGTCCCACGGGTAGACCATCATGATCGGCACCCCCTCGTCCTGCGCTGCGCCCAGCAGGTAGAGGTACATGTCGGCCTCGTCGTACGTCTCGGCGGGGTCCCACAGGACGGTCATGGGCTCGTCCAGCGGCTGCTGCAGCCCGCAGTAGTCGGGGCCGTGCTGGAGGTAGACGCGGGGGAGGGTGCGGAGCGCGTCGGGGATGGTCCAGGGGGGGAGCTCGTGGACGCCGCCGTCGCCGCCGGGGGTGACCAGGGCGAAGGACGTGTCGGTGACGTAGTCGGGGATGTCGAGCCCGTAGGCGCGGTAGGTGATGCGGCCGGTGATCGAGTGGACGAGGCGGTCCAGGGTGACGACGTCCTCGCCCGCCACGAGCTCGACGTACGGCCCCGCGTCGAAGGTCTTCGTCGCCGGGCAGTCGGTCGCGCCGCCGCTCATCGTGAAGCCGGTCCCGGGGAGGTCGTAGTGGGGCGGGACGGCGAGGGTCGAGAACGCACCGGACTGGGGGCAGGGGAAGTCGTTCGGCTCGTAGAACACCCCGCTGGCGTAGACGATCGTGTCGAACTCGCAGACCTCGGGGTCGAACACGAACGAGATGCCGTACGACAGCGAGACGCGGGCCCGGAGCGGGTCGGCCTCGACGGGGTGGACCGTGAACCCGTCGACCAGCACGCGGGTCTCGGTCCCCTGCGGGGTGGTGGTGGTGACGACGACGTCGCGGGGGCCGATCTGCGCGTTGTTGCCGATCCGGAGCTCCGCGATGAGCCGCTCGGAGTTGGAGACCTGGAGCTGCTGGGTGACGACGCCGGTGCCGAGGTCGAGGGTCGTCGAGCCGTCGAAGAAGGAGGCGTCCTCGGCGTAGACGCGCGCCTCGAGGGTCTGCCCCTGCCACGCCTCGGCGGGGTCGATGGTCATCGTGTTGGCGTCGCGGTCGATCCAGAAGCCCGAGCTGAGCGTGTAGACCTCCAGCCCGGGGTTGTAGACGGCGACGTCCACGGGGCCGGGGACCGACCGGTGGGGGACGTGGAGAGTCACGACGATGCGGGAGCTGCTGAGCACGTCGACGTCCTCGAGCACCACCTCCGGGCCGAAGCTGACGATGGTGTGGCCGGACTGGAAGAGCGTCGACCAGCCCGTGATCTCGACCTCGACGGTGTCCCCCAGCGAGGCCCGGTCGGGGCTCAGGGAGATGCTCCCCTGCTCGACGAAGAACGCGTCCCGGAGGTACGCCTCCCGCTGCCCCTCGGCCCACGTGATCGTGACGTCGCGCGCGCCGGGGACGGCGTCGTCGGCGACGAGGACCTGGGCGGTGAGCTGGAAGGAGGAGTCGACGATCAGCGCGGGGACGCCGACGCCCTCGCCGAAGTCGATCCGGACGTCGCCCGCCTCCCACTCCGTGTTCAGCCCCCGGACGACGATCGAACGGGGGACGCCGGCGCTGGCGCTGTCCGGCAGGAGCTCGACGACGGGCGGCCCGTACGTCCCCTCGGGGACGATCCCGTCGCCGGCGCTGGAGCACGCCGCGAGGAGACCGATGAGGAGGATGGGGACAATTCGAGTCAATTGGCGGCCGTGTCTTCCGTAGCGTTACTCTAGATAGCCAGGAGGGGAGTCGAAACCTTGGCGTTGAGCGACTACGAGATCGTGGGGACGATCGGTCGCGAGAGCGACGGCCTGCTGCTCGCGTGGCGCGAGCAGCCCGTGGAGGCGCGCGGCCTGTACGCGCTGCGGCGGGTCGAGCCGCGGCTGCTGGCGGTGCCGGACTTCGCCGAGCGGCTGCTCCGGGAGGCCGCCGTCGGGGGGCGCGTCGAGCACCCGGCGCTGGTCCGCGTCCACGAGGTCCTGCTCGACGAGGAGTTCGGCGCGGTGGTGCTGGACTACGTCGACGGCCACAGCCTGGAGGAGGTCCTCGACCGCCGCGCCGCGGCCCGCCGGGGGGTCCCCCGCGAGGTCGCCCTGGAGCTGGTCGCCCACCTCCTCGAGGCCGTCGACGACATCCACGACCTCGAGCTCGACGGCGAGCCCTGCTACCACGGCCGCATCGTCCCCGCGAAGGTGATGCTGACGGCCGACGGCGGCCTCAAGCTGGTCGGGTTCGGGGTCGCCGCCCCGCGCGCCGAGCGGCGCTCCCCCGAGCGGCTCGGGCCGGCCGCCGACCAGTTCGCGATCGGGCTGCTGCTGCTCGATCTCCTCCTCGGCCGGAGGGTGTCGTGGGAGGAGTCGCTGCAGCCGTCCCGGGGGCGGTGGTCGCGGACGCTGGACGAGGCGCTGCGCGAAGTCCCGATGTCCGACCCGTGCCTGCCGGTGCTCCTGCGGCTGCTCGCGCAGCTCCCGGGGGATCGCTTCGAGACGTGCGCCGAGGCCGCGGACGCCGTCCGTCGCCTCCGCCGGGGGTACC
Source organism: uncultured Rickettsiales bacterium (assembly GCA_964344575.1). Taxonomy (GTDB): domain Bacteria; phylum Myxococcota_A; class UBA796; order UBA9615; family UBA9615; genus JAAESI01. The sequence goes on along the minus strand of CAYFOA010000025.1, from coordinate 41,811 downwards.
CCGACAGCCCCGCCTTGGCCGGGTTCGCGGCGGACGAGGTGGCGGCGATCCGGGAGGACGACTGCAACGCGACGGAGCTCGAGCTCGACGACGACGCGGACGAGGACGACCCGTCCAGCGAGTGGCTGGAGGACCTCCCCGGGGCGGGGCACGACGTCGACTACGTGGTGACGATCCAGGAGGGGCCGCTCCTCAACGCGTCGACGGTGCCGTTCGCCGAGGGCTTCACGCCCCGCGCGTCGTGGTTCCATGCGTCCCGGGAGACGCCGATCCTGACGGCCGTCCCGCCGACGCGGCAGCAGCGCGCCGTGCTGGCGGCGCAGGACACCGCGGGCTACACGTCGAACCCGTTCCTGGAGGCGAGCCGGACGCCCGTGTACAGCCCGGCGCCGTCGCTGGGGATGGCGCCGTCCGCGGAGACGGCCGGGACCATCCCGTTCGCCCACACCTACAGCGATCCCGAGTCGAAGACGCGGAGCGTGCCCGGGTGGGTCCTCGCGTCCGAGACGTCGCCGATCCCGTCGAAGCCGCGGCTGCCGTCGGTCGAGTTCGAGGTGTCGCTCCCGGGCAAGAAGGTGAGGCGCCGCCGCAAGCGGGCGCGGGCCGGCGGCGTGCGCGGTTTCTTCGCCTCGCTCCTCGGGCGGTCACGCACCGATTGACTCGGGGGTGACGAGCCCCTACCTTCCGCGGCCGTGCAGAACCCGGAAGCAGGAGCAGGAGGGTCGCCGCCCGGAACGGGCGGTCCGAAGGACGGCGCCCCGGACGGGCGCCGCAATCAAGGCCTCCGCAACGTCGCGATCATCGCGCACGTCGACCACGGCAAGACCACGCTGGTGGACGCGATGCTGGCCCAGTCGGGGCGGCTCGACGACCAGCGGGGGGTGGTCGAGCGGGTCATGGATTCGAACGACCTCGAGCGCGAGCGGGGGATCACGATCCTCGGCAAAGCGACGTCCATCCGCCACAAGGGGGTGAAGGTCAACATCGCCGACACCCCCGGCCACGCCGACTTCGGCGGCGAGGTGGAGCGGATGCTGACGATGGTCGACGGCGTCGTGTTGCTCGTGGACGCGTCCGAAGGGCCGCTGCCGCAGACGCGGTTCGTGCTCGGCAAGGCGCTCGACGGCGGGCTCGCGCCGATCGTCGTGATCAACAAGATCGACCGGCAGGACGCGCGCGCCGAGGAGGTGCTGGACGAGGTCTACGACCTGTTCATCGACCTGGGCGCGTCCGAGGAGCAGATCGAGTTCCCGGTGTTCTACACGAACGCCAAGGCGGGGACGGCGTCCGAGGATCTCGACACCCCGGGGGTCACGCTGGAGCCGCTGCTGGACGCGATCGTCGAGCACATCCCGGCGCCCGAGGGGGACCCCGACGCCCCGGTCCAGGCCCTGGTCACGAACCTCGACTACAACGAGTACATCGGCCGGCTCGGGGTGGGGCGCGTGCGGCAGGGGACGCTGCGGGAGGGGCAGCCCATCGCGGTCTGCACCGCCGACGGGGTCAAGACGTTCAAGCTGAGCCAGCTGTACACGTTCGAGGGGCTGGAGCGGAAGCGCGTCCCCGAGGCCCCGGCGGGGGAGATGTACAGCATCGCGGGGATCGAGGAGATCGACATCGGGGACACGCTCGCGGACCCCGAGAACCCGGTGCCGCTGCCCCGCGTGCGGGTGGACGAGCCGACGATCGCGATGTTCTTCATGGCGAACACGGGGCCGATGTCGGGGCGCGAGGGGAAGTACGTGACGTCGCGGAATCTCCGGGACCGGCTGGACCGGGAGCTGCGCGGGAACGTGTCGCTGCGGGTCGAGGAGCAGCCCGACCGGGACGCGTTCAAGGTCATCGGGCGGGGCGAGCTGGCGCTGTCGATCCTCATCGAGTCGATGCGGCGCGAGGGGTTCGAGCTGTGCGTCAGCAAGCCCGAGGTGGTCACGAAGACGGACGAGCACGGGCGGACGCTGGAGCCGATGGAGAAGCTGGTCCTCGACCTCCCCCACGACTACCTCGGCGTGATCACCGAGAAGCTGGCGCGCCGGCGCGGCTTCATGGGGGACATGCGGACGATGGGGAGCGGGCGCGTGCGGGTGGAGTTCGGGGTGCCGTCGCGCGGGCTGATCGGGTTCCGGGGGGAGTTCCTCAACGACACGCGCGGGACCGGGATCATGAACACGCTGTTCGACGGGTGGGCGCCGTGGGCGGGGGACATCACGTACCGCGTCAACGGGGCGCTGGTCGCCGACCGGCCGGGGAAGACGACGCCGTACGCGCTCTTCCACCTCCAGCCGCGCGGGGTGCTGTTCATCGGCTCGCAGACGCCCGTCTACGAGGGGATGGTCATCGGCGAGCACGCCAAGGAGCAGGACCTCGACGTCAACGCGACGAAGGAGAAGAAGCTCACGAACATCCGGGCGGCGGGCAAGGACGAGGCGGTGGTGCTGTCGCCGCCGCGGGCGCTGACGCTCGAGGAGGCGCTCCAGTGGATCGCCGAGGACGAGCTCGTCGAGGTGACGCCGTCGACCATCCGGATCCGCAAGAAGGTGCTCGCGGCCAACGTCCGGCCCAAGAAGAAGAAGTCGGGCTAGGCTGCGCGGCGATGCGCCTCGCTCTGCTCGTCCTGATCTCCGTGTCGCTGGTGGTGACGCCGGTGATGGCGTCGGAGGCCGCGCCGCCGCCGGCGCCCGAGGTCGCGCCCGAAGCGGCGCCCGAGTACCCCCCGCCGGAGCTGCTGAAGAAGTCGCGCGTGTGGACGGGGGTCGGGGCGACGATGACGGCCACGGGGGGGGCGATGCTGGTGTCGGGGCTGTTCCTCGGGTCGGCGATCGCCCGCGGGGAGCTGGTGCTGCCGAGCAGCCAGCCGACGCTCGGGTCGGGGGAGTTCCAGCGGCCGGGCGGGGGGACGCTGATCTCGGTGCTGTTCGGCGGGGGCGTGCTCCTCGGGTTCGTCGGCCTGCCGCTGCTGTCGGCCGGCGTCTACATGAACAAGCAGCTGCGGCGGACGATCAAGGGGGCGGAGAAGGTCCCCCGGATCGTGGCGGCCGAGGAGCGCTACTGGAACGCGTACCTGGGGACGATGTTCGCGCAGGCGATGATGGTCGCCGGGGGCGGGCAGATGCTGCTCGGCGTGCTGACGATCGTGGCGGTCGCGGCGACGGTGGGGACGGACGTCTACCAGCCGTACTTCTGGGCGTTCACGATCTCGCCGTTCGCGACGGGTGCGGGGATGATCGCGGGGGGCGTGGCGATCAACAAGAAGAGCAAGGCGAAGATGGAGGCGGTGTGGGACGAGGTCGACCCGCTGCGGCAGAAGCCGGAGCCGGTGTCGCTCGGCCCGGACGTCCGGATCACGCGGCACGGCGCCGGGGAGGTCCGCGCGAGCTTCGGCTGGGCCTTCGCGTTCTAGACCCATGAGACCGTTCCCTTCGCTGGACGTGGCCCCGGATCCGTCCGCCGGGACGGCGCTGCCGGAGATCGTCACGCCCGCCGTCCCCGGGCCCGTGGGGTCGAAGTGGATCGACGTCCTCGCCGAGCACGAGTGCCCGGCGATCACGGCGCGGCGGGCGCGGCGGGCGGAGCGGACGGGCGTCGGTCAGGACCCGGTGGTGTGGGAGCGGGCGCTCGGGTCGAACGTGTGGGATCCCGACGGCAACCGGTACGTCGACCTCACCGGCGGCTTCGGGGTGTGCAGCGCGGGGCACGCGAACCCGTTCGTGATGGACAGGGTGCGGGCGCAGCTGGGGACGCTGGTCCACGGGCTCGGGGACGCGTTCCCGGGGCGGGTGCGGATCGAGCTGAGCCGGAAGCTGGCGGAGCTGCTGCCGGGGGACCTGTCGCAGGTGATCTTCGCGTCGGGCGGGGCCGAGGCGGTGGACGCGGCGCTGAAGACGGCGGTGATCGCGACGGGGCGTTCGCGCGTCGTCGCCTTCGAGGCGGGCTACCACGGGCTGACGTTGGGCGTGCTCCCCGTGTCCCACTACCGGCCGGGGTTCCGGGCGCCGTTCGCGGGGGTGACGGGGGACTTCGTGACGTTCCTGCCTTACGGCGAGCCGGTCGTGCTGGACGACGGGGCCGACGCGCCGGCGGCGGTGCTGGTGGAGGCGATCCAGGGGCGGGGCGGGGAGCGGACCCCGCCGCGGGGGTGGTTCGCGGCGCTGCGGGCGGAGTGCGACCGGGTCGGTGCCCTGGTCATCGTGGACGAGATCTTCACGGGGTTCGGCCGGACGGGGGAGCTGTTCGCGTCGGGGACGTCGTTGATGGACGGGGTCGTGCCGGACCTGGTGACGCTGGGGAAGGGGATGACGTCGGGGTTCCCGCTGTCGGCGTGCGTGGGGACGGCCGACGTGATGGGGCGGTGGGGGCATTCGGACGGCGAGTCGCTGCACACGTCGACGTTCCTGGGCCACCCGGTGGGGTGCGCGGCGGCGCTGGCGGTGATCGACCTCTTCGAGGAGCACGGCCTGCTCGCGCGGGCGGCGGCGCTCGGGGATCTGATGGGGTCGACGTTGGCCGATCTGGGGACAGTCCGGGGCCGCGGGGCGATGCGGGGGCTGGTGATCGAGGGGGACACCATGGCGTTGTGCCGGCGGCTGCTCGCGAAGGGGTACCTGGCGCTGCCGTCGGGCATGGACGGCGAGGTGCTGGCGCTGTCGCCGCCGCTGACGATGACGGCGGCGCAGTGGCGCGGCGCGGTGGCCGCGATCCGGGAGTGCCTGGAGCCGGCCTCGTGACGAGCGACCACCTGCACGAGCGGATCCAGCGGATGATCGGCCACTCGCGGGTCGAGACGGGGCGGTTCTGGAACTGGCCGGACGCGGCGTTCGAGGTGGCGGCGCGGGCGCTCTTCACGTTCCAGTACGACCACATCGCGCCGTACCGCAAGTACTGCGACGTCCGCGGGGTGACGCCGTCGTCGCTGCCGTCGTGGGACCGGATCCCGGGGGTGCCGACGGAGATCTTCAAGACGATCGACCTCTGCAGCTTCGACCCCGCGGGCGCGGCGGTGACGTTCATGACGTCGGGGACGACGCAGGGGACGCGGGGGAAGCACTACCTGCGGCGGACGGACACGTACGCGGCGTCGATCGCGCCGTGGCTGGACGCGTTCCTGCTCCCCGACGGGTCGCGGCTCCGGACCTTGGTGCTGGCGCCGTCCCGCGCGACGGATCCCCACAGCAGCCTGAGCTGGATGCTGCAGTGGGCGGTAGACCACCGGGGCGCGACGGGGAGCCGGTTCCTGTGGGGGTCGGACGGGCCGGACCTCGACGCGACGATGACGGAGCTGAGCCGGGCGTCCGACTCGGGGCACCCGGTGATGCTGATGGCGACGGCGCGGGCGCTGGAGGCGCTGTACGAGCAGGCGCTGGCGGGGGGGCGCGTCGTCGCGCTGCCGCAGGGGTCGCGGGTGATGGAGACGGGCGGCTTCAAGGGGGCGGAGCAGACGATGGACGGCGAGGCGCTCCGGGCGGAGCTGGGGCGGGCGCTGGCGCTCCGGCCGGAGGCGATCGTCAGCGAGTACGGGATGACGGAGCTGGGCAGCCAGGGCTACCACCCGGCGCTGCGCGGGGCGCTGGACAAGGAGACGCGGCGGCGGCTCCCGCACGGCTCGCGCCGGTTCGTGTTCCCGCCGTGGTGCCGGGTCCGGACGGTGGACCCGGACACGCTGGAGGTGCTGCCGCAGGGGGAGCGGGGGCTGCTGGCGTTCTGGGATCTGAGCAACGTCGACTCGGTGATCGCGGTGCAGACGGCGGACGAGGGGATCGTGACGGACGGCTGCGTGGAGCTCTTCGGCCGCGCCGAGGGCGCGACCCCGAGGGGCTGCAGCCTGGCGGTGGACGAGATCCTGAGCGGGGCCGCGCAGGGCTGATGCGCTGGCTCCCCGGGGTGGACGACGAGGCGGACTCGCCGCTGCCGCGGCCGGACGCGGGGCTGGGGGAGCGGTACGACCCGGAGGGCGAGCCCGCGGCGGGGCCGGGACCGCGTCTCCCGGTCGCCTACGGGGTGGCGGCGAGCGCGGCGTTCCTGAGGGAGGCGTCGGGCGGGCTGCGGCGGCTGCCGGTCGACGCGCGCATCGCCGGGATCTGCCGGGTCGCGCGGTCGTGGCTGGACCCCGACGACGAGACGCGGCGCGGCGTGATCGACGCGATCGCGGAGGAGTGCGTCCTCCACCCGAAGATGGTCGCCTGGGGCATCGACCGCGCCTTCGAGGTCATCACCCCCGACGCCCTGCGCGCCTGGTGGAACCGCGAGGGCGCCCCGCCGCGAGACGACGGCCCGCGCCTGTCGGGCCACGTCCTCGCGGGCAATGTCTTCACTGCGGGTGTGCCCCCCGTCATCGCCTCCGTGCTCGCCGGCGTGCCCGCCGTCATCAAGGCTCCGTCCCACCAGCCGACGTTCGCCGCGGCCTTCGCGAAGTCCTTCGCCCTGCACGCCCCCGAGCTGGGCCCGTGCGTCGCCGCGGTCGCCTGGTCGCGCACCGACGAACGCGCGACGTCGGCCCTGTTCGACGCCGCCGACGTCCTGTTCGCGTTCGGCGACGACGAGTCCATCGACGCCATCCGCGCCCGCCGCCCCGACGTCCGCGGCCTCGGGCATCGCTACTCGATCGCGGTCGTGACCGCCGCCTGGCTCGACCCCGTCGGCGACCTCGTCGAACTCGACCTGTCCGACCTCGATCCCGCCGACGCGGAGGCCGTCTGGTACCGGGAGAGGCGCGACATCCCCGACTTCCAGGGCCGCTGGCGCGCCGATCTGCGGGCCCTTGCCGCCGATGTCCTCGCCTGGGACGGCTCCGGCTGCCTCACTCCGCGGTGGGTGTTCCTCGAGTCGCACGGCGGGGCGGGCCGCATCGTCGCCGAGCTGGCCGTCGCCGAGATCGAGGAGGTCGTGAATGACCTTGCCGCCGTCCCCCTCTCGGGGGGGGCGGGGGCCGAGCGGGCTGCGTGGCTCGCCCAGGCCGCCTTCGACGGCTGGTCCGACTTCGGACCGGGTTGGGGCGTCGCCTCGCTGCCGGAGCCGCGGCTGCTGCCCGCGCCTCCCCCTCGGGTGATGTGCTTCCTGCCGCTCCCCGAGCCGGCAGCCCTGGCGGAGCTGCTCCGTCCGCTCGGCCCCCGTCTGCAGGGCGTCGCCGTCCTCGGCCCCGAGGCGCGGCGCCGGCAGATCGCCGAAGATCTCGCGCCGCTGGGCGTGAGCCGCGTCTGCGGACCGGGCGAGCTGCAGCGACCGCCGATCGACTGGAACCACGACGATGTCCGAATCCTCGCCAGCCTCGTCTGATCCCGCCGACGTCGCCGACGTCGATGACGGTGCCGACGCCGAGCAGGGGCCCGTCCGGGCGGAGCGGCAGCCGATCGCCGAGCGCTCCGTCGACTCCCTCGACTGGCAGCGCATCCTCGACGCCCTCACCGAGCGCGCCTCCACCCGCATGGGCCAGGAGCGGTGCGCCGCGCTCCCCTTCTTCGACGACGTCGTCGCCGCCCGCCACGCCCTCGCCGAGGCCGGCGAATGGATGGCGCTCATCGAGGCCGGCCGCGCGCCCTCGCTCGGCGGCATCGAGGACGTCCGCCCCCTGCTCGACGGCGCCGCCAAGGGCGAGATCCTCAGCGGCCCCGAGCTCGTCTCCTTCGCTCACACCCTCGAAGGCCTCGACCGCCTCCACCGACGGCTCGGAGACTGCGCCGACGTCGCCCCCCGCCTCCTCCACCAGTCCCAGCGCATCCACCCCCAGCCCGACCTCGCCGCCTGGCTGATCGGCTCCTTCGACGCCCGCGGCGAGCTGTCCGCCGCCACCTACCCGCAGCTCAGCTCCCTCCGCTCCCGCAAGGCGAAGCTCCACTCGTCGATCCGCGACACCCTGGAGCGCCTCCGCGGTGAGGATCGCTTCACGGGGGCCCTGCAGGACGACTTCCTCGCCATGCGGAACGACCGCTACGTCGTCCCCGTCAAGGCGACGTCGAAGCGCGCCGGGCTCGGCATCGTCCACGACGCGTCGGGGTCGAAGCAGACCGTGTTCGTCGAGCCGTTCGAGGTCGTCGACCTCAACAACGACCTCAAGATGGCCGACGCGGAGCTGACCGCGGAGGAGCGCCGCATCCTCCGGGACCTGTCCGAGCGCGTCGCCCTCTCCGCCGCCGACGCCCGCCGCAGCCTCGACGCCGCCGCCCACCTCGACGTCGTCGCCGCCAAGGCCGCCCTCGGGACCGACCTCCGCGCCAACGTCGTCCAAGTCCCCGACGCCCCCGTCCTCCGCCTGAAGACCGCCCGGCACCCCATCCTCGAGCTCCGCGGCCTCGACGTCGTCCCCAACGACATCGCCCTCGGCGGGGCCCACGCCGCCCTCGTCCTGTCCGGCCCCAACACCGGCGGCAAGACGATCACGCTGAAGACCCTCGGCCTCGCCGCGCTGCTCGTCCGCGCCGGCATGCCCGTCCCCGCCGATCCCGACTCCGAGGTCGGCTTCTTCGACCGCGTCCTCACCGACATCGGCGACCAGCAGGACGTCGAGGGGGACCTGTCGACGTTCAGCGGCCACGTCCTCTGCCTCTGCGAGATCCTCGACGCCCTCGGCGACGGCGACGGCGACGGCGGCCGCGGCGCCCTCGTGCTGGTCGACGAGATCGCCGTCGGCACCGACCCCGTCCAGGGCGCCGCCCTCGGCCGGGCCCTCCTCCTCGCCCTCCTCGACCGCGGCGCACTCCTCGCCACCACCACCCACTACCCCGAGCTGAAGGCGCTCGCCGCCACCGACGAGCGGTTCCTCAGCGGCCGCGTCGAGTTCGACGCCGACGAGGGACGCCCCACCTACCGCCTCGTCATCGGCAAGCCCGGCAGCAGCCACGCGCTCGACGTCGCCGCCCGCGTCGGCCTCCCCGACGTCGTCCTCGAGCAGGCCCGCGCCTTCCTCGACCCCACCGCCCAGGGCGTCGAGGACCTCCTCGCGGGGCTCCAGACCGAGCTCGTGACCGCCCGCGAGGCCGCCGCCGCCGCCGTCGTCGATCGCGAACAGGCCGCCGCCGAGCTCGAGCAGGCCCACCGCGAACGCGCGGAGCTGAAGCGCCGCCTCCGGGACGCCGAGAAGACCGTCCGCGCCGACTTCGAGAAGGAGGTCCGCGACTACCGCGCCGTCGTCCGCGGGGCGATGCGGCAGCTCAAGGAGGCGACCTCCGAGCAGGACGTCGAGCGCGCCCGGCAGCGGATCAACGAGGGTGCCGCCGCCGTGCGCGCCGCGATGGGCGACCTCGCCCCCCTCCCGGCGGCCCGCCAGACGCTCGACCCGTCCGCCCTGAAGCCCGGCGACGTCGTCCGCGTGGCCTCCCTCGGGAAGGACGCCAGCGTCGTCAGCAAGCCCGACAAGCGCGGCCGCCTCAGCGTCGACGTCGGCGGGATGACGGTCCAGGTGAAGGCGTCCGACCTGCTCCCCGCCCGCGCCCCCGCGGCCGCCGCCGCCCCCAGGCCCGTGGAGGTCCGCCGCGCGAACGCCGCCGAGGAGGAGGTCGCGGCCACCGGAGACCCGTCCGCCGCGTTCCGGACCCCCGACAACACCCTCGATCTGCGGGGCGAGCGCGTCGACGAGGCCCTCGACCGGGTCGACGCCTTCCTCGACGACGCCTCCCTCCGCCAGCGCGCCTGGGCCTTCATCCTCCACGGCCACGGCACCGGCGCGCTCAAGGCGGCGGTCCGGAAGCACCTCCGCCACTCGGACTACGTCGAGCGCTGGGATCGCGGCAACCGCAGCCAGGGCGGCGACGGCATCACCGTCGTGAAGCTGAAGTGAGCGTGGAGCGCGCTACTCGTCGGTGAGCGCGGCGATCTGCTGATCGACCTTCTTGAGCCGCTCCATCAGCGCGTCGACGCGCGCCTCCAGCGCCTTGGCGTCGTGGTCGACCAGCTCGCTGTACCCCTCCTCGAGCGCCGTCAGCTCCTCGAAGATCTCGGTCCGCTCCCCCCGCAGCTGGTGCAGCCGCTCGGCCTTCGTCGGCGCCTTCTCCTCGGTCGCCTCCTCCTCGCCGTCGGCCAGCGCGGCGGGGGAGATCAAGAGCGCGGCGGCGAACAGGGCGGCGCGGAGCATGGCGAACCTATAGCGCCCTTCAGTCCCGCAGCCAATGGTCGAGATCAACCGCCATCACCCCGCACAGCCCCGCCGCGTACATCGTGTGCTGCGACGGCGCCAGCGCCAGGGAGTGGACGAGGCCGCCGACCTTGAGCCGCTTCGTGGGCAGCTCGCCGACGGTGTCGACGGCGTACAGGTGTCCGTCGACGACCGACGCCGTCACCGCCCGGTCGTGCATCGGCGCCTCCTCCAGCGCCTGCACCGCGAACCCCGCCCCCCGCGCCCGCTGCGGCTCCAGCGTCTCGGGGTCGAAGCTCAGCACCTGCCCACCCTCCAGCGTCAGCATCGCCCCGATGACCGCCCGAGGAACCGCGCGACGTGGAGGATGCCGACCTCGTCCAGGTGGAGCGCGAAGTTCCCCATCCCGAGGAACCGCCACGCCACCGGACGCCGCGAGCGGAGGTCGAGGCGGACGAGGAACGGCGACTTCCGGCGGGCCAGCGACAGCATCGAGCCGTCCGTCGGGTCGATCGCGAGGGACTGGAACTCCTCTGCCCCGCGGAGCGCTTCCCGGGCGATGAACTGCTGCAGGTGGGGCTCGTACAGGAGCACCTCGCCGACCTCCCGGCAGCCGACCACGCCGAGCGACTCCAGCGGGTTCCAGCCGAACGACGCCGGCCCGCACGGCTCCTCGTCCTCCGCGATCGCGAGGATCCCCGCGTCCGCCGGGTCGAGCTCGACCAGCGCCGTCGCCGCGTGCGTCTCGGGCCGGTGGACCTCCGCCATCAGGAGCACGCGCCCCCGCCCGTCCTCCCCGAACCCCACCGGCCGGACCGTCGCCCCCTTCGCCCGGAGCGTCTCCAGCGGGAGCTGCGACCCCTCGACCACGAACGTCGACGACCCGTCCAACGCCAGCCGGATCACGTGGCTGTCCGCCCGGAAGGCCGCCAGGATCCCCGGCACCTCCCCCGGCGCGTAGGCGACGTCCACCGCCCCGGGCTGCGCCGTGATCCGCTGGATGCGGGGGTCGCGGTCGACGTCGTCGCACCCCAGGAAGCCGGTGGTGAAGACGTGGATCCCCACCGCCAGCGCCGCCGCCAGGGGCAGCCCGAGCCGCCCCACGGCCCGCAGCGGGTGGAGCGACAGGCGGGGGACGCAGGGCACGCCCGCCCCCGACAGGAGCGCCCCCAGGAGGCCCAGCCCGAACCCCAGGGGCAGCGCCGCGCTCCCCTCGGGTCCCGTCCGCGCGAACCCGATCACGACCCCCGCGACCACCCCGCCGACCGCCGAGGCCGTCCACGGCTCCCACGTCAGCAGCCCCAGCGCGCGCCGCGTGTAGGGCGTCAGGAGGAGCACGAGGATGACGATCAGCCCGTACGCCCAGGGGAGCGCGTCCGACCCGAACGCCCCGGTGCGGGCGTCGAGCTCCACGAACAGCTCCAGGGGCGCCTCGTCCCACGGCAGGGCGATGACGCCGGCCACGACGACGCCCGTCGCCATGGTGATCCAGAGGAGGAAGAAGCGGACGACGTGGTCGGTCTTCCAGAACGCCGGGGGGAGCCCCGACAGGGACCGCTCGTAGGCGATCGGATCCCGCCGCCGCCGTCGCCCCAGCACCCCGCCGGCCACGCCGATCGCGACGAGCGTGACGAACAGCAGCGGGTCCAGCGCGGCTCCCGCGGCGCACACCGCGAGCGCGATGATCAGCGCCGGCGGACCGACGAGGAGGACCCACGGGAGCGCGACGAGCCGGCGCCACCAGGGGGGCCGGTCGCCGGGGCGGGGGTCGATCGCAGCGGCGACGCCGGTCATCAGCAGCGCGGCGAACGCGGCCGCCGCGAGCGGCATCCCCAGCGCCAGCCGCTCCCCCGGGCGGGGCAGGAAGCCGACCTCGCGGAGGGCCTCGGCGGGCCACGTCAGCGCCAGCGCGAGCCCGTGCTCCATTCGCGCGCCGAGCTCCGTGAAGGTCGCCATCCAGAGGTCCAGGAGCACCGGCAGGAGCGCGACGGCGGCGAAGATCGTGAGCCACACCTCCCCGAGGAGGAGCCAGCCTTCGCGTCGGGTGTCCGGGGCTTCCACAGCGACGGGGGATGGTAGCGTCCCGCGATGCGGAGCGGACGGCGGCACCTCGGCCTGCTCGCGATCCTGGCCGTCCACGCGACGCTGTTCGCGGCGATCGTCGGGTCCGCCTCCCCCTGGGCGACCGCCCCGCTGGAGTGTGCGGCCGGCTCGATGGCGTCGATGGCGGTCGACGGGGGCAGCGCGTGGTCGCTCTGGGACAGCTTCCACGGCGCGCTCGGGGGGATGGCCGTGAGCGCGACGTTCGGCGCCCCGCTGTTCGCCCTGTTCGGGGTCCAGCCGGCGGTCGTCAAGCTCCTCGCGTGGCTCGCCGCGGCCGTCGGGATCGGCGTCGTGTACTTCCTCCTGGACCGCCACGAGTCGCGGACGTCGGCGCTGCTGGGGGCCGCCGGCATCGCCTTCGCGCCCCCGACCCTGTTCCACGTCCAGGCCGTCTTCGGGAACTGGCACTGGACCCAGCTGATCTTCGACTACGGGATCGTCCTCTTCGCCCTGGAGCTGGCCCGCCGCCCGCGCCCGCCGTGGGCGTGGGGGCTGTTCGGGCTGACGACCGGGCTCGGCATCTTCAACTGCATCGCGTCGATCCCCTTCATGGCGGTGGGGTGGGGCGCGCTGCTGCTGTCCAACGGCGCCGACCGGCGGTGGGGCGCGGCCGTCTCGGGGACCGTCCTCGGGAGCACGCCGTTCCTCTACAAGCTCCTCCTCCACCGTCCGTTCGGCCTCGAGACGCAGCCGGACCAGACGGTCGGGCGCCTCTCGCGCCTGCAGGTCGACCCCGGCAAGGCGCTCGATCTCGTCTACCCCGAGCTGCCGTGGGCGCTCCACGTCCACGACGTCCTCCCCACGTGGTCGCCGGACGTGACCTGGAACCTGGCGACCGCGTGGGTGGTCGTCTGCTGGACGGGCCTGGGGGCGGCGGGGTGGCTCGGCGCGCGGCGGTGGCGGCGACTGTGGAAGGCCGGCGCGGAGGACCGGCGGCGCCTCCCGGTGGCGCTCGTCCCGGCCCTCTTCGCCCTGCTCTTCGCGGGCGCGTACGTCGTCCTCCAGGTGAAGCTCCGCATCCTCCCGGTGGAGTTCACGAACGTCCGCGAGGCCGCCCACCGCGCGACGCCGCCGCTGCTCGCGGCCCTCGTCATCGGCTCGGCGATCGGGTGGAGCCGCCTCGCCGATCTCCGCCCCCGCTACGGGCTCGCGTTCCTCGTCACGGCGGCGGCCCCGGCGGCGATCGGGGCGCTGACGATGGTCGCGATGATCCAGCGGGACGCGCCCCCCGGCGTGGCCACGGTCGACTCCTACCGGGCGGTCTGCTTCGACGCGCAGGGCCACTTCTCCGCGGGCGCGTGGCGCGACGACCCGGGGGCGGGGATGAACGCCTGCGCGGGCGTGTCGACGGCCTTCGAGCCCGCGGGCGCGGCGGAGGCGGCGGCGCGCCGGTGCCGGACCGGGATCGCCTGGGGGGTCGGCTTCTTCGGCGGGCAGCTGGGGTCGGTCCCCGCGGACCGCGCCCCCGCGGGGTGGGACGGGACGCAGATCGGCTTCACCGCGGCGGGGCTGGACGCCTGCGACGCGGTCGTCGCGCACGATCCCGGCATGCTGGCCGCCTGCCGCCTGGGCCAGGGCTGGGTCGCGGGCGCGTCGAACTGGGGCGAGCCGACCTGGCCGCTCCGGGCCTGCGACTCGTTCGCGGACCCCGCCGACCGGGAGCTGTGCTGGCGCGGGGTCGGCTTCCCCGTGGGTGACCACCTCCACCCGTCGCCGGACCGCGTGGCGGCGCTCCTCGGCCGGGTCCCCGACGCCCGCCGGGGGCTGGTCGCGGAGGGCGTCGGGATCGGCCTCGCCCGCGCCTACGGGACCCGCGCGATGGGGGACTGGCTGTGCGGCCGGATCGGAGGCCGCGACGCCCCCGCGTGCCGCGTCGGGGTCGCCTCCTGGCACGACGGGGCGCAATGAACCCTCCGGTCGGTGCGTAGTGCGCCGGCAAGGAGGAAGGAATGCTCCACACCATCTGTCCCAAGTGCGGCAAGGACCAGGGCGTCCCCGCGTCCGAGTGCCGCAAGTGCGGCGTCGTCTTCGCGAAGCTGCGGTCGGTCCCCTCCGCCCCCGACACCGGCGGCGGCTTCCAGATCTACCGCGCGCCCGCCCCCGAGCCGCGTCGGCGCCCCCTGTGGACGGCGTTCAAGGTCGTCGCCGGGCTGGCCGTCCTCGGCGCGGCCGGCCTCGCCGTTCTCGTGTTCTCGGTCTTCAGCGGCGTCCGCAACGGCACCGCGTTCGCGGAGGCGGAGGCGCTGGCGACGAGCCACCCGGCGGTGGTCGAGGTCGTCGGCGAGCCTGCCGAGGTGGGGACGCTCTTCGCGTTCGCGATCAACAAGTCCCCCTCCGGCGACACGGCCGCCTTCACGCTGCCGGTGGACGGCCCCGACGGTCGGGTCGTGGTCGGGATCGACCTCGTCGGCGCGGACGGCGCCTGGACGATCACGGACGCGCTGGTCCTCGACGAGCGAGGAGTCCCCGCGCCCCTGATCGTCGGGGGCGAGGCCGTGTCGGCCGACGCGGCCACCGCCGAGGCGCCCGCCGCCCGCCCCGGGATCACCGCCGAGCAGCTCCGGAAGGGCGAGTTCGACGAGTACCGGAAGCCGGCGGCGCGCTGACCGCTCGCGACCGGCCCCCAGACCGGTCATCATGACGGTCGATGCGTCGCGTCGCCGCCTTCGCCCTCGGCCTGCTCGTCACCGCCCCCGTCCCCGCCGCCGCCCTCACCGGCGGGCCCGACGGGTACGGCTACACGTGGACCGACTCCGACGAGCCCGACGGCCCCGCCTACGACTCCGCCGCGCAGTCGCCGTCGACGCTGTACGCGATGTGCGACGACGAGTGGTTCACCGTCGACCTCGGCTTCACGTTCACCTTCTACGGCAACGACTACACGAAGGTCGTCATCGGCTCGAACGGGCTGATCTACCTGAGCAACAACGACGTCAACGCCGACCCGTCCGGCGACCACGTCAA
Source organism: uncultured Rickettsiales bacterium (assembly GCA_964344575.1). GTDB lineage: Bacteria > Myxococcota_A > UBA796 > UBA9615 > UBA9615 > JAAESI01. The sequence goes on along the minus strand of CAYFOA010000025.1, from coordinate 26,684 downwards.
CGACTGCCCCGTCTCCCAGCACCTCAACCCGCGCATCGCGGTGCTCTGGGACGACTACTTCGCCAACGACGACTACCTGCTGTGCAACGGCTTCGAGCTGTTCATCACGTCGGTGATCGGCTTCGGGACGTACGGCTCGCCGGGCAGCCAGATCTTCATCCTGTCGTGGATCGAGAACCCGCTCATCGGCTGCGGCACCGAGGGGGGGACGTTCACCGTCAAGCTGTTCGAGGACGGAGACACCCTCGAGTTCCACTACCAGGACACCACCTTCGGCGACTCGTCCTGCGACGACGGGGCGTCGGCGACCGTCGGGATCGCGGACTCGTCCACGAGCACCGGGTTCTCGCTCGGCGTGGACTGCGACACGGCGAGCATCACCGCCGGCTACGCGATCCGGTTCGACCCCCCCGAGCCGGTGTGCGACGACAACGACAACGACGGGTACGACGACGAGTCCTGCGGCGGGGACGACTGCGACGACACCAACCCCGAGGTCTACCCCGGCGCGCCGGAGCTCTGTGACCAGCTCGACAACGACTGCGACAGCGTCGTCCCCGCCGACGAGACGGACGACGACGGCGACGGCGACGACAACGACTGCGACAACGTCGTCCCCGTCACCGAGATCGACGACGACCTCGACGGCTTCGCGGAGTGCGAGGGGGACTGCGACGACGTCCTCGACACGTTCTTCCCCGACGCGCCCGAGCTGTGCGACGGGGCGGACAACGACTGCGACACCCTCGTCCCCGTCGAGGAGAACGACAGCGACGGCGACGGCCAGATGGTGTGCGCGGGGGACTGCGACGACGACAACGCCGAGATCTGGGACGGCGCCCCGGAGGCGTGCGACGGGCTCGACACCGACTGCGACGGCGTCATCCCCCTGGACGAGATCGACAACGACGGCGACGGCGACGACGAGTGCGCGGACGGCGACTGCGACGACACGGAGACGTCCGTCTTCCCGGGCGCGCCCGAGATCTGCGACGGCCTCGACAACGACTGCGACAACGTCCTCCCCGCGGACGAGTCGGACGACGACGGGGACACCTTCAACGAGTGCGCGGACGGTGACTGCGACGACACGTCCATCGAGATCTACGACGGCGCGCCGGAGCTTTGCGACGACGTCGACAACGACTGCGACGGGGTGGTGCCGGCGGTGGAGATCGACAACGACGGCGACGGCGACGACGAGTGCAGCGACGGCGACTGCGACGACAGCAGCGTGCTCGTCTACCTCGGCGCGCCCGAGCTCTGCGACAACGTCGACAACGACTGCGACGGCGCGCTCGCGTGGGACGAGTCGGACGACGACGGCGACGGCTTCAACGAGTGCGAGGACGGCGACTGCAACGACATCGACGCGAACACGTTCGAGGGCGCCCCGGAGATCTGCGACGGAGCGGACAACGACTGCGACGGCGCGGTCCCCGCGATCGAGACGGACGACGACGGCGACGGGTGGACGGAGTGCGCGAACGGCGACTGCGACGATGGCGACGTCACCATCTACGACGGCGCCCCGGAGCTGTGCGACGGCATCGACAACGACTGCGACGACGCCGTCCCCGCGGACGAGGCGGACGACGACGGGGACGGGGCCCGGGTCTGCGACGGCGATTGCGACGACACCGACGCGACCGCGTTCCCCGGCGCGTTCGAGGCGTGCGACGGCGTCGACAACGACTGCGACGGGACGGTCCCCGCCGACGAGTCCGACGCCGACACCGACGGCGCGCGCATCTGCGACGGCGACTGCGACGACTCCGAGTCCACGGTCCTCCCCGGGGCGGCCGAGCTCTGCGACGGGCTGGACAACGACTGCGACGGGGGCGTCCCCGCGGACGAGGTGGACGTCGACGGCGACGGCGTCCGGGTCTGCGCGAACGACTGCGACGACGGCAACGCGTCGGTGTTCGAGGGAGCGCCCGAGGCGTGCGACGGGCTGGACACGGACTGCGACGGGGTGACCCCCGCGGACGAGGCGGACGACGACGGCGACGGGCAGCGGATCTGCGGCGGCGACTGCGACGACGACGACCCGACGTCGTTCGCGGGGGCGCCCGAGCTGTGCGACACGGTCGACAACGACTGCGACGGCGTGGTCCCGCCGCTGGAGCAGGAGGACGAGGGCGACGGGTGGCTGACGTGCGACTCGCCGGCGGACTGCTGGGAGGGGGACGTGGCGACGTTCCCGGGGGCGCCGGAGACGGCCGACGGGGTGGACAACGACTGCGACGGGGTGGTCGACGAGGAGACCGACGCGTACGACGACGACGGGGACGGGTTCAGCGAGGACGCGGGGGACTGCGACGACGCGGACGCGACGGTGGCGCCGGGCGCGCCCGAGGTCGCGGACGGGGTCGACCAGGACTGCGACGGCGTCGTCGACGAGGGGACCGACGCGTACGACGACGACGGGGACGGGTTCAGCGAGGACGACGGCGACTGCGACGACGCCGAGCCGACGACGTGGCCGGGGGCGGCGGAGCCGGTGGACGGGGTCGACAACGACTGCGACGGCCTCGCGGACGGGCTGGAGCCGGTCGCGGACGACGACGGGGACGGCTACACGGTCGACGGCGGGGACTGCGACGACGACGACGCCGGGGTCCACCCGGGGGCGGCCGAGACGGCGGACGGGGTCGACCAGGACTGCGACGGGGTGGTGGACGAGGGGACGGACGCGTACGACGACGACGGGGACGGGTTCAGCGAGGACGACGGCGACTGCGTGGACGCGCACCCGGGGATCTCGCCGGACGCGCCCGAGGTCCCGAACGGCGCCGACGACGACTGCGACGGGCTGGTGGACGAGGGGACGGAGGACGCGGACGACGACGGCGACGGCTTCAGCGAGGCGGGCGGGGACTGCGACGACGCCGACGCGACGGTCCACCCGGGGGCGTCCGAGGGGGCCAACGGGATCGACGACGACTGCGACGGGTTCACCGACGAGGGGACGAGCGCGTTCGACAACGACGGGGACGGCGTGTCGGCCGACGACGGCGACTGCGACGACGCCGAGCCGTGGGCGTCGCCGGACGGGGTCGAGGTGTGCGACGGCATCGACAACGACTGCGACGGGGACGTCGATCCCGGGTGCGAGGACGAGGTCGTCGCCCCTGCAGGGGACGCGGGCGCCGGCTGCGGAGGCGCCGCGGCGTCGGTCGCCGGTCGAGGGGCGGGGACCCTGCTCGTGCTCCTCGTCGGCGCCTTCCTGCTCCGCCGCCGGCCGCTCCTCCTCGCCCTCCCCGGCCTGCTGCTCGTGGCGACGGGGTGCGACTCGGACGTCGCCATCGTCCGCGGGCTCGGCGACCTCGAGCTGACGCCCGCCCTGCTCGACCTCGGCGCCACCCCCGTCGGCGGGGAGTCCGTCCTCGAGGTGCAGGTCGACAACACGGGCAGCGCCTCGGTCGGCGTGGCGTCCGTCTCGCTGCAGGGCGGGGATCTCGACGTCTTCACCCTGACCGGCCCCGACGGGTCCTTCGACCTGGCGCGCGGCGAGGGGACCGCGCTGACCATCGCCTACGCCCCGACCGTCGCGGGGCTGCACGCGACCACCCTCGTGGTGAACTCCGCGTCGGCCGACACGACGCTCGAGATCGTCGTCCGCGGGCAGGCCGCCGAGCCGTCCGTGCAGCTCTACCCGCTGGTCCTCGACTTCGGCGACGAACCGGGGACGCAGCCGCTGACGGTGGCGTCCACCGGCATCGTCCCCGTCCGCGTCACGAACCTCGAGATCAGCGGCGGCGACGGCATGTTCGCCGTGCTGCTCCCGGAGTTCGTCGACGAGCTCCCCGCGGAGGTCGCCGCGGGCGAGGAGCTGACGCTGCAGCTCCGCTTCGATCCGCTCGACGACGCCCCCGTCGAGGCCCGGCTGTGGGTCGACACCGACGCCCCCGACGCCGCCTCGGTCCCCGTCACGCTCCTCGGCAACGCCGGCTGCGAGGTGGCGTCGTCGCTCGCCACCGACGCCGACGGCGACGGCTTCTCCGCGTGCGCGGGGGACTGCGACGACGCCGACCCGACCGCCTACCCGGGCGCGCCGGAGTCGCTGGACGCGGTGGACGACGACTGCGACGGGACGGTCGACGAAGGGACCGACGCGTACGACGACGACGGCGACGGGGTCACCGAGCAGGAGGGGGACTGCGACGACGGCGACCCCGACGTCCACCCCGACGCCGAGGACGTCACCAACGGGGTGGACGACGACTGCGACGGGGTGGTCGACGACGGCGCCCTCGACCTCGACGCGGACGGCGACGGGTTCGCGGAGATCGGGGGCGACTGCGACGACGCCGACGCCGCCTTCCACCCCGCCGCGCCCGAGCTCCCCGACGGCCTCGACAACGACTGCGACGGCGAGGTCGACGAGGGGACGGCCCAGGGCGACGACGACGGCGACGGCTGGACCGAGGTCGCCGGCGACTGCCACGACGGCGACCCGGACATCTCCCCCGACGCGACCGAGGTCGCCAACGGGATCGACGACGACTGCGACGGGACGCTGGACGAGGGGACCGCCTGGGCGGACGACGACGGCGACGGCGTCACCGAGGCGGCGGGGGACTGCGACGACAGCGACCCGAACGTCAGCCCCGCCCTGCAGGAGGTCGACGGCAATGGCGTAGACGACGACTGCGACGGGGCCGTGGACTGACCGGGCGGCCGCGGCCGCGGCCTCAGGCGTGGTTTCGGTTTCTCAGGCAAACCGAAAGTCCCGCTGAGACGCCTCAGCGGCGGTTTCGGTTCGCCTCACAAACCGAAACGTCCTCTGAGGCAGCGAGAAGCACGATCAGCCGCTGAGGAAGCCGGGCCAGAGCTTGTGGAGCGCCGCCTCGGCGAACTGTGGCGCCGTGACGGGGTCGGGGCAGTCCTGGCAGATCGTGAGGCGGTACGTCCTGCCGCGGATCTCGGCGCGCAGGGCCCGGAAGGCGTCGCCGCGCCACAGGGCGTCGAAGTCGCCCTCGCGCCCGACGACCCCCATGTGCCCCTCGTCGGGGTGCCAGGTGCAGTTGCAGCAGGGGAGCAGCGTCCCGTCGATGCGGACGAAGACGGAGATCCAGGGGATCAGGCAGCGACCGGCGGGCGGAGCGCGGTCCTCGACGGGCACGTCCCCCACCCGCTCGATCTCGCGCTGCCAGCGCGCCAGGTTGGTGTCGATCCCGGCCTCGTCGGCCAGGGCGGCCGCCTCCCCGACGGCGGCTCGCAGCGCCCCGATCGGGTGCTCCCCGGCGAGGCCGGCGTTGCGCCCCTTCGTCATCAGCGCGCCCTTGAAGTACACGGCCCCGACGCCGAGCCGGGCCGCCACCCGGACCGCCTCGGCGACCTCGGGGTACGACTGCTCCGAGACCACGTAGTTCAGCCGCACGTCCGGCCCCCGCCCGAGGCGCTCCTTCGCGGCGAGCAGCGCGGCGATGCCGCCCTCCACGACAGCCAGCTGCCGCCCCGACGCCAGCCGGCTGAACGTGCGCGGCTTCGCTCCGTGGAAGGACACCTTCACCAGCCCCACCCCCGACCGGCAGATCCGCTCCGCCTGGGCCTCGAAGTGCGTCCCCGTCGTCGCGAAGCCGACGCTCGCGCCGTGGGCGTCGATCGCGTGCCGCGCGATGACGTCCCACGACGGGTGGAGCAGCGGCTCCCCGATGCCGTTGAGGCTCAGGAACTTCGGCCCGATCGCGTCGATGTGCGCCTTCGCCTCGTCCACCGGCATGTGGACCTCGCCGTCGATCCGCTCCGCCCGGATGCACGTGCTGCAGACGTGGTCGCAGACCGTCGTGTGCTCCAGGTGCATGTGCACCGGGCGCGCGCGGGGAGCGTCGGTGGCGAGCAGCGCGTCGGGGAGGACCCGCAACGCGCGCGCTCGCCCGAGGGCCTTGCGGACGGCGATGGCCCGGAGGGTAGCCGCGCCTCGTGCCCGCGCCTACCGGCCCGCTGCCGCGCTCGCCAGCCGCTCGCGGGCGGACGTCGTGCCCGCCTCGTCGACCCAGCGCTTCAGGGCGTCCATCACCGCGACCCGGTCGGCGTGCGCCGCGGGGATCCCGGGGAGCGCCGCGAGCAGGTACGCGACCGCCTTGGCCACCGCCTGGCGGTAGGTGCCGCGGGCGTCGGTGTTGCCGGCCTCGAGCAGGCGGGTCAGCGCGTCGGCCGTGGCCTGGAGCACCGACTCGCCGGCGATCGGCGGGAACGATCCGTCCAGCCGCTGCCGGAGCGCCAGCGCCGCCAGCGTCGGGGCGGGGGCCGGCTCGGGCTCGGGCTCGGCGGCCGGCTCGGGGGCCTCGCGCCGGACCTCGGCCTGCATGACGGCCTCGTCCGCGGGCGCCTCCTCGGCGAGGGCGAACGCGTCGTCCCCCGCCTCGAGGTCGACGTCCTGGAAGTCCTCGAAGTCGTCTCCGCCGCCGCCGCGCACGGCGTCGAGCAGCGAGCCCAGCGTCTTGCTGACGATGCTCTGGGCCCGCGGCGGGGCCGACTTCTTGGCGACCATGCGGCGCGACCGGACGCTGGGGACCGACCCCGGCAGCGGCGCCGGGACGAGCACCGGTGACGGCCGCATCGGGCTCGGCGGCGCCATCCCGCCCGTCGCGCCCCACGCGCCGGTGTCGTACATCGCCCAGTCGGCGGGCGGCATCGCGGGGACGTGCATCGTCTGGCCCTCGCCGCCGCCGGTCTCCGTCGGGTCGACGACCACGAAGCCGGTCAGCGTGCAGAGGATCCCCTCCTCGAGGGACGCCGCCAGCAGCGCCGCCTTGTCCTCGTCGCGCCGGTGGAGCGAGTAGCGCCCCTGGAGGTCGTCGACGACCGCCTTGCCGACCGCGCGGGCCACCGCGTCGCCGCCGTCGCGCGGCGCGCCGAGGTCGATGGCGCGGCCGACGCCGTCGCTGCCGGTGGCCCGGAGCGTGACCGCGTCCGTCGGTCCGTCGAACGTCCCGCAGACCACGACGGGGCGGCCGAGGTAGAGGTCCGGGATCGGCGCCACCGGCTCCACGCCGTCGATCGCCGCGCCCGTCAGCACGGGCTCGCCGACCGTGGCGAGGAACCGCGTCATCCGCTCGGCGATGGGGTCCGACGGCGTCATGAACGTCGCCAGCCCCCGCGTCGCGCTCGCCAGCTGCTTGAGGAACGCCTCGTTGACGGCGGTGTCGATGCCGACGGCGAACGTCCGCAGCGCCTGGTCGCGACCCCCCACCCAGCGCACGATGTCGGCCTCGTTGCCGACCTGGCCGTCCGTGATGAGGACGAGGTGGCGGACCCGACCGGACGCCGGGGGCTTCCGGAGGACGTCCTGCAGCGG
>CAYFOA010000025.1:0-19368 GCA_964344575.1 uncultured Rickettsiales bacterium | reverse complement strand
AGCTGGCCGTCGGCGCGCAGGTGCTCGTCGGGCCGGGCGCGCAGCGCGAGCCGGAAGGGCGTCTTCAGGCGCAGACGGGCGCGATCCAGGGTCGCGTCGGGCAGCGTGCCGTCGTCGTGGTAGACGTTCATCAGATCCGCGTCGGTCCCCGCCAATCCGGTGAGCAGCGGGGCCATGATCTCGGTCCCGCCCGTGGCGATGAGCCGGGACAGGAAGGTGTCGGCCTCGGCGATGGTCTTGTCGACGGCGGCCTTCGGCTGGCGCCAGAGCTTGCGGTGGCGGCTGTTGAACTCGCACACCTGGAGCGCGTCGCCCTCGCGGAGGCCCCGCAGGACGAGGCGGGCGGCCTCGATCGCGGCCGGCATCTTGGGTCCGTGCATCGAGCTCGACGTGTCGACGACGAGGACCACCTCGCGGGCCACCGCCTCGTCCGCCGGGAGGTCGGCGGGGGGCACGCAGATCGCGGCGAACCGGTCGCCGTCGCCGGCCCGCCAGATCGCGCCCTGGACGCCGTCGCCGCCGACGCGCCAGCGGAGGATGAAGTCGCGGTTGGGGAGCTCGTCGGCCCGGGCCAGCGCCACCGTCACGCGGCCGTCCTCGAAGGAGGTGGACGTCGCGTGCTGCGAGCAGGCGACGTCGCGGAGGCCGAGGGCGCCCACGTCGAGCACCACGGACAGCGACAGGTCGTGCGCGGGGCGGACGCCGGGGAGGAGCCGAGGCGGCTTGATCCGGTCGGCGTCGGGGACCTGGTCGGTCGCCTCGCCGTGCTCCGTCGTCGGGGCGCCGGGGACGTAGCGGTCGCCGAGGACCAGCGGGAAGCGGAACACGAAGCCGCCGTCGTCGAACGACAGCACCTGCGCGTAGGTCAGCTCGACGCGGACCTCCTCGCCGGGCTGGATGTTGGCGACGTTCATCGTGAAGACGTCGGCCCGCTCGGCGGTCAGGAGCGACGCCCGCTGCCCCGCCTCGCGGGCCGCCTCGTAGGCGCGCTCGGCCTTGCCTCGCTCCTGCAGCTCGGCGTGCAGCCGCCGCTCGCCGACGACGAACACCAGCTCGGTGACGGCGGCCTCCGGCGGGAGGGGGAAGACGTAGACGCACTCGAGCGGGACGTCGCGGTCGTTGGCGAACGTCTGGGTGACCTGGACGGACGCGCACGGGCCGGCCACGGAGGCGGACACGTCGGTCGCGCGCAACGGGAGGACGACCTCACCGCCGGCGGCGGTCAGCTGGCCGGCGCCGAGGCCGCCGTCGTCGTCGGGGGGGAGCGGGCAGCAGCCGGCGCGGAGCTCGCTGTAGAGGGCGTCGTTCATGGGGGCGATGGCGGGACGGGGCATTCAGTCCTCCTCAGGGGGCACGGATGGGGTCGCGAGCGCGCGCCGCACGGCGGCGGCCACGCGCTCGGGGTCGAGGTGAGCCAGCGCCCCGGCGTCCACGTGGAGCTGGACCCCGGGCAGCAGGTCCAGTTCCACGCGCCAGCGCGCTCCGGGGCCGACCGCGGGGAGCGCGTCGGGCGACGGCTCCGGGGCGTGCCGGACCGGAGGGAGCTGGGCGGCCAGCCATTCGTCCCCCCGGCCGAGCAGCGCGCGCTGGACGTCCGGCAGCCCGGCCCCGCCCGCCTGCAGCGCCTTGATGGCGAGCAGCTGGAGCAGGTGCCGGCGGCCGTACAGCGCGGTGTTGCCGCGGTAGCCGAGGGGGCGGTCCACGAGGCCGAGCCCGACGTAGTAGCGGACGGCGCGCGCGTCGGGGTGGCGGGCGGCGCGTCCGTCCGTGGGCACGAGGCCCAGGGCGTCGACGTACCGGGCCGCCTCCGCGACGAGCGCACGGAGCGTCAGCTCGGCGGGCAGGTCGGTGGGGGTGAGGCGTCGGCTCATGTCCGAGATCTAGTTACTGTCCTATTTACTGTCAACAGTAATTTTGCGTCTAGACTCGACGTCGCCGGATGAAGCGCCTCCTCGCATCGCCGTGGCCGCTGACCTTGGGGCTGCTGGTGCCCCTGCAGCTCCTGCTCGCGTGGGTTCAGCTGGAGGGGTGGGAGCGGAACGTCCTCGCGCGCGGGGTGATGGAGCTGTGGGTCCACGGGCCGCAGCCGCCGCTCGCGTGGGTCCCGTTCATCCACCCGCCGGGCTACGCGATCTTCATGAACGGGGTGGACTGGAGCTCCCGCGCGCTGGGCATCGACCCGGCGCTGCACGTCCTCGTCCACGGCTGGATGTGCCGGGTGGCGCTGGTCGGCCACGTGGCGTGGGCGATGAACCGCTGGACGGGGCCGCGGACGGCGCTCTTCGCGGCGGCGCTCGTGGCGCTCAGCCCCAACGGCGTCCGCCCCTTCGAGCACTACCCGCTGGCGACGGTGCTGGGGACGGGGGCGCTGATCGCGATCGGGGAGTTCGCCCGCCAGGGGACGGACCGGAGCCGCTGGATCGCGGTGGGCGCGGTGTTCGTGGCGGTCGAGCTGCACCTCTCGATCTGGTTCGCGGTGGGGGGGACGATGGCGGCGATCTTCTTCGCCATGCCGGACCGCCGCCGGGACGCGGGCGTCGCCTCGGCGTGGATGATCGGGCTGTTCATGGCGACGACGGTGCCGGGTCTGTGGCGCGTCCTGGGGATGGGGATGGGGAACACGGAGGAGCACACGGCGGGCGTCACGTCCCTCGAATGGACCAACCCGTTCCTCCTCGGCGCGTCGCTCCTGATCCTGCTCCCGCCGCTGTTCCGGCGTGCCCGCCCGGGGGCGGCGTTCGCGTGCGGCGTCGTCCTCTTCACGGTGGTCACGGTGGCGCTCCAGTACGCCCAGATCGCGGACGGCCAGCCCTACCCCTACTCGCTCCACTACTTCGAGCTGGTCGACCCCCTGATGGCGATGACGGCGGCGTGGGCGCTCCACCTCGTCGCGAAGGACCGCGCCTGGCTCGCCGTCCTCCTCGGCGCCCCCCTCCTCGTCACCCAGGCCGACCGCCTCCTCGACGGCCAGGGCTGGGTGTTCCTGAACAAGTTCTGGTTCTGGGCCATCCTCTGGCCCTTCAGCGGGGGCTAGCCCGCCTATTCCGTCTCGGCCTCCGGCGGAGGCGTGTTGGCAACCCGCTCCATCCAATACCCGGGCTCCCGCCGCGTGTGGCGCACCACGAGGATCAAGACGGGGCTCATGTCCGGCGTGTAGACGAGCACGTAGGGGAACGTTCGAAGGCCGAACTCGCGGAGCTCCATCGCCGCCCCCGGCGCCTCGACCCGGCGACCCAGCCTTGGCTGCTCGTCCAAGAGGGCGCCGACGCGGAGCACCTCGTCGACGAGCCGATCGCCCAGTCGTCCGCGCTTCTGCTCGTACCACCAGGCGGCCTCGAGCATCTCCTGCTCGGCGGCCGGATCGAGGACCGCCACTTCAGCGCTTGCGGTCGCGCAGGGCCCGGCGCACCCGGGCCGCGGCCTCCTCCAGGGGCACGGGCCGGACCTCGCCGGCGAGCACCCGGTCCAGCCGCCGGACCGCTTCGGCGGCGCCCGCCTCGCGGAGCTCCTCCTCCGACGCGGCGGTCTCCGGCTCCAGGCTGCAGCTCAACCGGAAGGCGAGATCCGCTCGCTCCTCGTCGGTGAGCTGCAGGGCGTCGTCGAGGATGGCGGCAGCGGTCCGCATCGAGGTCAGTGTAGGCTCGGTCCAGCCTACGCGCGAGGCCGACCTCGACTCAGTTCCCCGCCAGCCGGTAGCCGCCGGCGACGTCGATGTTGACGCCGGTCACGTACGACGCCTCGATCAGGTAGTCGACCGCGTGGGCGACGTCGTTGAGGGTGCCCGCGCGCGCGAGGGGGATCGCGCCGGCCACGTCCTCGGGGAGGTCCACCGAGTTCTCGAGCTGGCCGGGGCTGACCATGTTGACGCGGACGTCGGGAGCGAGAGCCTCCGCCAGCGACTTGGTCAGCACCAGCAGCCCGGTCTTCGACACCTGGTAGGGCGTCGCCCACGGATTGCCGACCAGCGCGTCCACGCCCGCGTAGCCGAGGTTGATGATCTGGCCGTGGGTCGCCTCGAGCAGGGGGCGGGCGTGGTAGCAGCAGTAGAACGCGCCGTTGAGGTTCGCCGCGATGCACTCGTCCCAGTCCTCGGGGGTGACGTGGCGGAGGTGCTCCGGCTCGTAGTTGCCGACGTTGTTGATCAGCAGGTCCAGCCGCGCCTCGGTGTTCTCGATCGAGGCGAACATCGCGGCGACGTCGATCTTGTCGGACACGTCCGCCCGGACCGCGCGGGCGTACCGGCCGGTGCGGGCGATCTGGGCGGCCAGCGCCTCGGCCTCCCGCTGCGAGCTCCGGTAGTTGATGACGACGCCGAAGCCCGACCGCGACAGGGCCAGCGCGAGGTGGCGGCCGAGCCGCTTCGCCCCGCCCGTGATCAGGGCGATCCGGCTCAGCGTGCTGTCGACGGCGGTGGCGCTCACCGCGTCCGCTCCACCCGGACCAGCGAGCACTCCGCCGCGGGGACCGCGGCCGGCTTCCGGATCTCCAGCCGGACCCGCTGCACGTCCCCGAACTCCGCCAGCAGCAGCGCCGCGCCCTCCTCCGCGAACGTCTCCAGCAGCTGGTAGCGCCGCTCCGTCGCGAGGTCCGTGAGCAGGGCGGCGAGCACGTCGTAGTCGAGGGTGTCCCCGACGTTGTCCGAAGCCGCCGCCGCCGTGAAGTCGCGGTCCACCTCGACGTCGACGAACAGCGCCTGCGTCCCCGTCCGCTCGTGGTCGTAGATCCCGACCACGCAGTCGATCCGGAGCCCCCGGAGGCCGATCGTCCCGATCACGAGGCGGCTGCCGTCGACTCGGGGGTCACCCCCAGGAAGCGCTTCACGAGGAACACGCCGAGGTAGATGAGCGGCGTGTCCAGGGCGGCGATGCAGAGCTTGTAGACGTAGATCGTCGCCATGATCGAGACGCCGAGCATGAAGTCCATCTTGAAGCCGACGTAGAAGAGGATGCTGTTGACGACGGCGGTGTCGACGAGCTGGCTGATCCAGGTCGAGCCGTTGTTCCGCAGCCACAGGTGCTTGCCGCCGGTCTTCCGCTTCCACCAGTGGAACATGTAGTTGTCGGTCAGCTGCGCGCAGAGGTAGGCGAGCATCGAGCCGAACACGAGCACGGGGCCGAGGCTGAAGACCGACTCGTAGGCGTGCTGGTAGCCCTCGACGTCCTCGTAGAAGCCGCCCTGCGGCGGCACCCAGTAGGCGTGCGCGGGTACGTGGATCGCGACCTGCACGATCGCCAGCATCAGCAGGCTGCAGACGAAGCCGGTGATGACCATGAAGTCCGCGCGCTTCTTGCCGTAGATCTCCGAGACGATGTCCGTGATGAGGAACGTCACGGGGTACGTGATGATGCCCGTGGTGAGCGCGAACTCGGGCTTGAACGGCGCCTGGAAGAGCTTGATGCCGATGATGTTCGTCAGCACCAGCACGGTCACGAAGAGCGCCGCCAGCGCGAGGTAGACCCGCTCGTACCGCGTGTACGCGATCTGGTCGACCTGGAGGTTGGCGTCGAAGTAGCGGGGCTCGTTCACGAGGCCGGACTATAGCGGCGGCCGGGGCGGGGCCTCCGCCAGGGCCACAAGACGGCCACGCCGGCCACGCCGAGGAGGCTCAGGAGCGCGCCCGGGAGCAGGCCGGGCGGGCGCCACCGGCAGATCGTCCGGAGGTCGTCGCCGGCGGGGGCGACGAACGCGAGGCGGCCCGCCTCGGCCGTCACCTCCCGGTCGCCGCAGCGCCACCCCGGCCACGCGTTCTGGTTGAGGACCACTGTCGACGGCGCGGTCAGCGAGTGGGACGTCACCAGCTCGGCGCCCCGCCAGGAGACGACCTTCGCGGACCCGTGCTTCGGCTGCGTCACCCACACCTCGCCGACGTAGCGCGGCTCCGGCGTCGTCTCCCCGTCCGGCTCGATCCAGACGGCGGGGAGCAGCGGCACCTCGATGGGGATGTCCTCGGGGACGTAGATCGTCGGCACGCCGCGGCGCACGTTGGCGTACTTGCGGAGGTTCAGGGTGGGGCTCCGTCCCCCGGATCGGGCCGACAGCCCCTCGCTCCGCCAGAGCGCCGGCGGGGGCAGCTCCTCGGCCGCGTACAGGAAGCTGGAGCGGTAGAGCTGCCGGCTGTCCAGCGACGCGGGGAGGCACAGGAGGACCGCGACGGCGGCCCCCGCCAGCGCCCGCCGGCGGTCCCGCAGCGCCGTCCCCAGCGCGTGCGCGCCGATCCCCGCGAGCACGCAGATCGTCACCAGCACGGGGAAGTTGAAGTACCGCAGGGGGCCGCGCATCGAGCCGAACAGGGGGAGCGTCCGGAGCGCCCGGAAGCCGTCCACGGGGGCCCAGGGTCCGAAGCACAGCCACAGGAAGAGCGCCCCCGCGACGAGGAACGGGAGCCCCTTGTGGACCTTCGGGCGGCGGAGGATCGCGGCCGCCCCGAGGACCGCGAGGAGGAGCGCCCCGAGCCCCGGCTGGAGCGTCATGTACTCCTGCACGCGGGGGGCGGCGTCGGCGTCGTACAGGGGGACCGAGGGGACGCGGTGGAACAGGCCGTACCAGAGCTGGTCGAAGCTGCGGTACCAAGCGTCGGGGTGGGTCGGGTAGATGCGCGCCTCGCGGAAGTCGCCCGCTCCGAGGAGGTCGACCATGGGGACGAACTTGATCGCCCCGAGGAGGCCCGCGAGGCCCAGGATGGTCCCTGCCGCGGCCAGCTCGGAGCGGTCCGGCGGCTGCTTCCGGAGACGTCGCTGGACCGCCGACGTCGCCGCGAGCACGACCATCAGGAGGACCAGCACGGGGAGCGCGAGCTGGAGCTGGATCGCGAGCGCCCAGGCCACGAGCGCGCCGCAGACCTGGCGCCGCCGCCGCTGCCGGACGTCCCCCGGCATCAGCCACAGCGCCAGCACCAGCGGCCACGCCGCCATCAACGCCGACTCGTAGAAGCCGACGCCGACGCGCGACGGGAGCCACCCCGACCACGCGTAGGCGACGCCGCCGACGGCCGCCGCCGCGGGCCCCACCCCGACCACGCGCCGCAGCAGGAGGAGCACCCCGAACGCCCCCGCGAGCGCGACGAGGACGACGTTCAGCTTCATCCCGAGCGTCTCGCCGAAGACCAGCGTCGGCAGGATCAGCGGCCCCGCGGTGCCGTCGCTCGGGTGCGGGAACTGGGGCGTCCCCCCGGCCAGGAGCGGGTTCCACCAGGGGACCCGCCCCCAGTCGAGGAGCGACTGCCGGGCGTAGAAGTCGAGCTTGGCGACCTCCAGCCAGTCGTGGCTCCGGTACGTGTCGGTGCCGACGATCGCCTGGGTCGCGTAGGGCGGCGTCAGCAGGGGCGCGACCTGCCACAGGACGGCGAGCACGACGGCGGCGACGGCGACCTTGTCCGCCTCGAACCGCGTCGACGTCACTCGATCCGCTCCATCAGCGTGGCCCCCGGGAGGACCTCCACGGGGCGGTAGTTGGCGAGCAGGTAGGAGTCCAGCCGGGGGACGAGGCGGCTCTGGGGGATGTGGTCGATCGGGAACGTGTCGGAGCTCCGGAACACCCACCGGGGGCGGGTCCGCTCGAGCTCGGCGATGGCGGCGTCCTGCAGCGCGGGGGTGGCGGCGTCGTACGCCCACAGGAACCGCTGCGGCATCGGGCGGCCGGTGAGGAACGCGTACGTCGCCTCGGACGGGTAGAACCAGACGCCGTCGCCGGGGGGGAGCTCGGCGGCGCGGCCGACGATGGCCTCGATCTGCGTCGCCAGCCGGGGGAGGAGGCGGAGGTGGCCGGTCCGGGGGAGGCGGACGGGGACGGCGACGAGGGGGTCGTCGACGCCGGCGGCCTCGGCGAGGCGGCGCTCCTCGGCGTCGGGAAAGCGGACCCGCGGCTCGGACCCCACGGACACGAACGCCACCGCCAGCAGCGCCCCGGCGGCGGGCACGGCGGGGCGCCACTCGGGGCGGAGCAGGTCCCACACGACGGCCAGGAGCAGCGTCGCGATCAGCGCGACCGGGGCCGCCCCGTAGAACCAGAGGTGGTACAGGTCCGAGCGCCCGAGGGCGGCGCGGTAGAGGACGGCGGCGGCGACGGCGACGATGAGGACGGCGCCGAAGCGCGTGGGGACGTCGCCCCGGCGGGGGCCGCACACGCCGGCGCTGAGGCCGCCCCAGATCGCGAGCGGCGGGGCGAGCGCCCACAGCGTCGTGGCGGGATCCTCGGGCGCGTACGTCCCCGTCGCTCCGGCTCCGTCCCGGAACAGCCCGAGGACGTCGGGGTAGGGGAGCGCCTGGTAGCCGAGCGCGGGCAGCGTCAGCATCCGCTCCATCTGGACGGGGAGCCCCTCGAGCGCGCCCGACGTCGCCAGGGGGAGGCCCACCACGACCCCCACGAACGTCGCCCCGCCCGCGATCCAGACGACGTCGCGCCAGGACGGTCGGACCACCCAGCCGGCGGCGAGGAGCCCCGCGGCGGCGGCGGGGCCGAGCTCGAAGGAGAACAGCGCGGCGACGGCGGCGAGGACGCCGACCCCCACCATCGGCTCGCGCCACGGTCGGGGGACGTCGGCGAGGCGGGAGCGGCGGCGGCCGTGGCCGTGTCCGCCCTCCGCGGCGCCCTCTCCGTCGGCCGCGCGGGCCGCGGCGGCGGCGTCCCGGCGGGCGAACCAGGCCGCCCGTCCCGCGGCGAAGAGCGCCGCCCCGGGGAGCACGGCGAGGACCGGCCGGAGGAGGACGCCGTTGAGGTTGGGGAGGAAGAGGGGCGCGTAGACGGCCAGCGCGATGGCCGCCCCGAGCCCGGCCCAGGGGCCCGTCTTCGGCCCCAGCATCCAGCGGACCGCGACCGCCGCCCCCGCCAGCCCCGCGAGGTGCAGCAGCAGCACCCAGAGCCGGGCGACGACGACGGTGTCCCCGAAGATCCGCATCCAGAGGTCCAGCGGGAGGATGGCGAGCGGCCCGTAGGGGAACTCGAGGTCCGTGTAGAGCACGCGGCCCGTCCGCATCGCCTGGATCGCGCCGAGGTAGACGCCCTCCTCCCCGAGCAGCCCGAACGAGCCCCACGGCGACGGTCCGCGGAGGAAGCCGGGGCGGAGCGCGACGGCCGCCAGGGTCGCGCCGAGGCCGGCCCAGGGGACCCACGGCGGGGGGCCGCGCCGGTCGAGGTGGCCGGTCCGCCGCTCGCCGTCTTCGCTGTCGTCGTCCGCCTCGTCGAGGTCCGCCCCTTCGGCGTCCTCCGCCCGGCGCCGCCCCGTCCGGCGGCGTCCCACCCGGAAGGCGGGGGTCATCGAGCCGTGCATCAGCGCCCACGCGACCCACGTCGTGGACGGGACGACGAGGCAGCCGAGCAGCCACGCGAGCGTCTCCTGGGACTTGTCGTAGCCGTTGACGACCGTGAAGGAGACGAGCCCCCGCTCGCGGGCGCGGAGGACGGCCTCGGGGACGTCGCCGACCCGGGCGGCGGCGATGGCGTCGACGGCGACGGCCCACAGGAGGAGGCCGAGGACGAAGCCCCCCGCGGCGACGGCGGGGGCCCAGCGCTCGCGCACCTCGCTCGTCACGAAGCGGCCTCCGCGGCGGCGACGGGGAGGGGGCCGCCGCGCCGCCACTCGATGAGGGCGACGATGCCCCCCGCGAGGGTCACCGGGATCATGAGGACGGCGTGCGCGGCCAGCGCCAGCGCCAGCGCCTCGCCCTCGGTCATCCCCGCGATGGCGGCGACGAGGATGGAGACCTGGACCTTCTCGTACGTCCCCAGGGCGCCGGGGACGTTGGGGACGGCGTACGCGACGGCGTTCCCGAGCGCCATGACGAGGGCGACGGACAGCGGGGCGTCGACGCCGAAGACGTCCAACGTCCACACGTAGAAGGCGATGGTGGCGAGCCACTCGCCCGCGGACCCGAGCGCGACGATGAGGAGGGCGCGGCCGCGGGGGAGCGACCGGAGCCCCTCGGCGAGGGACGCGAGGATGCCGGCGGCGGCCGCCACGCCGGGCACGGACGACGCGGCGAGGCGCGCTCGCAGCCCCTCCTCGGCGCGGACGAAGACGACGAGGGCGACGACCCCGACGACGAATCCGCCCCACAGGAGCTGCGCGCCGCGGTGCATCCAGCCGTGGAGCTCGCCGCTGAGCGCGATGATGCCGAGCAGCGCCCCGGCGACGAACACCTCGATGACGCGGTCGATCCCGACGGTCCCCAGCACCTTGGCGGAGTCGATCCCCTCGCGGCGCCCCAGGACGCCGGCGCGGAGCAGCTCGTCGAGCCGCAGGGGGACGACGTGGGTGGCGGCGGCGCCGATGACGACGGCGCTCAGGGCGTTCCGGTAGCGGACCTCCGCGACCCCGCGCAGGACCCCCATCCACTTGAGCGCCTTGGCCATCTGCACGGCGAGCTCGCACGCGAGCGCGGGGAGGACCGCGAGGACGGTGAGGGAGCCGAGCGCGGCCCAGAACTTGTCCATCTCGGCGCGGGAGAAGCACCACGTCAGCAGCGCGACGGCGAGGGCGACGCCGGCCACCCCGGCGACGACGTTTCGGGCTCGTCCGGCGTCGCCCACACCGGGATCCTAGCCGTCCGGGAGTCGTAGCGGCTCCGCGGACCCCCGGCTATGGTGACCGGCAATGGGCAAGCCGGACATCCTCCTGATCGAGCCGGGGTACATCCCCGACAGCCTGATCGAGCGTCTCGCGACGTCGACGATGCCCCCGCTGGGGATCCTCCAGGTGGCGGCGATGTTCGAGCAGAAGGGGTACCCCGTCCACGCGCTGGACTTCAGCGTCATGCCGATGGACGGCCGCCTCCAGAAGGCGATCAGCAAGTACGACCCGGCGGTGATCGGGTTTTCGTGCACGGCGCCGTGCCTCCCGAACGTGCAGCAGATGGTCCGCGAGATCCGGGACATGGGCTGCGAGGCGCTGATCCTGTGCGGCGGCTACGACGCGACGTCCCGCCCCGAGGTCTACCTGCGGCGCGGCCTGGCGGACGTGGTCATCGTCGGCGAGGGCGAGTTCAGCAGCACCGAGGTCGTCGAGAAGTGGCCGGAGATCGACGACATCCCCGGGATCGCGTTCATGCGGAACGGCGAGGTGGTGCGGACGTGCCACCGCGATCGCGAGCTCGACCTCGACCAGCTCCCCTACCCGTCGCGGCACCTGCTGCCGATGTCGGCCTACAAGCTGGCCCCGGGCTACCGGAAGAGCCCGCGCGCGACGTCCCTCTTCTTCAACCGCGGCTGCCCCCACCGGTGCACGTTCTGCGACCGGACGATCTTCGGGCAGAAGATGTCGTTCCGGTCGGCGGAGTCGATCGTCGAGGAGATCAAGCACCTCATCGACACGTACGGGGTCACGGAGTTCCGGTTCCACGACGACCGCTTCCTGGTGCACCCGCGCCGGTCGGAGAAGCTGCTCGACCTGATGATCAGCGAGGACCTCGGCATCACCTGGTTCTGCGCGGAGCGGGTGGACCGGCTGGACGCGCGGCTGCTCGGCAAGATGAAGGAGGCGGGCTGCTTCCGGATCGAGTCGGGGGTCGAGGCGGGGAGCCAGCGGGTGCTCGACCTGATCAAGAAGGGCATCAAGAAGTCGTCCGCGGTGGAGGGGTTCCGGAAGGCGAAGGACGCGGGGATCGGCGTCCTCTCGAACTTCATCCTCGGGTTCCCGACGGAGACGCGGGACGAGATGATGGAGACGATCGAGTTCGCGGTCGAGCTGGACCCCGACTACGCCGCCTTCTTCATGTTCCAGCCGTACCCCGGGACGGACATCGCGAACGAGTTCGGCCTCCCCTGGGACGACGACCACCGCCGCTTCAGCCGCATCCCCCACGAGTCGTACACGCTGACGAACGAGGAGATGGAGGAGGTCGTCGACCTCGCCTACAAGCGGTTCTACCTCCACCCCACGCGGTGCTGGCGGCTGCTCAAGCAGGTCGACCACCCCGAGGACATCCTCACGATGGGGATGGCGGCGGTGTCGATGCTCCGCGGTGGCTTCGCGGGAGGCACGGGCGCGCCGCCCACGCCGGTCTAGGCCTCGTCAGTCGGTATCGACGACGGCGGCGATCGCGCCGCACTTGCAGCAGCGCGCCGCGACGGTCCCCTCGTCGAAGAAGCCCCAGTCCTCCCAGCGGTCCATCGAGCCGACGAAGGCGATGTCGTGGCCGCACCCGGCGCAGGCCCAGTCCTCCACCGACAGGATCGCGGCCGGCTTCATCGCCACCGATCCGGTGATCGTGCCCGCGCCCTCGTCGCACAGCGCGCAGGCGTAGCGGAGCAGCCCCTGAAAGTCCCCGGGCCGGTCGCCGTCGTGGCGCTCCACGTTCAGCCGCAGCTCCGTCCCCTTGCAGGCCTCGCAGTGGACCATCCGGAAGCGGTGCGAGCAGTCGGGGTACTTCGAGCCCGCGAGGCGGTCGAAGCAGAACTCGTTCAGGTCGGCCCAGGGTTCACCCATCGGGATCTCTTTTCGCTCGTCCGGCGGTCGCGTGTCCAACCATCGAACCTCGGGCGGCGTGCTTCCAGGCATCGCGGCGTCGCCCGGCTCGATTGGAGAGAGACATCATGAACCGTTTCGCTTCCCTGACCGCCGCCCTTTCCCTCTTCGTCTTCGCGCTCGCCGGATGCGAGCTGCCCGAGGACGAGACCGCCGACGAGGTCATCGGCATCGACGATCTGGAGATCTCGATCGACGAGGCCCTCGACGACGAGGGGATGCAGGACGAGCTGGCGGACGAGGTCGAGGCTCCCGCGGACGACCTCCTCGACGACCTGGACGTCGACGAGGCCGACGAGGACCTGGACCGGCCGTCGCGCCGCGCCGTCGTCAAGCGGATCGTCCGCCGCCTCGCCGAGGAGGAGGAGTGCGCGCTCCGCGGCGTCCTCGGCGGCCGCTACGCGGAGACCGACCAGACCGACGCCGACGTCGACGCGGACGGCGTCTTCCGGGGCCGCGCGTTCCGCCGCCATCGCCGCCTCGTCGCCGTCGGGCAGGGCGTCTGGAACAACCACGACGCCGCCCCCGGGGGCACGTTCCAGGGCCGCTACGAGAGCTTCGAGGGGAACATCGGCCTGATCGACGGCGCCTACACGCCGCACGACCCCGCCGACCTCGACCGGCTCGGCAGCTTCCGCGGCACGTGGACGCCCGAGGACGGCAGCCACGAGGGCGGCAACATCGGCGGCGTGTGGCACCCCACGCGCGACGGCCGCGGCGTCTTCGTCGGCTACTGGAGCCGCTGCGACGAGGCCCCCATCCACGACGTGACCGAGGCCTCCTAGAACCCGCGCCGGATTCCGGCAGCGGTCGCGTCATCGAGCTGAGGCGGGTCCCAGGACGGGGCCCGCCTCAGTCGTCTTGGAGCTTCCGCGGGGGGAGGAGCACCGTCGAGGGGACCTCCGAGGGGGGCGCCTCGACGAGGCCCTTCGCCTCAGCGTCGTTCCGGCTCTCGACCCAGCGGCGGAGGTGGCCGCGCCCCTGGGACGGACGGTGGAGACCGACGAGGTCCTCCAGGCGGTCGAACACCGCGCCCCCGTCGGCGGGGCGGTCGTCCCGGTGGTGGGCGAGGAGGTCGCGCACGAGCCGGACCAGCTCCCAGGTGGGCTCCGCCTCGGCGTCGAGCCCGTAGCGCTGCTCCAGGGCGTCCACGAAGAAGCGCTCCCGGTCCTCGAACCGGACCTGCCCCGCCTGGGTCAGCGGGTTGGGGCCGCGGATGGGGGGGACGAAGCGCTGCCCCGTCAGCAGCTCGAAGGCGATCTCTCCCAGCGCGAACAGGTCGGAGCGGCCGTCGAGCTTCTCGCCGAGGAGCTGTTCGGGGGACATGTAGGCGGGAGTGCCCTTGGTCCAGCCGCCGCCGGTGGTCTCGCCGAGGCGCTTGCGGGCCCAGGCGATGCCGAAGTCGAGGATCTTGACGCGCCCCTCGTTGGTGATGTGGATGTTGTCGGGCTTGAGGTCGCGGTGGACGAGGCCGAGGGGGTGGTCGTCGTCGTCGGTGAGGCGGTGGGCGAAGTGGAGGCCGTCGGCGACCTCGGAGACGACCTGCAGCGGCGCGGTGATGGGGAGGGGCTGGCCGCCCCGGTCCTCGCCGATGAGCTTGCGGAGGGACTGGCCGCGGACGTACTCGAGCACCAGCGCCCAGGTCTCGCCCAGGGCGACGTCGTCGATGGCGATGAAGTGCCGGGCCTGGACGATGTTGGGGTGCTGGACGGTGCTGAGGATGCGGGCTTCGTTGGCGAGGCCGGCGACGAGGGAGCGGTCGAAGTGGGCGCGGGCGGAGTCGAGCACCTTGATCGCGACCTCCTGGTGGAAGCCGAGGTCGCCGGCGAGGACGGCGCGGTAGACGGTGCCGAACGAGCCCGACCCGAGCAGCTCGACGAACTCGTAGCCGGCGATGGTCCGGGGGAGCTTCATGCGGGGTGACTTATAGCGTGCAACGTGAGGCTGTCTTCGTGCGTAGATCCACGCATTGGAGACGACGATGACCCGCACCTTCCGCCTCGCCAAGATGGACCGCCTGATGGCGATGCTGACGCTGTTCGTCCTCGGCCTGCCGGGCCTCTTCCTGTCCCAGAGCATGCACGACAGCGCGCTCGCCACGCTGATGTCCGCGGTCGCCGCGTCGCTGCTCGCCCTGTACGCCTGGGTGTGGACGCGCTGGCGCCCCCCCCGCTTCGAGGTGACGCCGGACGGGCTCGCCGTCGTCTTCCCCCTCGGGCGCAAGCACGTCCCCGCGGACAGCATCCTGTCCGTCGAGGAGGTCGACCGGGAGGAGCTGAAGCGCCGCTACGGCCACCTCCTCCGCGTCGGCGTGGGCGGGCTGTGGGGCGGCTTCGGCTGGCTCAAGGCCTCCCGCGGAGGGTGGGTGGAGTTCTACGTCTCCCGGCTCGACGACTACGTCCTGATGGAGCGGCAGGGCGCCCCCCCGCTGCTCATCAGCCCCGAGCGCCCCGCCGAGCTGGTCGACGCCGTCCGCCTCCTCTGAGGTGAGTCGTCAAGGTTCTGTCAACTCCTGACACGAGGGCGGGAGGCCTGCGTCCAGGGGGGCGTGGGCAACGCACGACAGGTCCGAACCGAGGCTGAGGTAGCGCCTCCGTCAGCCGATCACGAGGCCTCGGCGGGGGCGCGGGGACCTGCGCGGGGCGGGGGTGCCGGGGAGGTCGGGGAGGCGGATCGGCTGGGGTTCCTGGGGGCGCTGGCGGACTGGACGATGTGCGACGCGGGGCTGGCGCCCTGCGGTCCTCCCGAGTGGAGGGACTGTCCGGTGGGGACGTGGGGGCGGCGGCGGTTGACGGCGAGGACGCGTCACGAGCGTCGGTTCGACGACGCGCCGGCGGCGGAGCTGTTCGCGCGGTCGTTGCGCTCCCCGGCGGCGGTCCTGGCGGAGGGCGGGGGGTGGACGGTGTACGAGGTCGAGGTCGAGGGGCGGGGGCGGTTCACGAGGGACGCGGTGGAGGCGGTGTCGGGCTCGGGGCAGTCGTCGGTGGTGCCGGCGGGGCGGTTCGTGCACGCGTTCGTGACGGAGGACGGGCACCGCTTGATTGGCGTCTCGCCGGGCGCGGGGGCGGCGATTCGAGACCCGCTGCGGGACGACGTGGAGCCTCACGGGGCGTGGCAGGAGATGTTCGGCGAGGGGCTGGCGACGTTGGACGGGGCGGAGTTCCTGGCGGCGTTCGAGATGGCGATGGCGGACGGCGCGGGGGTGGCGCTGCGGCGGAGCGAGGCGGAGGTCCGGGCGAAGCGGGCGCGTCTGGACGGGGGTCCGTCGCTGCGGGAGCTGGGGCGGTTCCGACTGGTCGCGGCGCAGGTGGCGGAGGCGGATGGGGAGATCCTGGGGCTGACGTCGGCGCTGCTGAGGCCTTTCGATCCGATGGCGGGGCCGGAGGGGGCGGCGGTGACGCCGGCCCGGCCGGACGGCGAGGAGCTCGCAGGGATCGAGGCTCGCCGCGCCGAGGTGGCGGCGACGCGCGAGGCGCTGCTGGACCTGGAGCCGATGCTGCGCCGCTTCGACGATCGGGGCGAGGTGGCGGGGCTGTCGAACGAGGCGCTGCTGGAGCGGTTGGGCGGCGACTGCGACGGCGTGCTGGAAGCGATCATCCGGACGAGGGCGCGGCTGGGGGCGGGGAAGCTGTCCCTGTGGTCGAACGAGGCGATCGTGGCCCGCACGGCCGCGCGGTTGAACGTCGCGGCTCCCGAGCACCTCGAGCTGCTGGCGGGGAAGCAGACGAAGGCGGCGCGCGCGGAGGCGTGGACGGCGATCGGCCTGGCCGCGATCTCGATCGGCCTGGGCGTGGCGGCCGCGATCGCGACGGCCGGAAGCGCGGTCCCGACCTGGGCCGCGGTCACCCTCACAGCCGGCGCTGCGGGCCTGGGCGGGGTGGACGCGGCGGTGGCGACGGCGGACTTCCAGGAGCGAAGGGACGCCGCCGGTACCGACCTCGACCCCACGAAGTCCCTCCTCCCCGACGACCTGGAAGGCGAGTGGGCGGCCCTCACGCTCGCCTGGATCGGCGTGGGAATCGACGCCGCAGACGTCATCCGGGCGGTGCGGCTGGTTTCGTCGGGATCCCGTCTCCACGAGGTGGCGGAGGAACTCGCCGTCCAGACCGGAGCGGATCGCGAGACCTTGATCCGGGCCGCGGATGAGGCCCGAGGAGGGGGCGACCTGGCGACGAGTCCGGCGCTGGCAGATCCGAGAGCCGGCGTTCGCCATCACGTCGGACGGTTCCGAGCCGGCGCGTCCTACCTGATCCCCCGGTCCAAGTACGACAAGTGGATCGCCGACGCAGCCTCCATCGGGCGGGCCGACGGCTTGTTCGTCACGACCTCCGAGGCGATGGACCGTCTCCTGAGGGAAGCCGACGGCGATCTGGATGCGGTCAAGCGGAAGCTGGGCATCCCGCCCGATGCCTGGAACGAACCGCTGGTTCGGGTCGACGTCCTCAATCCGCTGGAACACAACGCCCGCCTGCCCTCGGGCTTCGAGGAGGGAGCCAATTCAGAGTTCGTGTGGGGCGGCTATACCTCTGGCGGAATGCCTGAGGTAGTTCTGGATCCGGTGAGTCGGGGCGCGTTCCAGGTCACCACGACGGAGATCAAGCCATGAGCGAAGAGGAGCTGGCTCGCAGTGACTTCAACTGGACGCTGAGCCGCCGCGGCGGCCGCCTCGTCCTTGCCGTCCTCTGTGGGACCATCGGGTTGTACGAGGAGGAGGTCGTCTTGACGGACGCCGAGAGGGCGCGCTGGGAGGGCGGTGAGGAGCGCCTCCCGCAGGAGCTGGCAACCCGCGTCCGGAAGGACCCCGAGTGGCTCGCCCGGCGGAAGGCAGCCAGTCCTTGAGCCCCACCGTCCGTTCCGGGCGCCTCGGGCTGTTCCTCGTGGCGGCGCTCGCCGCGGAGGCCGAGGCGGCCAACTGGTGCGTCGACGCGACCCAGTCGGCGACCGACTTGAACGCCTGCACGGCGCCGGTGCCGTGCGAGGACGGCACGCTCCACGCTTCGATCGGCGAGCTCCTCGTCGCGATTGAGGCGACGTCTCCCGATCCGAGCGCGTTTCACACGATCTGCGTGCTCACGCCGGGGACGCACACCGAGTCGGTGTTCATCGACAACACGGACAGCGCCCTCGGCCGCGGCGTAGGGTTCGAGTTCGTCGGCTCGCCCGTCCAGAACCACTGCCCCGACCCCGGCGAACCGGGCCCCGCGTTCGAGTTCTTCGGCGATCCCACGAACCCCAACGGCCAGGAGCTCGGCCTGTTGGCGTTGAACACCGACCACAGCCTCTGTCCGTCCGGCGGCCGCTCGCTCGTCTCGGCGGCCGCCGCGTCGCTGAGCATCACCAACGGCCGGATCGCCGGCGCGAGCGGGCCCGTCTTCGAGGCCACCGGAGGCGCTGCTCAGATCGTCGACCTCGAGGCCACACGGGTCGAAGGCGGGACCGGCCCCGTCTACTCCGGGCTCGTGCCGCTCAGCCTCAACCACGCGGAAGTCTCGGCCGTGGACGGAGGCGAGGGCCTCCCGATCCTGGAGGTGACCGGCCCCAGCGGTACGCTGAGCCTGACGAACAGCCTGCTCTTCGGCTCGGTGACGCGGGACGCCCCCCTCGTCCTCGTCGAGTCGGACTTCGTGATGCAGCGGACCACCGTCGCAGCCAACGTCTCGCGTTCGGATGCCCTGATCTCGCTCGAGATGTCCCACGCCGGGACCTCGCCGACCGCGAACCTCGAGCAGTCCGTGATCGCCCGCAACACGCTCACCAGCGGCGGCGATCCCGTACCCGTGCCCCTCGTGTTCCGGACGGTGTCGGTACCCGGTCCGGGCGAGTTCTGCCTCCCCATCGCCGCCGACGGTGTGGATCCCTACGACCGTCCCTCGGCCGACGTCGGGGGCGGCGTGCCCGTCGACGGCGCGATCGTGAGCGTGACGGTGTCGCCCACCGCCCTCCGGCCCCACCTCGCGCTGAGCAAGGTCTTCGTCGTCGGGAACGTGCAGGACACCGGCGGCGCCGTCGTGCGCGCGAACGGCGCCTTGACCCAGTTTCAAGCCAGCTTGCTCCACTCCACCGTGGGGGCGGCTGCGGGCGTGGACGTAGCCGACCTCGACGGCTCCGGATTCCGCGGCCGGTGGGTGACGGCCCGGAACCTCTTTCTCTCCCCGGCTACGTGGAGCGCCGCCTCGGCGGTCGACGTCGTCGAGGCGTCTCTGGACGTCGTGCTCGACAGCGTCGGCCCGGACTGGGGCGGGGCGACCGCCGACGGGCTCCGTGGTCCCTTCTCCGCCGGTCCCTCGGAGATCGAGTACCTCGCGCCCGACAGCCCCGAGCTCGCGGACGACTGCGGCTCCGCGAGTGAGACCTGCCCCGAGCTGCAGCTCAACTGCGCCGGCCTCTTCGCGGGCGGGAACGAGCGCTTCTGCGCGTACGACGTTGCCCGGGAGTGGCTCCCCGTCGAGACGGCTGTGGAGGGGCTCCGAGACCGGTGGCCGTGGGCGGGGACGAGCCTCCCCCAGCACGACGACGGTGAGCGCCACAACACCCCCGGCGCCACGGGGCTCGCGTGCGACGTCTCCGTGCCGGCGCACGACCAGGTCATCACCAGCGGAGGAACCCAAGGGGACGATGACTTGTTCTCCGCGTTGATCGACTGCGACAACAGCGACGACGCGGTCTTCCCGGTCCTCCCCGCCTACGACGGGTTCTCGTCTACGGCGTGCGATCCGGCGGGAGAGGGCTGCTACACCTGCCCGGCGGACAGCGTCTGGCCGCCCGAGGACGACGACGACGACTCCGGCGACGACGACGACTCCGGCGACGACGACGACACAACCGACGACGACGACTCCGGCGATGACGACGACGACTCCGGCGATGACGACGACGACTCCGGCGACGACGACGACACCACCGCTACCGTT
>CAYFOA010000024.1:56919-61241 GCA_964344575.1 uncultured Rickettsiales bacterium | reverse complement strand
ACGACACCGCCGATGACGACGACTCCGGCGACGACGACGACGCGACCACCGACGACGACGACACCACGACCGAGGACGACGACGCCACCCCCGACCTGACCGTCGGCCTCGTCGCCCACTACCCCCTCGACAGCGACGCCACCGACGTCTCCTTCCACGCCAACCACGGCACCGTCGTCGGCGCCTCCCCCGCCCCCGACCACAACGGCGTCGCCGGCGGCGCCCTCGCCTTCGACGGCGACGACGACCGCGTCGAGATCCCGTCCCACGCCGCCGTCACCCTCGGCCAGAGCGCGTCGATCTCCGTCTGGTTCGTCGCCACCGACAACCCGCTCGCCTCGGCCGGCTACCAGATGCTCCTCGACCGCACCGCGGGCAGCGACTACGCGCTCTGGATCGACGACGCCTCCCAGATGACGTGGAGCAGCCACGTCGGCGGCGGCTACGACTTCGTCACCTTCCCCGCCAACCCCTGGGACGGCGAGTGGCACCACGTGGTCGTCGTCAAGGACGGCGCCGACGTCACCGTCTGGCTCGACGGGTCCATCGCGGTCGCCCAGACCGTCTCCTCGAGCACCCTGTCGACCACCCCCAACCCCCTCATCCTCGCCGCCGGCGGCACCCCGTGGGTCAACAGCGCCTACAGCATGCTCGGCAGCCTCGACGACCTCCGCATCTACGACGTCGCCCTCCCCGCCGACACCGTCGCCGCGCTCTTCGCCCTCTGAGGACGGACTACTCCGCGGCGCCCGTCCCGTTCAGGCCGAAGAAGTCCACTTCGTAGCGCGTCTCGGCGTCTTCGGTGATCGCGATCGTCTTGCGGCCCGACCGCCTCGTCATCCCGTCGCACGCCGCCCCCTCGCAGACGAAACGGACCACGTGCTCCCCCGGCGGCAGCCAGACGGTCCACGGCTCGGCGCCGATGCTGCCGTACGCCGTGCTGCCGATCTCGACGCGCGCCCCCGGCTTCGCGGTCAGCGTGAGCGCGCCCGCGGGACCCTCCGGCTTCGGCGGGGGCGCGGCCGCGGGCTCCGGCGACGAGGAGGATGTGCTCCGCCCGCCCCGCTGGTTGAGCGCGTAGAAGTCGGCCAGGTACCGCGTCTCCTTGCCCGCCTCGACCGCCAGCGTCTTCCGCCCCGACCGCTTGTCGAACTGCGCGCACTTCTCCTCGTCGGCGCACACGAACCGGACCGTGTACGACCCCGCCGGCAGCGGGATCCCCTTCCGCGTGTCGTCCGTCGTCCCGTAGTCCTTGCCGTCGATCTCCACGGTGCACCGCGGCCGCGCGCTGATGTGCAGCGTCCCCGTCGGCTCCTCGGCGATCGCCGGCAGCGCGAACGCCACGCACGCCAGCGAGACCAACAGCCAACCCGCGATCCTCACCATCCGCCAAGCATCGTCCCGCAGGCGGGCCGTCGCAACCGCTCCGGGGCCTCGCTGCCGCCGAACCCCGTCGTTCGGTGCGGCTCACCCCCCTTCCGGCCCCTCCCGTTCGGCCAACCGCGCGCGGAGCAGGCCCCAGAACCGCGCCGGACGTCCGCCCCCGACCGCGTCGAAGCGCCA
Source organism: uncultured Rickettsiales bacterium (assembly GCA_964344575.1). Lineage (GTDB taxonomy): Bacteria > Myxococcota_A > UBA796 > UBA9615 > UBA9615 > JAAESI01. Next base: position 59,678 of record CAYFOA010000024.1, on the reverse strand, counting down.
CCCGAGCTGCCCGCCGCACGCGCCGCACACCGCGATCGTCCACGCGTACCCCGCGAACCACGTGAACTCCGTGGTTCGCGACCCCACCTCGGCCACGTTGCGGACCTGCCGGAACGTGGTGATCGGCATCACCAGCCCCGCCGGGTTGAAGAAGACGCGGTCCGCCGGCTCGCCGTCGAGACCGAACGCGTCCGCGCGCCGCGTGATGAGCGTCTCGCAGGCGACGCAGACGAGGACCGGGCCGTCGTCGTCGCCGACGTCCGCCGGCGCGTCGGCCCGCTCGGGGGCGTCGTCGTACACGGAAGCAGGCTACCCCCACGACCCGCGGGCGCTGGGACCGCGACGACTCCGACGCGACCGTCTACCCCGGCGCCGGCTGCTGACGGGACCTCCGCTCAGCCGAACCGCGCCAGGTACGCCTCGTACAGCGACCCCCCGTGACGCTGGTCGTGCGTCCACAGCAGCTTCGCCGCCAGGTCGTAGCCCTCGTACACCTCGTGGAGGATCCGCGCCGCCTTGAGCAGGCCCGCGTCGTCGAGCTCGTCCAGCTCCGTGAACTTCTTCACGTAGATCGCGTCCGTCCACAGGATCTGGCTGAGCCCCGCGTACGGGTCGTTGTTCCGCAGCAGCGGCTTGAACACCCGGCTGACCAGCGGCAGGAACCGGTGCAGGTAGAACCCCGCCGCCCGCAGCTCCTGGTCCAGCTCCGCGAACAGCGGCTGGTCCTTGTAGAAGGGGACGAAGTTCACCTCGATCTGGACGACGAGCACCGACTCCAGCGTCCGCCGCGCGTTCTGGAGGATCGCCAGCTCGCTCCCCTGCACGTCCAGCTTCAGGTAGTCCGCCCCCTGCACCTCCTCGATGTCGTCCAGCCGCCGCGTCGAGATCGGCAGACGCTCCGTGATCTCCGCGCACTCCGCGAGCACGTGGAACGCGCTGAGGACCTCCAGATCCGGCTCCAGCAGCGACGTCATCCCCGGCGCCCGGCAGACGTTCAGGACCCCGTCCGCGCCGTCGCCCACCGCGCACGGCAGGAACGTCACGCCGGGCCCGATCCGGGACTGCAGCGCGGCGAACTGCTCCGGACTGGGCTCGAACCCGATCAGCTCCACGCCGCCGGCCTGCACCAGCGGCGCGTACGGCGGCGTCCCGTCGATCGGGCTCGCGCCCACGTCCACGACGCGGATGGTGGGGATCTCGGTCACGACGCGCAGCGGGAAGGCCATGTCCGGAGTCTGCCCCGGACGCCGATCCCGCGCCCCCGCCCGACTTGTCCTGCCGCGCCGTCCCTGCTGATCTGGCGCCCCGCCCCGAGGCCCCATGACCAAGCACCACCTCCTCCTCCCCCTGCTCGCCCTCCTCCTCGCCGCGTGCGACGGGGGCGCCGTCGTCTCCGTCAACACGCCCCCCACCGCGTCGATGACCTTCCCCCCGCCCGAGGGGACCTCCGCCTTCGAGAACGCCCCCGTCGTCCTCCGCGGCACCGTCCGCGACGGCGCCTCCGAAGGCGAGCCCGACCTCGAGTTCACCTTCCTGTCCGACCGCGACGGAGAGCTCGGGCGCGGGACCTCCGGGGAGCTCGGGGTCGCCGAGATCGAGGCCGTCACCCTCAGCGTCGGCCTCCACGTCATCACCCTCCAGGTGACCGACCGCCAGGGCGCCAGCGGGTCCGCGTCGGCCGACCTGGAGATCATCCCCAACGCGTCCCCCGTCGTGACCGTCACCGCCGACGAGGAGGCCGTCTACCTCGCGGGCGAGCCCGTCGTCCTCGAAGGGACCATCGCCGACGCCGACCACGAGGTCTTCTCCCTCGACCTCCGGGCCACCAGCGACACCGTCGAGATCGGCGTCGAACCCGTCGTCAACGGCGACGGCTTCACCGGCGACTGGTTCCTCGCCCTGAGCGGCGTCGCCGTCGGCGAGCACGCCGTCGTCCTCGAGGCCACCGACCCCCTCGGCAAGTCCGGCGGCGCCGTCGCCACCTTCCGCGTCGACGCCTGCACCGACGACGACGGCGACGGCTTCACCGAGTGCACCGGCGACTGCAACGACGGCGACGTCTCCATCGCCCCCGGCCGGCCCGAGCTCTGCAACGAGCTGGACGACGACTGCGACGGCGCCCTCGGCGCAGGCGAGATCGACGACGACGGCGACGGCGTCTCCGAGTGCGATGGCGACTGCAACGACGGCGACGCCGCCATCTCCCCCGCGGCCGAGGAGGCCTGCAACGGGCTCGACGACGACTGCGACGGGGCCGTCCCCGCCGGCGAGCAGGACCTCGACGGCGACGGTAGCTCCGAGTGCGACGGCGACTGCGGCCCGCTGAACCCCCTCGTCAACCCCTCCGCGACCGAGCTCTGCAACGGCCTCGACGACAACTGCGACGGCTCCCTCCCCGCCGACGAAGCCGACGCCGACGCCGACACCGTGGCCCTCTGCGCGGGCGACTGCGACGACGCCGACGACACCGTCTCCCCCATCGCCCTGGAGGTCTGCGACGGCCTCGACAACGACTGCGACGGGATCACGCCGTCCACCGAGTCCGACGCCGACGGCGACGGGGTCGTCACCTGCGACGGCGACTGCGACCCCACCGACGCGGCGACCTTCCCCGGCGCGACCGAGGTGTGCGACGGCGCCGACAACGACTGCGACGGGCTGCTGCCGTCCGACGAGCTCGACCTCGACGCCGACGGGGTGACGGGGTGCGGCGGCGACTGCGACCCGGCCTCGCCCGTCGTCTACCCCGGCGCCCCCGA
>CAYFOA010000024.1:0-56909 GCA_964344575.1 uncultured Rickettsiales bacterium | reverse complement strand
CTACACGATCAACGGGGGCGACTGCAACGACTCCAACAGCACCGTCTACCCCGGCGCCCCCGAGATCTGCGACGGGCTCGACGACGACTGCGACGGCAGCGTCGGCCCGAACGAGGTCGACGCCGACGGCGACGGCTTCTGGTCCTGCCAGGGCGACTGCGACGACAGCAACGCGACGGCCTTCCCGGGCGCGATCGAGCTGTGCGACGGGGTCGACACCGACTGCGTCGCCGGCATCCCCGCCAACGAGGCCGACGCCGACGGCGACGGCTCCCTCCTGTGCGACGGCGACTGCGACGACGTCGCGCCCTTCGTGTACCCCGGCGCCGCCGAGCTCTGCGACGGCGTGGACAACGACTGCGACGGGAGCGTGCCGTCCGACGAGATCGACAGCGACAGCGACGGCTTCAGCGCGTGCCAGGGCGACTGCGACGAGGGCGACATCACGATCTCGCCCGCAGCGGCCGAGCTCTGCGACGGGCTCGACACCGACTGCGACACCGTCGTCCCCGCCAGCGAAGCCGACGGTGACGGCGACGGCTGGATGATCTGCGAGGGCGACTGCGACGACGCCGTCTCGTCCACCTACCCGGGGGCTCCGGAGGTCTGCAACGTCGTCGACGACGACTGCGACGGCAGCATCCCGTCCACCGAGGTCGATGACGACAGCGACACCTGGGCGACCTGCGAGGGCGACTGCGACGACACGGTCGACACGACGTACCCGACGGCCCCCGAGCTTTGCAACGGCGTCGACGACGACTGCGACGGCAACGTCCCCGCCGACGAGACCGACCCCGACGGCGACGGCGTGACCGAGTGCGACGGCGACTGCGACCCCGAGGACGACGACACGTACCCCGGCGCCCCCGAGCTGTGCGACGCGATCGACAACGACTGCGACACGGTGGTCCCGTCGAACGAGCTGGACGACGACGCCGACGGCTACCCGACCTGCGGCGACGACTGCGACGACACCGACATCTACGTCAACCCCGGCGCGGCCGAGCAGTGCGACGGGGTCGACAACGACTGCGACGGCGTGGTCGACGACGACTGCCTCGCCTGCGAGGTCGAGATCCCCGCCGACGAGCCCACGATCCAGGACGGCATCGACGAGGCGAGCGCCGGCGAGTCGGTCTGCGTCGCCCCCGGCACCTACACCGAGAACGTCGACTTCGCCGGCAAGGCGATCGTCGTCGCGGGCACCGCGGGCCCGTACCTGACGACCGTCGACGGCGGCGGGATCGGCTCCGTGGTGGTCTTCGACGACGGCGAGGGAGCGACGTCGGTCCTCCAGGGGCTCCGCCTCACCAACGGCTACGCCCTCGAGGGGGGCGGCATCCGTGTCGCCTCGGCGTCCCCGACGCTGGTCCGCCTCGTCTTCGAGGCCAACACCGCCAGCGAGGGCGGCGGCATGCGGTCGCACTCGGGCTCGCCGGCGATCGAGAGCTGCCACTTCGAGGAGAACGAGGCGACGACCAGCGGCGCCGGGCTCTGGATCGCCCAAGGCAGCCCCGCGATCGAGGACTCCACCTTCGTCGACAACGACGCCAACCAGGGCGGCGCGATCACCATCGGCGGCGGCGGCAGCCTCTCGATCGACGGCTCGACGTTCACGGGCAACGGCGGCGGGACCTACGGCGGGGCGCTGATGATCAACGGCGGCACGATCGACATCGACGCCTCGGTCTTCGAGCTCAACACGGCCGGCAACGGGGGCGCGATCGCGCAGTGGGGCGGGAGCCTCGACGTCACGAACACGTTGTTCGAGGCCAACCACTCGACGGGGTCGAGCTGGAGCGGTGGCGCTCTCTTCATGTACTCGGGCTCCAGCGAGATCGAGAACAGCCGGTTCATCACGAACACCACCAACAACGGCAACGCCGGCGCGGGGCACCTCCAGGGCGCTCGGCTGTTCGACAACTGCGTCTTCATCGGCAACTCCGCCACCCACAAGGGAGGAGCGCTCTACGTCGAGGGGTCCCAGGTCGAGATCACCAACAGCCTCTTCCTCGGGAACAGCGCGGGGCAGCGGGCGGGGGCGGTCCAGGTCCACCCCAGCGCGTCCCCCCAGTTCACCAACGTGGTCGTGCACGGCAACTCCACCGACGGGCCGGGGGGCGCCTTCCACCTCGACTCGAACGCGGCGGCCACGTTCACGAACGTCTCCGTGACGGGGAATACCTCCGACGGAGGCGCGATCGAGTGTGCCGGCTGCTTCTCGACGCTCGTGAACACCAACCTCTGGGGGAACACGTCCAGCGATCACGCCGGCTTCCCGGCGGACCCCGTCGGCTCCAACGGCAACGTGAGCGTCGACCCCGAGTACCTCGACGTCTCCTCCCCCGACCCCGCCGGCTGGGACCTTCACCTGGCGACTTCCTCCGCCCTCGTCGACGCCGGCTCCTCCTCGATCGCCGACCCCGAGGGCGGCGACTCCGACATCGGCGCCTACGGCGGCCCCGGCGCCGCGCTGTGGGACCTCGACGACGACGGCTACTACCTCTGGTGGCACCCCGGCCCCTACGACCCGGCGGTCGATCCCGGCGACGGCTGGGACTGCGACGACGCCGACGCGACCGTCTACCCCGGCGCCGGCTGCTGACGCCTCGGGTCAGTCGCGGCCCATCACCCGGTGCAGCCACAGCGTGGCCGCCACCTCGTCCGTGAACATCCGCGACGGGTACGGCGGCCGCGTCAGGCGCAGGAAGATGTTCCCGATCGTCCGGCTGACGGCGCCCTTGACGAGGATCGCGATCCCCCCGACGGCGGCTACGAACTCCGGGTCCGAGCCGTGCGCCCGCGCCGCGCTGCTCGCCCCCTTGAGGTTCCTGATGTCCGCGAGGAGGTAGTAGGGGGGCGCGTCCGTCAGCTCGCCGTAGGTCCGGAACGCCGCGACCGAGTCCTCGAGCTCGCAGTACGCGCCCTCGACGAACTCCGCCCGCAGGATCCCGTCGTCGCGCCACTCGATCCGGTGGACCCGCGTCTCCGCCGTTCCCAGGACCTTCGCGGTGCCCGCGCCCCCCTCCGAAGCCGTCGACAGCATCAGCGGTCGTCACCCCGCAGCATGGCCAGCCACATCGAGGCCGCCACCGGGCTCGTGAACATCCGCGTCGGGTACCGCGGCCGCGTCAGCCGCAGGAAGATGTTCCCGATCGTCCGCGTCACCGCCCCCCGCGTCACCAGCGCCAGCCCGCCCATCTCCGCGACGAAGTCGTCCCGGTTCCCGAACGCCCGCGCCTCCGACGACGCCCCCTTGAGGTTCGCCATGTCCACGAGGACGTAGAACGGCCGGTCGTCCGTCAGCTCCTTGTACGCCGCGAACTGGGCCTCGCAGTCGTCGAGCTCGACGTACGCACCCTCGACGAACTGGATCCGGATGATCCCGTCGTCGCAGTGCTCGATCCGGTGGATCCGCGTCTCGGCGCGCGCCAGGACCGTCGGCGTCGGCGCCCCCCCGTTGGACGCGGTCGCGAACATGACCGCATCCTACCCCCGCTCACTTCGTGATCTGACCCTCATAATCCAAAAGTCCGTTCTTGTTCCAGAACTGGACCGTCAGCGTGTTCCCGTCGGCCTCGAACCAGACGAACCCCTCGGTGTCGTCGTCGGGGTCCTGCCACCACACCGGGTTGTTCCCCTCGATGTCCGTCCGCTTCGCGCCCGCGCCGGCCACGATCAGCTGCGTCCCGTCGCACGTGTCCTGCTGCCACTGCCGGCTGTGGTCGTGGCCGCAGATGTACAGGTCCGCGTCGCCGCACACGTTCGACTCGAGGAAGCCCTTGATCTCGTCCCCGCTGACGTACGGCAGGAACGGGATCCCCTCGTACATCCCCGCGTTCCCGTGCGGCCCGTTGCTCAGGTACGGGTGGTGGCCGTAGACGATGCGCCAAGTCCCCGTGCTCGCGCCCGCCCACTCCGCCTGGAGCCAGCTCGCCTGGTCCGCCGAGTTGTCGTCGCAGTCGCCGCACAGGAAGCCGCCGTCGAAGAAGATCGAGGACGTGTCGATCGCGTACAGGTCGACGTTGCCGTGGCTGTGCTTGTACCAGCGGTCCGGCATGTTCCACTTCGTGCTGTTCGCGGTGTAGTCGACCTGGATGTCGCCCCGCGCGAGGTCCAGCCCCGTGCCGCCCGCGCCGCCGTCGTGGTTGCCGAGGGCGGGGTAGAAGGTCAGGTCCAGGTTCGCGTACGGGTCCTCGAAGGCGACGTCCCACAGCGGGTCGGTCGTCGACTCGACGCCCTCGTCGTAGAAGTTGTCCCCGAGCAGGATGACGAAGTCGCACCCCTGCGCCGCGCACACGTCCTCGATCGCGTAGCTGACGTTGTACTGGTCGTCGTTCCCCTCGCCCGTGTCGCCCATCGCCACCCAGCGGACGACCTCGGAGACCGGCTCGGTGTCGTCGTCGTCGCCGGCCGCGTCGTCGTCGTCGGTGGCGTCGTCGTCGCCGGCCGCGTCGTCGTCGTCGGCTGCGTCGTCGTCGGAGGAGCTCGCGTCGTCGTCGTCGGAGGCGCTCGCGTCGTCATCGTCGGGCAGCTCGTCGGGGTCCGTCAGCGGCGTGCCGATGGGCCCGACGCACGCCACCGGGAGCGCGAACGCGGCGAGCAGGAAGAAGACCGGGCAGCGGTGCATGCGCGGGACTCTAGACCGCGCGTGTGGCGCACGCCCTGAGAAAACGTCACAGCGGCGCTGCCGGCGCACCTCCTCCGACGATCGGGACGCGGATCTCGACCGTCCACGTGGGGCTGTCCTTCGTCCCCGCGATGTAGGCGTGGTGGTGCGCCGTGCCGTTGCGGGGGAGAGCGCTCGCGTCCATCCAGTCGAACAGGTCGAGGTGCATCTGCCGAAAGCGCTCGTCCATGGCGCCGCTGTACATCACGCAGGCCGCGCGCTGGCGCTTGATCCGGAGGGTCTCGATCGCGTCGTCGTCGGAGGTGACGGTCCGGGTCAGCGGCACCAGCAGCCGCGCCGCGATGGTCGCTTCGCCCGAGGCCAGCCGCGGGTACTGACCGATCAGCGGCCCCACCGGCCCGACGCCGTGCCGCACCGCGAACTCCGTTACCCGGGTGAACCCCTCGCCGATGCGCGCCGGCGGCCCCTCCCACGTCATCGTCGCGACCCGCATCGCGGGCAGGTCGCGCACCTGCACGGGGAGGCCCAGGTCCAGGATCTCGGGCGTCACGGACGGTAGGATAATCGTCATGAGCGACGACGGAGCGAAGACGCGGACGCATCGGATGTTCGACGCGTGGAACACCCACGACATCGAGACTGTGCTCGCCGCCTACACCCCCGACTTCTACTTCGTCGACCCCACCACCAACGAGCCCGTGATCGGCCACGACGGCCTCCGCCACTACGCCGAGGTCATGTTCCACACCTTCCCCGACGCCCACTTCGAGGTCACCGAGGTCGTCGTCGACGGGGGCAAGGAGGTCGCGAACTGGATCTTCACGGGCACCCAGGTCGGCAGCTTCATGCACCGCCCCGGGACCGGGCGCTCCGTGACGTTCCGGGGGATGGACTGGGTCGAGTACGAGGGCGACCTCGTCCGCCGGAACATCACCTACTACGACACCGGGCTCATCCTCGAGCGGCTCGGGTTGACTTGAACCACCGCGCCGCCAGGTAGCAGACGACGAGCCCGCCGAGGGTCAGCAGCCCCGCCCGGAACTGCTTCGCGGCGGCGACCAGCTCGTCGAAGTTGTCGGCGAACGCGAACCCGAGCCAGACCCACACGGGGACGCTGATCACGGCCGCGAACGTGTCGACCACCGCGAACTTGACGGGGTGGACCTTCGCCGTCCCCGCGGTGAAGAAGACCGGCCCGCGCAGCCCCGGCATGAAGCGGCCGGTGAAGACCACCGCGACGTCGTTCTTGCGGAGGCGGGCCTGGATCTTGTGGACGGTCGCGGGGCGGACGATGCGCGCCGCCCAGCGGTTCTCCAGCAGCTCGACGCCGTACCGGTAGCCGAGCGCGAACACGAACGTGTCCCGCAGCAGCACGAACGCCCCGCACGCCATCGACGCCGAGATCACGTCGAGCCCGCCGTGGGCCCCCATCACGCCGGCCGCGATGAGGGGGACGTCTTCGGGGATGGGGACGCCGATGCCGCTGGCGAGCAAGGCGAGGAAGACCAGGGGGTACCCGTGGCCCTCCGCGACGAACCAGGTGATCAGCTCTTCGATCAGTCGTACCCGGCGCAGTACTGCTCTTCGACGTTCGCGTAGCCGCTGGGGAGGTCGTCCTCGAGCTCGTCGTAGTCGCCGCGGAGCGTGCACTCGTCGATGGTCGGGGGGCACGCGCCGGACCGGATCTGGAGGGCGTAGCGGAGCCGGTCGTCGTTGACGGGCACGCTGAAGACCTGGAGCACGCCCATGTAGGTGACGCCCTCCTCCGTCTCGAAGTCGCACCACTCGGGCGTCGCCCGCCCCGCCGTGCCGCCCGTGTTGCCGTGCGTGTCCTGCATGAGGCAGAGGTTCAGGTCGATCGCCCGCTCGACGCCGTTGCTGTCGGGGAAGCTCCCGAAGAAGTCGCCGACCTCCACCCCCGGGGTCCCCGTGTAGAAGCTCGCCAGCCCCGCGAGGAGGTCGACGTCGCCGTCGTCGTGGGGGAAGTCGTTCATGTACGGGTTGATCGTCTCCTCGAGGCTCCCGTCGTCGCCGGGGGCCAGCTGGAGGTCGTCCCGCCACACCGACTGCGGGTCCACGATCACGCAGACGCGCTCGCCGATCCCGTCGAACGTGAACGTCGCCCCGCTGTAGGCGCCGCTGCCGATGTCCGACGCGGCGAGCGAGCCGATGAACGTGTCGCCGTCCACCTCGGGGCGGAGGTCGGACTGGTCGAGGTCGTCCACATCGGCCGTGAAGAGCCCGCCCGACTCGTCGTCGTAGTTCTGGAGCAGGGGCCGCGGGTTGAGGTTGCAGCCGACCGTCCCGACCAGGAGCAACAGCGTCAGCGTCACGTGCTTCGTCATCGTCTCGCCGCTCCTAGAAGGGGTAGTCCAGGGTGACCTTGTAGCCCTCGGTCCGGCCCTCCTCGAGGACCGCCGGGGTCTCGCTGATCAGGTCGCCCGCGGTGATGTACTTGTCGGGGTAGTTGAGGATGTCCTGGGAGTGGCCGCCCTCCCGGAACCACTGCCCGTCCTCGGGACGCTTCCGGTTGACGGCGCCCACGTCGACGCTGCACGACGTCCGGTCGTTGTCCGCGAACGCCCACAGCAGCGCCCCCGCCGGCACCCGGGTGTGCCACGCGCGGAACGGCGCCTCCCAGTCCCCGTCGTCGTTCCGGGTGAAGTCGAGGTCGTCCTCGCCGACGAACGAGAACTCCGACAGCGCGTTCCACCCGTAGTAGTAGGTGCACTGGTCGAAGAGCTCCTCGGCCGTGACCGGCGCGCCGTCCTCGTTCTCCAGCGGGTTCACCTCGACGACGTCGTCCAGCGTCCCGTAGCGCCCGGACACCACGAGGCACCGCATCGCGAGGTAGCAGCCGTACGTGTAGTCCCCGATCGACGTCCCGCCGTAGGGGAGGGCGTCGCCGATGGGGGCGTCGCCCACGCGCGGGCCCGTGGCGGGGTAGGGGTAGCCCAGCTGGCCCGGGTCCAGCGCCTCGTACACGCCCAGGTAGACGGGCCCGAGCTCGCGCGGGTCGTCCACCAGGCCGGCGGGGATGATCACCGACCCGTCGAGGTTCTGGTCGGGGAGCTCCTCGTCGAAGCAGCCCGCGAGCAGCATCAGCGCGGCGCCCGCCGCGAACAGCCTAGAAGTCATAGCCGAGCCCCAACTCGAGGGTCATCGGGCCCTGGCGGCTGCTGGCGAAGTACTCGCCGCTGGCGTTCAGGTCGCCCGTGTCGATCCGGGTGGTCTGCCGGTTGTTCGTGACGTTGCTGACCTCGGCGCTCGCGAAGAGGCGGCCGTGGGGCAGCTTGAGGTAGTAGCTGACCTTCAGGTCGAGCGACCAGAAAGGCTTGACGGAGTCGAAGGTGCCGGCCTCCGCCTGGAAGTTCGTGTAGCCCCCGAACGTCCGCCCGCTGTACTTCCGGTCGAAGCGGCTGCCGGAGGTGAAGTTGAACTGGCCGCCGAGCTGCAGCCCGAACGGGAGCCGGTACGCCGCCGCCGCCTTGATGACGTGCGGGCGGTCGCTGTAGAGCCAGCCGTACTCGAACGGCTCCTGGGTGGGGTTGTCCAGCGCCGCCGTGATCTGGCCGGAGGTCAGCCCCCGCGTCATCGAGTAGGTGTAGTTGATGTCCAGGAGCAGGTTCTTGTACATCGCCCGCTGGATGCTGAACGTCAGCCCGAACCAGTTGCGGACGGCGGTGTTGGGGGTGCGGAGGCGGAAGAAGTTGTCCTGCACCCCGTTGACCACGCCGATGGTGCCGGTGCCGGCCCCGTTCCAGATGAGGTTGACCTCGTCGTCCTCCCAGAGGTTGCGGAAGAGCTTCGCCGTCGCCGTGAACCCGAACTTCGTGTTGGCGAACGGCATCACCTCGAAGCCGCTGACGATGTGGAAGACGTGGGGGGTCGACAGCTTGCTGAAGCGGTCGTAGTTGCTCTGGCCGCTGACGTAGCTGTACTGGTCGAAGCTGTTGTTCCCCCCCGTCGCCGAGCTGAAGTACTCGCCGAGGTAGAGCTTGCGGCCGTTGCCGTTCTTGTCGAGGAAGCCGGCCACCGCCAGCGGCGACTCGTCGATGATCATCCCGCCGCCGGCGTAGATCTTCGCCCGCTGCTGCCCCGTCGGGTCCCACGCGAGGCCGCCCACGGGGGAGACCGCGTCGAAGCCCACGATGCGCTCGCCGACGTCGTTCCGGAGCGTCTTCCGGTCGTACTTGACGCCCAGGTCGATCGTCACCCCCGGCACCGGCTCCCAGGTGTCCTGGACGTAGACGAACTGCGTGTTGCCGCGGTTCCGCTGGAAGAGCTGGCCCTGCGTCTCGCGCCAGTAGTAGTTGACGACGCTGGCGGGGTCGCTCTCGTCCTCGAGCCGGTCGACGTAGTAGATGTTGCCGGCGTAGCCGAAGAGGATCTCCTGCAGCAACCACGACAGCTCGGCCCCCACCTTGATCTCGTGGCGGCCGATGGGGGAGGGCAGGAAGAGCGTCCCCGTGAGGCGGAGGCCGTCGCGGCTCCGGTCGTTCAGCGAGTAGTAGTTGTGGTTGTCGGCCCAGTCCGCGCCGAACGTCCCGATCCGGCCCGGCGTGTAGAAGTCGATGTACCCCTCGGACTGGCCCTCGCCGCACTGCTTGAAGCGGTCGTCGTCGCGCCACGTGCAGGGCTGCCCGGTGAAGTCGATGTCCGTCTTCAGGTGCGTGTAGTGGGCCTGCAGCTTGAGGTTGTTGGCGACGCGCCAGTCGAACTTCGCGGCCACCGTGAAGCTGTTCTGGTGCTGGTGGGCCTGCGCCTCGGGGACCACGAACCGGCTCTGGCGGACGTTGCTGATGTTCGCCGTGCTGTTGTGGGCGCTGAGGACGAACTGGGCGTTCCGGAAGGGGCTCGCGGTGATCTTCGCGAAGACGTCGTGGCCGGCGAAGATGCGGGGCGACTTGACCCCCTGGCGGGTCGAGACGCTCCGCAGGTACTGGACGCTGCCGAAGAACCAGATCCGGTCGCGGAGGATGGGGCCGCCGACGGCGAGGCTGACCTCGGCCCGGCTCCGGTCGCGGTCGAACTCGCTCGCCTCGATCGTGCGGCCGTCGGGGGCGTACGTGCCGTCCCGCTTGGGCGACCAGTTCGCGTTGGAGACGTAGCCGCGGGCGTTCCCCTTGAGGGTGTTCGACCCCGAGCGGGTGCGGACGTTGATGATCGCCCCCAGCGCGCCGCCGTTCTCCGCCCGGAACGCGCCCGTGATGACCTCGATCTCCTCGATCGCGTTGACGTTGAAGTTGTACGAGAACGTGCCCGTGACGGGGTCCGTCGTGTTGGCGCCGTCCAGCAGGTACTTGTTCTCGCCCGAGCTGCCGCCCAGGGCGTTGGGGTTGGACCCGCCGGTGACCCCCGGCGTCAGGCGAGCGGCGGACTGGTAGGAGCGGCCCGTGGGCAGCGTCTCGAGGTGCTCGCGGGTGATGATCTGGCCCGACGTCGAGCTCCCCGTGTCGATGACGGGGCGCTCGTCGACGACGACCACCGCCTCGGCCACCTCCGCGGTCGTCATCGTGATGTCGACTGTCAGGTTGCTGCCGATGCTGATGGAGATCGCCGACCGGACGTACGTCTGGAAGCCGTCCGCGGTGGCCTGCAGCTCGTAGGTGCCGGGCGGCAGGTCGGGCATCCAGAAGTCGCCGCCCTCGCCCGTCTCGACCGCGCGGACGCCCTGCATGGACGGGGACTGGACCTTGATGGTGACCCCGGCGAGGGGGTTGCCGTCGACGTCGGTCACCTTGCCGCGGATCTTCCCGGTCTGTTCGGTCGCGTGCGCGAACGCGAGCGGGAGCAGCACGAGCGCCGCGATGAGGACGAGCCAGGGCAGTCGCCGCATCCGAATCTCCACGGCCCGGGCGGGCCTGTTCTACCGGGTCCCCGTACGAGGGTTGCGATGCTATAGCGTGCTACGGTTCCGCGCCGCAAGGCGTCGAGCCTGCCCGCACCCCTGGAGGCGCCTTGAACAAGTTCCTCGCCCTCGCCTTCGTCGCCGCCCTGCTCGTCCCCGCGGGCGCGCACGCGACCACCATGCAGGAGCTCGATCTCAGCGAGCTCACCTACGTCGCGGACCTCGTCGTCGAGGCCACCGTCGTGGCGAACTCCGTCGAGCGGGTCGAGGGGAGCGTCTTCCTCCGGACCGCGACCACGGTCCGCGTCGACCGGGTCGTCAAGGGCGCCGCCGACGAGGGCGATCGCGTCGACGTCCTCGCCCTCGGAGGCGAGCTCGACGGCGAGCGGACGCGCATCGCGAGCGCGCCGGTGTTCGCCCCCGACGAGCGGGTCCTCCTCTTCCTGGAGCGGCGCGACGGCCGGTGGGGCGTCGTGGGGATGTCGCAGGGGAAGATCACGCTGGTCGAGGAGGCCGCCACCGGCCGCGACGTGGCCGTCCGGGTGTCCCTCCCGCGGGGGCTCGATCGGTTCGACGAGGCGGCGGTCCAGCTCCCGCTGGTGCCGCGGTACGCCGACGATCTCCTCGCCCACGTCCGGGCCGACCTCGACGCCGGGTACGTCCCCGAGTACCGGCTCATCGCGGGCCTCCCGCCCGCCAAGGACGCCGCCTTCCGGGCCGCCGCCAAGGCCGCGGGCAAGTTCGACGTCCGCTGGGAGGGGGTGACCCGATGAAGCGCGTCGCCGTCCCCCTCGCCGTCGTCGTCGCCGTCTCGCTGTCGGGGTTCAAGTTCACCGGCACGAAGTGGAACGAGGCCGACATGCCGGTCCAGTACTACGTCGGCGAGTCGTCCCCCGACGGGCTGACCGAGGACGAGGCGCGCGAGCTCCTCGTCGGCGCCCACCAGCAGTGGACCGACGTCGACTGCTCGCCGCTGCTCTTCGAGCGGGCGGGGACGCTGCCCAACGAGCCCACGTTCGGCATCGGGAACCGGACCCAGATCATGTTCCAGGGGAGCCTCTCGTCGGGCGTCCTCGCCGCCGCGGTCACCCACGACAACGGCAACACGCTGACGAACAACGGCCACCAGTTCGTCGAGACGACGGCCTACAACATCATCTTCAACAGCGGGCCCGCGTGGGGGACGCCGGAGTACATCGCCTCGCCCGACTGCTTCGGCCACTACAGCTACATGTCCACGGCGACGCACGAGATCGGCCACGGCCTCGGCCTCGGCCACTCCTGCGACGACGGCGAGCCGTGCCCCGACCCCATCAAGCGGAACGCGACGATGTACTGGTCCGGGCAGCGCTGCGACAACGAGCGCGACGACCCCAACGAGGACGACAGCGCCGGCATCAACGCGATCTACGGCGTCGCCGTCGACTTCGAGGTCGAGGGGCCCGAGGGCGGCAGCGCAGTGGGCGCCGCGCCGCTGACGGTGACGGTGAGCGTGCCGGACGAGTACCAGACCGACCGGTTCGTCGGGTACGAGTGGAACTTCGGCGACGGCAGCGACTTCGTCGCGCTCCTCCCCGGGGACGCCGAGCTCGACGGGTACGACCACACCTACACCGCCGAGGGGCAGTACACGATCACGCTGACGGCGTACGGCGACGACGAGTCGTGCGGCGGCGAGTTCGAGACGTTCCGGCGCCACGTCGGGGTCGCGCTGGCGTGCGAGACGCCGCGGCCGTCGGCGGACTACAGCAACGAGGGCGACTTCACGGTGCAGATGGAGAACACGTCGCCGCTGGGCGGGTTCGGCTGCACGACGTCCTACGAGTGGATCCTCGACGGCGACGAGGGCTCGCTCCTGTCGACCTACGAGCCCCGCTACGTCTTCGACGGGCCGGGGACGCACACGGTCACGCTGCGGGCGGCGGGCCCGGGCGGCGAGGCCGAGGCGTCGATCGAGATCGAGGCGCGGCGCGCGTCCGACGGCGGCTGCAACAGCAGCGTCGCGGGGGCGACTTCACTCGGGCTTGGGGGCCTCCTCGGCGCCTTCGCCCTCGGCGGGCTTCTCGGCCTCTCCCTCCGTCGCCGGCGCCGCTGACCCCTCTGCGGCGGGCTCGGCGGCGGGCGCGGCGGCCCCTTCGGCGGCGGGCTCGGCGTCTCCCTTGCCCGCGTCGTCCGGCTGGGCGGCGTCCTTCTCCTCGGCCTTGACCTCGGTGTCACCCTCGTCGGTGGGCTCGGGCCGCGCCTCCTCGCACTCGCCCGCGCACCCCTTGACCGCTTCGCCGTGCTTGACCTCCCAGCACGTGGCGGTGGCGAGCTCGACGGAGCAGGCGCCGGTCTCGTCGCAGCACCGGTCCTTGTGCTCGGTGACGGTGACCGACGGCTTGCCGGGGTAGTCCTGGTACTTGGCGATGTCGGTGGCCAGCGCGGCGAGGACGGAGCCGCGGATCTCGGACCGGATCTTCGGGTCGGAGCCGATGGCCGCGACGACCTCGAGGATCATCTCGTCGGCCTTGGCCGAGTCCCCGAGGAGGATGGCCTGCTCGGCCGTCGCGATCTTGTCGGCTGCGGTCGTGCCGATGGACGCGACCGTCTCGGTGACCTGCTGCAGCGCCGTCCGCGCGTTCTTGAACTCGGGGGCGGGGAGCTCGTTCTCGGCCGGGGGGGCGGCGCTGGCGGCGGTGCCCTCGGGGGGCTCGACCTCGCCGGGGTTGCCGCCGACGACGCCGGAGGGTCCGCCGCCCGACGACGAGGGGCCCCCGTCGCCGCCGGCGCCGGAGGTCGTCGAGTCACCCCCGCAGGCGGCGATGAGGAAGAGCGAGCAGGTCAGGACGAGAAGGGAACGCATCAAAGTCGGGTCTCCGCGGGCGTGCAGATCCTAACCGCCTCCGCCCAACAGGATCCACGCGCCGGCCGCGACGGGGACGAGGTACCACGCGAATCGGTGGAGGCCGCCGCGCTTCACGAGGGCCACGAGCATCACCAGGGCGGCGTAGCCGACGAGCATGGAGGTGACGAACCCGAGGCTGACGCTGAGCCAGTCGACGTCGGCGGTGGAGAAGCCGTGCCGGGACTTCAGCAGCACAGCGCCGCAGATGGCGGGGATGGACGCGAGGAAGCTGAATCGGGCCGCCAGGTCGCGGTCCAGGCCGAGGAAGAGCGCGACCGCGATCGTCGACCCGGACCGGGAGATCCCCGGGGTGATGGCGAGCCCCTGGACGACGCCGATGATCAGCGCGGTCCGCCAGGTGAGCGCCGCCGTCCCCTCCTCGGCGACGAAGCGCGTCCCGATCAGGAGCGCCGCCGTCACCAACAGCGCCACACACACCGGGCCCACGGTGGAGAAGAGCGCCTCGAACCAATCCTCCAGGGCGATGCCGATCAGCCCCGTGGGGACCGTCGCGAGCAGCACCATGAGGCCGAGGCGGCGGGCCTTGGGGTCGTCGACGAGGCCCTTGAGATCCTCCCGGTAGAACCACAGGACCGGCAGGAGCGTGCCCACGTGGAGCACGAGATCGAAGAACAGCTCGTCCCCGCGGGCGAAGAACTCCTCCCCCAACCACCGCTGCAGGAGCACGAGGTGCCCGCTGGAGGAGACGGGGAGGAACTCGGTGAGCCCCTGCACCGCCCCGAGGATCATCGCCTGCAACCAGTCGGGCATCGGCGGATGCTAGCGTCCCGCGACCATGCTTTCGCTCACCCCCGACAACTCCGTCGTCGTCCTCATCGACTGGCAGGAGCGGCTGGCCGCCGTGATGCCGGACGACGTCCACGCCGACCAACTCCGCAAGGCCTGCATCCTCGTCGAGGGGGCGAACGCCGCCGGCGTCCCCGTCCTCGTCACCGAGCAGTACCCCAAGGGGCTCGGGCCCACGGTGCCGGAGCTGCGGGAGGCGTTCGGCGACCTCGCCGCGCCCGTCGAGAAGCGCGACTTCGCCTGCACGGACGTCCCGGAGTTCGCCGACCAGCTCGAGCGGACGGGCCGCAGCCACGTCATCCTCGCCGGGATGGAGTCCCACATCTGCGTCTTCCAGACGGCCCGCGGCCTCGTCGAGGAGGGGTACGTCGTGCACGTCGCGCGCGACGCGGTGGTCAGCCGGAGCAAGCGCGACTACAAGGCCGCGCTGGGGCTGTACGAGCAGCTCGGGGCGGTGACGACGTCGGTGGAGACGGTGGTCTTCGACTGGGTCCGGCGCGCCCAGGGCGACGTCTTCAAGACGATCAGCAAGCTCGTCCGGTAGGGAGCGCGCTCGCTCAGAGCTTCGCGCCGTGCTTCTTGTCGAGCTCGACCGGCCAGAACACGGACGTCCCGTCCTCCAGCGCGCCGACGTCGAACCCCCTGACGAGGTTGGTCGCGCAGACCTCGAACGTCGGGTCGCCGACGTGCTTCGTCGTGATCTGGAGCTCGTCCATGGCGCCGTCGCGGACGCGGAAGTGGACGAACAGCTTGCCGCTCCGGTCCGCCTCCTCCGCGGCGTCGCGCCAGCACCCGTCGAGGGCCTCGAGGTTCGCCTCCATCAGCGCCTGGGCGGCGGGACGATCGCTGGACGGGAGGACGACGGGGCGGGTGGCGAGGTCGGCGACGCCGGGCAGGGTGGGGGCGCTCAGGCCCGTGAACGGCGTCTCGTTGTCGTCGGGGGGCGCGGGAGGAGCTGCCTTCGGCCCGGACGGCTTCACGGAGACCTGCACGGGGGCGTCGATGGGGACGGGGGTGACCGGCTTGACGATCTTCGCCTTGACCTTCGGCGCCTCCTGCTCGGGGGCCAGCAGCGCCCCCATGTAGAGCGATCCGCCCACGATCACGAGGACGATGGCGACGGCGCCGAGGACTTTGAGGAGCGTGTTGTCGGGGGTCTCGGAGGTCATGGCCGGCGCAATCTATACTCGCGAGCCGTGTTCGTCTTCCGCGCCGAAGAGGAGATCTGCTCGTCCCACCAGGAGGGGGACGGCCCGTTCCACGGCCACAACTTCCGGATCGTGGCGCTGGTGGAGGCGGACGACGTCGGTGACGGCGGACGCGTGCTCCCCCGCGGGGGGCTGCGGCGGGCGCTGCACGAGGTCGTGACCCCGATCGACCACCGGCACCTGAACGACCTCGACTGCTGGGGCGGCGTTCCCCCGACGCCGGCGGTGATCGCGCGCTGGGTCGGCCGCGAGCTCCGGGGCGCGCTCGCCGACGACCGGGTCCGCATCCGGCGGATCGAGGTGTGGACGTCCCGCACGTCGCACGCGGCGTGGGAGCCGGCCCGGTGAGCGACGCCGGCGCGGCGACGGCGGACTGCGTCTACTGCGGGGTGACGGCCTACAACGTCATCGAGGTCCGCTACGCGCGGTCGATCAAGCACCACAGCACCGGCTACATCGACGAGAGCTCGGCCCCCCGCGAGGTCATCGGCCGCGGCTACTACGT
Source organism: uncultured Rickettsiales bacterium (assembly GCA_964344575.1). Classification (GTDB taxonomy): domain Bacteria; phylum Myxococcota_A; class UBA796; order UBA9615; family UBA9615; genus JAAESI01. Next base: position 41,018 of record CAYFOA010000024.1, on the reverse strand, counting down.
CTGCGACGGCTGCGCGGCCCTGCTCGACTACCACGTGGAGCACCACCTCGACCCGAAGAAGCACGCGGCGTTCAACCTGCTCAGCACCGCCTACCACGTGCTCGTGGTGTGGGCGGCGGTCGCGGTGGCGAGCCTCGCGGGGCAGGCTCGGATCTTCCTCCGCCGGGACTTCCTCACCCTCGGCGTGGCGCTGGCGTTCGGGGCGCTGGTGGTCTGGTTCGTCCGCGCGTCGGTCCACAGCCAGTACTTCGGGACGTGGCGGTCGCAGCGGGGGAAGCCGTTCACGCCGAAGAACAGCCTCGCCGGCTTCACGGACCTGCGCGACCGGGTCAACCCGGAGCTGTCCGGCTACCTGCCGGTCTCGTTCAACGACTCGATCAAGATGCTCGCGATGAAGGGGAGCCCGCCGCTGCGGTGCCTCGGTCCGCGGGGGGAGCCGTGGGGGCAGGGGCCGCAGCAGAACTTCGCCGGGAACGGGGTCAACAACTACTACCGCGTGGTGTGGATCTCCTGGCGGCTGTGGCCGATGACGGGGGTCCTCCCGCCCGCCAACCCGGAGTGGCAGCCGCCGCCGAAGCCGCCGATCACGGAGGTCGAGGTGGCGAGCGCGACGGTGCTCGCGGCGGGCAGCTTCACCGCCCTGGCGCTGGCCCCCGGGGTGCCGCTGTGGGCGGGCGCGCTCGTCGCGCTGGTGATGTGGCCGCTCGGGTTCGCGTTCGGGAAGCAGGGACGCGCCCTGTACGAGCAGGCCCAGGCCGACAAGAGCAACCGCCCCGTGACGTGATGCCGGGGCGGGTGTCCTCCGGTAGGGTCCCCGCCCATGGCTGACGAGACTCCTGCTCCCGCCGCCGCCAAGCGCGGCACCCTGGCCGTCTTCCTCGACCTCGTCGAGACGGTCGGCAACCGGCTCCCCGACCCCATCACCCTGTTCGGCGGCGGCGCCGTGCTCGTGCTGCTGCTGTCGGCGGTCGGCGCGGGCCTCGACTGGAAGGTCGACAAGCCCATCGCCACCCCGGTCGTCGAGGTGGTGACGAACCCAGCCACGGGCGAGCCCATCGAGGTGATGCAGACGCGCGTCGCGGGGCGCCGCACGGTGCTCGTGATGGGCGCTGACGGCCGGCCCAAGGTCGCGCCCGTCACCGAACCGGTGCTGGCCGACGGTCAGCTCGTCATGAAGAAGGGCACGCAGGAGGTGAAGGCGGTCTCGCTGCTGGACCGGGACGGGTTCAAGTGGGTGATGGACCACCTCGTGTCGAACTTCACCGGCTTCCACCCGCTGGGGGTGGTGCTCGTCGCGATGCTCGGGATCGGCATCGCGGAGAAGACGAAGCTGATCGACGCGATGCTCAAGGCGATGGCGGCGGTGACGCCGGAGAAGCTGCTGAACCCGGCGATGGTGTTCATCGGGATCATGAGCAGCCTCGCGGCGGACGCGGGGTACGTCGTGCTCCCGCCGATCGCGGCGATGCTCTACAAGTCCGTCGGCAAGTCGCCCCTGACGGGCATCGCGGCGGTGTTCGCGGGCGTGTCGGCGGGGTTCAGCGCGAACCTCGTGATCACGAGCCTCGACCCCTTGCTCGGCGGCCTGTCGACCGTCGGCGCGCAGATCGTGGACCCGACCTACGAGGTCCTGCCGACGGCCAACTGGTACTTCATGATCGTCTCGACGGTGCTCCTGACGGGGGTCGGCTGGTTCGTGACGGCGAGGTTCGTGGAGCCGCGGTTCGAGGGGAAGACGCCGGAGGAGGGCGGGCCCTCCGAGGTGACGGCGGAGGAGCTCGCCGCGGCCAAGGTCACGGATGCCGAGAAGAAGGGCATGAGGGACGCGCTGATCGTGGGCGTCGTCACGACGGCGGCCTGCCTCGCGCTGATCTTCATCCCCGGCGCGCCGCTCTGGTCGGCCGAAGGCGAGGCCCCGCGGTGGGGCCAGGCGATCGTGCCGATGCTGTTCATCATCTTCGCCGCGATCGGGATCGCCTACGGCCTGAGCACGGGGAGCCTCGTCGAGGAGACGGGCACCACGCGCAAGGACGAAGCGGTGGCGAGGATGATGTCGGCGACGATGGCGGACATGGCGCCGTACGTCGTGCTCGCCTTCTTCGCGGCGCAGTTCGTGATGTTCTTCAACCACAGCCAGCTGGGGGTGATGCTGGCGGTGGTCGGCGGCAACTTCCTCGCGAGCATCGACATGCCGGGCGAGCTGCTGATGGCGATCTTCATCATCGTGGCGATGACGGGGAACCTGTTCATCGGCAGCGCGTCGGCGAAGTACGCCTTCTTCGCCCCGGTCTTCGTGCCGATGTTCATGGCGGTCGGCATCAGCCCGGAGATGACGCAGGCGGCCTACCGGGTGGGCGACTCGTGCACGAACATCATCACGCCCCTGAACCCGTACTTCGTCGTGATCCTGGTGTTCGCGCAGAAGTACGCCCCGAAGTCGGGCATCGGGACGCTGGTGTCGATGATGCTGCCGTACACGCTGTTCTTCTGGATCGCGTGGACGATCCTGCTGCTGGCGTGGATGGCGCTGGGCGTCGACCTCGGCCCCGGCGGTCCGATCACGTACGTCGATCCGACGGCGGGGCTCGGCGGATAGAGTCAGCGCTGACTGGAAGTCGTTGACGCCACCGGGACGCTCGCCTAGCGTCCCGGCTGCGCGAGGGAGCTGCGCTGGAGGTATCGGTGCGTCCCTCGTTCCTGTCCATCATTCCGTTCTGTGTTCTCGTCCTCCTGCTCGGCGGCTGCTGGGCGGAGATCCCGTACTCGGTCGCCGAGCCGCCGGGGGACGACAAGCCCACCGAGGACGGCGGCGGCGGCGAGGGGATCGGCCACCAGTCGTCGTGCGACTCGGACGAGCTGTTCGACTGCAACGGCGTGTGCGCCCCGAAGCGCTGGATCGCGGACGGGTACTGCGACGACGGCACCTACTGGTACGAGGGCCACGCCATCCACCTCGACTGCGCGGAGTACGACTGGGACGGCGGCGACTGCCCGGCCGGCGACGAGCCCGAGCCGGACCCCGAGCCCGACCCCACGGGGCCGGCGTGGGAGGACGACTGCACCCCCGGCCTGAACGAGACGATCGCGACGGCGTCGACGGTGCTCGCGATCGACGACTCGACCTACGACGGCGAGCTCTGCGCGGGGGACACCGACGTGTTCGTGCTCGAGGTCCCGGCCGGGAGCTGGGCGTCCGTCGAGATCGACATCGCGGGATCGGGCGGCGGATCGACGGATCTGGACCTCTACGAGCTCCGGACCGACGGACAGGCGTACCAGAACAGCTACACGACGAATTCGTACGAGCGGGTGGCGGTCTACAACCAGACGGACGCGCCTCGGGAGCACTGGTTCCAGGTCCTCGGCTACCAGGGAGCGACCGCGTCGTACGAGGTGATCGTGAACGTCTCGGCCTGGCACTTCGGGATGGAGTGCGACGACTTCTACGGCTCCAGCTCGTCGGAGAGCGGCCCCTGCAACTGGATCATGCAGTTCCCGCGCGCCAACGGGACGTTCGAGGCGGTCTACCCGGAGCACAAGGCGGCCTGGAGCGCGGTCCGGCGCGAGGTCGCCTACCTCGTCCGGTGGGCCGGCGCCGAGGTGATGGACCAGTTCCCGAACACGCGCCCGCTGGGGCTGCTGGACATGTCCGAGAAGGACGGCGCGACGCCGGGGACGCTCCAGGGCGACCTCCGCCACCCCTCGGGGACGCACATCAACGGCAACGACATCGACATCGCCTACTACCAGAACGACGGCGCGAACAACGGCGAGGTCGTCTGCCCGTCCAACGACGGCCGGTTCTGCACGGGGGCGGCCACGAAGCTCGACGCGGAGCGGACGGCGTACTTCCTCGCGAAGCTGGCGATCCACCCCGAGACGCGCGTCATCGGCGTCGACCCCGTGGTGGGCGAGGACGTGATGGACGCGGCGGACGACCTGTACGCGGCGGACGTCCTCTCGACGTACGAGCGGAACCGCCTCCACAGCAAGGTGACCTGGGGCGGCGGCTGGCCCTTCCACCACCACCACCTCCACTTCTCGTGGCACTGGGAGGGCGGCTGGACGGCGACCGAGCCGATCCCCGACGGCTGCATCGTCGAGCCCAGCGTCGTCGAGCGTCCGGCCAAGGTGCCCGCCTTCTAGGCAGGCCGGCGAGCCCGCTCGCGGCGTCCCCTCAGAGCGGGACGACCGACCAGAGGTAGACGCCGTAGCTCGCCAGCAGGACGCCCCCCTCGGGACGGCTGATCCGCTGGTCCGTCCACGCCATCCCCAGCAGCAGGACGGTGGCGCAGAGCATGACCACGACGTCCGTGCGGATGATGTCGGGGGGGAACTCGAGCGTCTCGATCAGCGACGTAAGGCCCAGGATCGCGCACGTGTTGTAGAGGTTGGAGCCGATGATGCTGCCCAGGGCGATGTCCCCGTGTTGGCGGAGCGCCGCGGCCCCCACCGCCACCAGCTCCGGCAGCGACGTCCCGATGGCGCCCACCGTCAGCCCGATGATCGTCTCGGACACGCCGATGGCGCGGGCCACGTCGACCCCCCCGTCGACGAGCACGTCCGCCCCGAGGACCGCGATCAGGCACCCCCCCAGCGTCAGCGCGATGCCCCGCGGCGCGGACAGCGGCGGGCCGTCCGCGCCGTCGTCGTCGTCCTCCTCGGGCGCCTGCCCGCTCGGCCGGCGCAGGCTCCAGACGATGTAGGCGGCGAGCAGCGCCATCAGCCCCACGCCGTGCCACCAGACCATCCGCCCCCACAGCGCCACCAGCGTCAGCAGCACCGACACCACCAGGAGCACGCCGCCGTCCCGCAGCAGCGTCTCCCGGTCGGTCGGGATCGTGGCCAGGAGCGCGCCCGCGCCGAGGATGAGGAGGATGTTGGCGATGTTCGAGCCGACGATGTTCCCCACCGCCAGGCCGGGGACGTCGGCGGCGACCGCCTGGAGGCTGGTGGCGAGCTCGGGCACCGAGGTGCCGAACCCGACGAGGACCACCCCGATGACCAGCGGCGACAGGCCGAGCCGGCGCGCCACGTCGACGGCCCCGCGGACCAGCACCTCCGCGCCGAGGACGAGGAGCGCGATGCCGAGGGCGATCTGGAGGAGGAGCAGGGCCACGGGCGCGCGGAACCGTACGGGAGATGACGGATTCGACAATCAGGTAAAACAGAGATGACCGTTCGAGAAAACCGAATCGAAGGAGTCCCCGTGGAGTGGCTCAACTACCACCACCTCCTCTACTTCTGGAACGTCGCCCGGGAGGGCAGCATCACCGCCGCGTGCAAGCGGCTGAAGCTGGCGCCGTCGACCGTCAGCGGGCAGCTCGCGCAGCTCGAAGCGTCGTTCGAGCGGAGCCTCTTCAAGCGGAGCGGGCGGACGCTGACGCTGACCCCGTTCGGCCACCAGGTGCTGCGCTACGCCGACGAGATCTTCACGACCGGCCAGGAGCTGATCGACTTCGTCCACGGGCGTCCCGTGGCCGGTCCCATTCGGTTCGACGTCGGCGTAACCGAGGTCGTCCCCAAGCTGGTCGTCCGCCGGCTCATCGAACCCGCGTTGGAGCAGGAGGTCGGCGTGCACCTCGTGGTCCGGGAGGGGGGCTCCGACGAGCTGCTCGCCGACCTCGCGCTGCACCACCTCGACGTCGTGATCACCGACGTGGCGGCCGGTCCCGACGCCCGGATCCGCGCGTTCAATCACCTGCTGGGGGAGAGCGACATCGCGCTGTTCGCGGAGCCCGGTCTGGCCGCCCGGCTCGCCGACGGCTTCCCCCGCTCGCTCGGGGGCGCGCCGATGCTGCTGCCGACCGCCGAGACGGTGCTCCGGCGGCAGCTCGACCTGTTCTTCGACCGCCACGAGCTGCACCCGATGGTCATCGCGGAGTTCCAGGACATGGCCCAGCTCAAGTCGTTCGGGGAGCACGGGCTGGGGGCGTTCGCCGCCCCCGACGTCATCGCCGACGACATCGTGCGGCAGCACCACGTCCGCCGGGTGGGCACGCTGGAGGGGTTGCGGGAGAAGTACTACGCGGTCGCCGTCGAGCGAAAGCTCAAGCATCCGTGTCTGGTGGCGTTGTGGGACCGGGCTCGGACGGAGCTGTTCGGGCCAGCGTGACCTCCCCCAGCCCGAGGGTGTGCGCCAGCCGGAACTCGCCCGTCGCCTCGAGGTCGTCGACGGGGTGCGCCGCCTCCTCGAACCGGCCCGCGAGGTGTGCCAACAGCCGGTAGTGCTGCGCGCCGTTCTCGTCGGGGCTGAGCAGGAAGATGAAGAGGTCGATCGGGCTGTCGGCGCGCACGTGCGCCTCTTCGGTGCCGACGTCCGAGTACACCCCCTGGGGGACCCGGATGGCCGCCAGCTCCGGTCGCTTCACGCCGAGGAACCGCAGGTGCGGGAACGCCGTGTTTCCGACGACGGGCATCATGCCGAACCGGGTCTTCGCCCGGACGGAGTCCGCCAGCACGTCCGCCGGCAGCCCGGTCACCTCGGCGAAGTGGGCGGCTGCGGCGTCGGCGACCTCGGCGAACGACTCCACCTCGATCACGATCTCCTCGGCGCGGGCGAGCAGGTCGGCGAGCGGATCGTCGGGCTGGAGCCCCTTCTCGTGGAGGATGCGGCGCAGCTCGTCGTCGAGCCCGCCCCAGCGCAGCCGCCCGAGCCGCTCGAAGACGTGGAAGATCGCGCCGGAGCGCTCCACCCGGCGGGCCGCGTAGAACCAGTACCAGGCCGCCGCCGCGGCGACGAGGCCGGCCGTGAACGCCATCGCCACCCACCCCATCTCGGCGATGAGCCACAGCGGCACGACGATGCCGACCACCTGCATGACCGGGTACAGCGGAGACCGGAAGCCGGGCCGGTAGTAGGCCAGGCGGCCCTCCCGCATGACGATGACGCAGAGGTTCATCATCGCGAACAGCAGCAGCTGGAAGGCGCTCGCCAGCTTGGCCACGGTGGTGATGGGCAGCGCCACGATGCAGAGGCCGATGCAGAGGCTGGTGACCGCGACGGCCAGCGTCGGGGTGCCGAACTTGCCGACCTGCGCGAAGCCGCCGGGGAGCAGCCGGTCCCGCGCCATCGCCAGCGGGTAGCGCGACGCCGACATGATCCCGGCGTTGGCGGTCGAGGCGAACGCGGCGGTCGCCGCCGCGGCGGTGATCGCGATCGCGGGCTTGGCCCAGGGGCCCGCCAGCTCGGCCGCCGCCGTCGCCATCGGGGCGAGGTCGGCGTGGAACGACGCGGGCGGCAGCACGAGCGTCATGACGCCTACGCAGGCGGTGTACAGGAGCGTCGCGACGCCGAGCGACAGCATCATCCCCAGCGGGATGTTGCGATCCGGGTCCTGGATCTCCTCCGCCACCGAAGCGACCTTGGTGAGCCCCGCGTACGACACGAAGACGAGCCCCACGGTGGCGAGGAAGCCGTCCACCCCCGACGACCAGAAGGGCTGGTCGAGGTGCATCGTCGTCCGCCCCGACGTGCTCGCCTCGACGGCGAGGATGAGGAACGCGCCGACGGCCACGAGCAGGACCAGGACGAGCCCCTGCTGCAGCCCGCTGGACTCCTTGGCCCCCACGATGTTGGTGAGGCAGAGCACGCAGGTCAGGATCAGCGCGACGGAGACGATCGGGATGTCCAGGAACAGGGCGACGTACGCGCCCATGCCGATCAGGGCGAACCCGCTCTTGAAGATGAGCGCCGCCCAGGTGCCGAGGCCCCCGATGGTGCCGACCATCGGGCCCATGGCGCGATCGAGGAAGTAGTAGGCGCCGCCCGCCTTGGGCATCGCCGTGGCGAGCTCCGCCTTGCTGAGCATCGGCGGGATCATCAGCAGGCCCGCGAGCAGGTAGGCGAGGGGCACGCTGAGCCCCGTCTCGGCCGCCGCCAGCCCGGGGAGCAGGAACAGCCCCGAACTGATCATCGCCCCCGTGGCGATGGCGAACACGTCACGCAGCCCCAGGCTCTTGTCGAGTCCGGTCATGGCGGCCTCCCAGCCCTCGGCGACAGGCTAGGCCGAGCGGGACGATTCGCTAAATCGGTAAAATAGATTTTTCGTTTCGGAAAAACCGCATAAGCCCGAGCCGACCCGCCACATATTGCTGCACCAGCCTCCCCTGGTGCGTCGCTCTCCAGATCCTATGTCCCCCACACAGGAGGTCCGGTTGACACTGCCGGACCGGGTAGGTAGAGGGGCGCTCCAAATGAGCACCGAAGGCATGACGCTCCCACCGCCTACGACCGAGGGAATCCCCCTCGGGGCGAAGCGGATCGCGATCCTCGGGGCCCTGCTCCTGGCTGTCGCGACGGGCGGGGCGGGGTTGGTCCTCGGGCCCGACGCCGCCGTCGGCGCGGCCGCGGGGGGCGCGCTCGCTCTGGTCAACTTCTGGCTTCTGTCGCGGTTCGTGGTCCAGGTCACGGGCGGCGAGGAGGTCCCCTGGGGCGTGCTCCTGACGCGCCTCATGTTCAAGCTCGGCCTGCTCGCCGTGGTGCTGTGGGTGATGCTCGTGCCCCTGTCGCTGGACGTCCTCGGCGTCCTCGTCGGGCTCAGCGTCGTCGTCGTCGCCGCCACGCTCGCGCAGGCGCTGGGCCTGGCGAACTAGGAGGACGCGCACGTGATGCCCATCCCCATCGCCGCCGAGGGCGCCTTCCAGTGGCTCGGGCTCGTGCCGTGGCTGCACGACAACCCGGACTACCTCCCGTTCGCGCACTCGATGCTCGCCGTCGCCATCATCCTCTTCTTCGCCTTCCTGGCGCGGATGGCCCTGTTGCGCGCGCCGAAGAACCGCGAGGCGCTCATTCCCGATGCCGACCTGCGCCCCAAGAACTTCTTCGAGCTGTACACCGAGGCGCTGCTGAACATGTGCCGCGGGGTGCTCGGCAAGGACGCCGAGGCCTACTTCCCGCTCATCGCCGGGATCTTCCTCTACATCTTCGTCAGCAACATCCTCGGCATCTTCCCCGGCTTCCTCCCGCCGACCGAGCACCTGAACACGAACATCCCGATGGCCATCGTGATCTTCGTCGTCTACAACGCCGTCGGCATCATCCGGAACGGCCCCGTGGAGTACTTCAAGCACTTCATGGGCCCGATCATCTGGCTCGCCCCGCTGATGTTCGTCATCGAGGTCATCAGCCACCTGTCCCGGCCCCTGAGTCTGTCCGTGCGCCTCTACGGCAACATCATGGGCGACCACCAGGTGCTGAACATCTTCATGAACGTCTTGCCCGAGCAGCTGTCCGCAGTGCTCGGCTTCGGCATCCCGGTGGCCTTCCTCGCCCTCGGGATCTTCGTCTGTTTCATCCAGGCGCTCGTCTTCAGCCTTCTGAGCGTCTCCTACATCGGACTCGCGGTCGCTCACGACGACCACTAACCCGGAGAGCAACAACCATGCTTCGCACCTACCGCAGCCTGCTGATTCCCCTGACCATCCTGGCGACCCTCATCGTGCCCGCGCTCGCCTTCGCAGCTGACCCGGCCGACCTCACGAAGGTCATCGCGTCCGAGGGCCAGAAGGGCGTCGCCATCGGCGCCGGCGTGGCCATCGGCTTCGCGGCCCTCGGCTGCGGCATCGGCCAGGGCCTCGCCGCCTTCGGCGCGCTGACCGGCATCGCCCGGAACCCCAGCGCCAGCGGCAAGATCCAGACCCCCATGATCATCTGCCTCGCGCTGATCGAGTCGCTCTGCATCTACGCGCTCGTCATCGCCTTCTTCCTCCAGGGGAAGCTCCCGAACCTGTAGGCGCTCGCGCCGACAGGACAGCGTGCCGCAACGCGGCGCGCAACCTGGCAAGCGAGCAGACCTCGAGTCCCCGGCGGGGCGGTCCACCGATGTGTGGGCCGCCCTGTCGTGCTTGGGGTGGTACCATCGCGCGCCTTCGGAGAACCCCATGAAGTCCTTCCGCATCGCCCTCCTCGTGCTCCTCGCCGTCGCCCTGATGGGCACCCCCGCGCTGGCGAAGAAGAAGAAGAAGAAGAAGAAGGGTGAGGAGGAGGCGCCGCCGCCGGTCGGCGAGGTGATGATCGGCGACTGGAAGTGCTACGGGCCGCCGGACTTCGCCAACATGAACACGTCGCAGCTCCGGATGGCCCGCTCCGACGCGCTCGTCTACCTGCAGGACTTCACCACCGGCAAGGTGATGCAGGACTTCCAGCTCGAGGGGGAGTCGCTGTCCTACTTCGAGACCGCGTTCCTGGGCCGGCCGCAGCTCCTCGACGACTGGCTCCAGACCAACTTCGAGTGGTGCAGCGCCGTCGGCAAGGGGAAGAAGAAGCCGTCGGAGTACCTCGACTACCTCCGCGGCATCGGCCGCGAGCTCGAGGCGGGCCAGTGCTACAAGCCGCTGACCTACGAGTATCACAACTTCATGGACATCTCGGCGGAGTGGCAGTTCAGGCTCCACGTCTGCGAGAACGACCAGCTCCTCATCGAGTCCACCGGCGAGGAGAACGGCCAGTACACGATCGCCGACACCGGCAAGATGAAGGACAACTACTTCATCACCTCCGAGGGCGATCCCAACGTCCCCGAGGCGGGTGAGCTGGGCATCGTCCCGGAGCTCCCCCACGGCGCGCTCATCATGCGGTTCGAGGCCGAGGACGGCTCGTTCACGAAGTACTTCAAGGTGGGGACGAGCCTGGAGTGGAAGGCCCCCCAGCACGGCTACATCAGCTTCACCATCAACGACACCACCTACTTCGACAACAAGTTCCGCGACATGAAGGGCGCCATCGACTACCTCGGGCTCGACATCTACCCGCCGGTCGACCAGGAGAACACCGCCTCGGAGACCCTGGTCCCCTGAAGACGGTCGCCGTCCTCTTCGTCCGGCCCGCGGACGAGCACGCCCTCGACCCCGCCCTCCGGTTCGGCGTTCCCCGCGAGGACCGCGGCGTCCTGCCCGTTCCCCTGCTGAGGCTCGCCACCGCCGCCAAGCTCCAGAGCCGGCACCGCGTGTTCGTCCACGACGCGAGGCGTCCGCGGGGCGGAGCCGAGGGCTCGCTGCGGTCCGTCGCGGCGCTCCACCGGCCCGACGTCGTCGTGATCTGGCTCCACCCCGCGACCCTCGCCGACGGCCTCGCGGCGGCGCGCGCCGTGCGCCACGCGGGGACCACCCTGGTGCTCGGCGCGGGGCCGCTGATCGACCTCTGGCCCGACGGCGCCCGGCTCCTCCCGGAGCTCGACGGCCTCCTCGCCTCGTCGGGGCGGGCGGCGCTGCTGGCGGCGCTGGAGGTCGTGTCCACGGGCGGACCCGCGGGGGCGCTGCGGGATGCGCTGGGGACGCCGGCGGCGGCAGGGGCGACGGATCCCCCGGACCGGAAGCTCGTCGACTACGCCGCGTACCGCCGCTGCGCGCGGGGAGGGTGGCCGGGGCAGCCCGACCGGCCGCCGTCGGGGCTGCTCCGGTTCGGTCCCCCGGTCGACAAGGGGCGGGGTGCCACCACGGCGGTCCCGCTCCACGACGACGTCGGCGGCGTCCTCCCCCCGGAGGCCGTCGTGGACGACGTGGTGGCCTGCGATCTCCTCGGCATCCGCTGGCTCGACCTCACCGCGGGCACCGGCGCTGCCCCCCACCCCACGTGGTGGTCCGACCTCCTCGGCCGCGTGCGCCTCCTGCGCGCCGGACCGGGGGCGCTGCGACGGCTCCGGATCGCCGTCCAGCCGGCGGACGTGGCGCGCCTCCCCCTGTCCGAGCTGACCGAGTGCGGGGTCGCCGCGATCGACCTCGGAGACCTCGACGCCGGCGACGCCGTGCAGCGCGACACCGCCGTCGCCGCCGCCGCCGCGTGCCGGTCCGCGGGGGTCGAGCCCTGGGCCGCCGTCGCCCTCGGCGCCCCCGGCTACGCGCTCCGCGACGAGCAGGACGGGCTGGACGCGATCCGCGGGGCCGGCGTGGAGGTGGACGTCGGCGCGGCCACCCGCCCCGGCGTCGCCGACCCCGTCGCCTGGCGGGACTGGCTGGAGGCGCCGTCCGCGTCGTTCGTCCCCCCCGACGTGGACCCCGCTCGCCTCGATCTCGCCCGCCGGCTCCGCCGCGTCCAGGCGGCGCGCGCGCGCGGTGGACCGGGCCGCTCCGAGGGGCTCGCCGGGCGCCTCCGCCGGGTGCTCAGTTCAGACCGCTGAAGACGTCGGGCCGCGCCTCGGTGGCGAGGTCCACGAGCAGGTCCGCGAGGCGATCCGCGCGCCGGGGGACGTCGAGCTCCGCGAGGAGGTCCTGCTTGGCGTCGGGATCGATGGGCAGCGCCGCCGCGATGGCGTCCACCACGACCGACGGGTCGGCCTCGGGGGCGAAGAGGGCGCCGGCCCCGTCCATGTCCACGCCGTCGATGCCCTGGAGGAGCTGCGCGAAGAGGTGCCGGATGGTGGCGATGCGGCGGGCCGTCGCGAAGTCGTCGCTGGTGTCGGACCCGAGCATCTGCGCGGTGACGGTCCGGTACATCAGCTTGGTCCGCGCCTCGTCCACGATGATCGCGCGACTGAGCCCCCGAACGAGGATGTTGGCGCGCCCCTTGGGGGCGTCGCTGCGGTGGACGATCCGGCCCACGCCGAGCACGGGGTGGACGTCCGGCGCGCCGTAGTAGGCGTCCTCCCAACCCGGCCGGAGCTGGACGATGCCGAGCAGACGATCCCCGTCCCAGACGTCGTCGAGCATCGCCATGTAGCGGGGCTCGAAGACGTGCAGCGGCAGCAGCGTGTTGGGGAAGAACGCGATGTGGGGGAGCGGGAAGATCGGCAGGCCGTCGATTCGAGCGCCCGGGTGGGGGGTCCACTCACTCACATCCCGTGCATAGGTGGGCCCGCCCCACTCGTCAACGATCCGATGGCTCCGGCGGCGCAGATCCTCCGCGGTCCTTCGCGAACGCGACGAGGTCGTCCGGGACCGGGGCGCGGAGGTGGAGGGGGTCGCCGGTCCGGGGGTGGTCCAGCTCCATCGTCCAGGCGTGCAGGGCGTGGCGGGGGAGACCGAGCCGGCGGAGGTCGTCGTCGTCCAGCTCTCCCTCCCAGGCGCGGACGAAGGCGCGGCCGTCGTCGAGGTAGAGCTTGTCCCCGACGATGGGGTGGCCGAGGTGGGCGAGGTGGACCCGGATCTGGTGCGTCCGCCCGGTCCGCGGCCGGCACTCCACCCACGTCCAGGACCCGAACCAGGCCAGCGGGGTGACGGCCGTCTGGGCGGGCCGGCCGTCCTTCGCGACCACCTGCCGGACCCGGATGGGGCCCCCGTCGTCCTTTCGCATCGGCGCGTCCACGACGAGCGCACGCTCCAGGGTCCCCTGGACCAGCGCGAGGTACGTCTTCTCCACTCGGCGGGCCTTGAACGCCTCCTTCACCACGCGGTCCGCGTCGAGGTTCCGGGTCCACATCAACAGCCCCGAAGTCTCGCGATCGAGGCGGTGCGACGGGCGCAGCTCCCAGGGCTCGCCGGCGTCCCACAGCTGCCGCTCGAGGATGACCTGGGCGGCGTCCCGGCGCGGCCCCATCGGGTAGCAGAGGAGGCCCGCGGGCTTGTCGACGACGGCGAGATCGGCGTCGAGGTGGAGGACGTCGAGGCGGTCCGGCGGAGGCCCCAGCCAGGGGTCGCGGACCGTCGGGGTGGGGAGGTCGGCGAGGAGGATCTCCCCCGCCGCGAGCTCGTACCCGGCGCTCAGGACGGGTCCGTCGCGGAGGCGGAACCGGCCCTCGTCGATCGCCCGCTGGAGCTGCTCCCGCGTGGCCGACGTGAACGTCTCGGCGACGTAGTCGAGCAGCGTCCGGCCGTGGCCCGCGCCCTTGACCCGGTGGGGGATGGGGCCGTCGGGCGGCGGTGGGGGGGACGAGGCCATCGGGGCGCCTATAGCAGAGGCGGTCGCTCGGGTAGGCTGGCCGCGATGAGCGATCCGGGCGACGACGGCGGCATCCCCAGCATCCAGGACGGCGAGCTCGCGGCGACCGCCGTGCTCCCCACCGCCCGGCGGGAGGAGCGGGAGGCGCGGGCCGAGCGGCGGACCGCCGCCCTCACCGCCGAGACGGGCGCGGCGGAGGGCTCCCCCCGAGGCCTCGGCCTGGTCGTCGGCGCGGCCGTGGTGATCGTGCTCGTCGTGGCCGTGTTGGCCGTCCTCGTCGTGATGAAGTAGCCGCCGCCTAGAGGTGGTTCGGGGCGTCCACGATGAGGACGTACTCGGTGAACTCGACCTCGCGGCGGGTCAGCGGCCGGCCCCGGGCGTCGCCGCCTTCGACGGGGAGGCCGGCCACGTGGGGGACGCGCTTGAAGCGGTCGTTCAGCTCCTCGATCCCGAGCTTCTTGAGGAGGATCCGGAGGTTCAGGCCCGCGGCGAGGCCGCGGTCGTCGCCGAGGCAGCGGAAGTCGAAGTCGTCGGAGCGGACGCGGATCGGGCGCCGGGTGGAGGCGCGGAGGAGGTCGAGGACGACGAAGGGGCCGCTCCCGACGTCCAGCGCGGGGCGGTCCGGAGCGACCGCGACGCCCCACCGCTTGTCCCGCTCGGGGACCATCGGGACCTTCGCGGTGTCCGGCTCGATCTCGCCGATCACGGCCGCTCGGAGGTCGTCCCGCGCCACCTCGAAGGCGGTCCCGTCGGGGCGGGCGAACCGCACGACGTCGCCGCTGCCGAGGTCCGCCCCGATCGCGGGATCGGGGAGCGCGTCGTCCAGCCACGCGCTCCGGGCGATGGTCAGGATCTTCAGCCCCGCCTCGCGGAGGTGGTCCGCCGCCTCCTCGGCCTCGGCGAAGGTCTCGGTCTGGAGGAGGCAGCCGGGGACGTCCCGCTGCAGCGTCTGCGTGGCGGTGTAGAGGTCCATCCCCGTGGCGGCGGCGAGGCGGTGGCGGAGCCAGTGGGCCTGGCCGCGGTACTCGGGGTCGGGGAGGAGGATGACGCGGGCCTCCGCCTCGCGCTTGCCGAACGGTCCGCCGCCCCGCTCCAGGGCGTTCCGGAGCGCCGTCTCGAAGTCGACGTCGGAGTCGTCGACGGAGGTCAGGGCCCCGAGCGCGGCGTCGGCGGCGAGGCGGACGGAGTCGTAGGGCTCCAGCTCCTCGTCCTGGATGGTCTGGACGTCGAACGGCTCGACGGCCTCGAGGTCCGGGATCGACGGGTCGCCCTCGGGGGACGGCTCGGGGACGTCGTAGGGGGACTGGGGTCCCGGTGGCAGCGCGCTCGGCTCGGTGTCCTCGGGCGTGACGGCGACCGGCGCCTGCTCCGCCTGCCCCGCCCGGGCGGCCTCCCCCGCGGCGGCCTGGGCCTCCAGCTTCTCGAGCACCTCGACGGGCATCATCGCGCGGGCCGTGTCGGTCAGCCCGTCGAGCAGCGCGCGGGCCTTGCGCCCCTCCGCCACGACGTCGACGTCGGCCGCCGGCGCAGGGGCGGCGAGCGCGGGGAGGTCCGTCCCGCAGTACATGCAGCGGGTGAACTTCGGCCCGTTCGGGCGGTTGCACTTCGGGCAGTCGCGAACCGTCGCCATGCAGCGCCGCAGTCTAGACGGACATGCAGTACACTCGCGCGCGCTCTGGAGGAGACATGCGTACGACCCGTCTGCTGATTCTGTTGGCCCTCACCCTGCTCCTCGCCTGCTCGGGCGGGGGCGGCGACGGGAGCGAAGGCGGCGGGGACGACGGACCCAAGGGCGGCACCCTGACGCTCGGGGCGGTCCTCCCCATCAGCGGTCCCAACGCGGCGGTCGGCAACGAGGCGGCGGACGCGGTCCGGATGGCGGTCGAGGAGTGGACGCCGAAGTTCGCCGAGAAGGGCTGGGAGCTGAAGGTGAAGGTCGAGGACGACGCCTCCGACCCGAAGCAGGCGATGTCCGCGGCCTACGCGGTGACCGGCGACCCGACCACGTTCGGCGTCGTCGCCCACTACAACTCGGGCTGCTTCCTCCCGGCGACGGAGGTCTACCACTCGGCCGGGACCATGGCGATCAGCCCCGCGACGACCAACGTCGACATCACGCTCAAGGGCTACGACGAGATCGCGCGCGTCACCCCGCACGACGGCGTCCAGGGCGAGCTGACGGCCGACTTCGTCAAGAACCACCTGAACCTCACGAAGATCGCCGTCATCCACGACCGCACCCAGTACGGGCAGGGGCTGGCGGAGGTGTTCCGCGACCACGGGGGGACGATCGGGCTGGAGATCGTGTCGTTCGACGGCATCCAGGTCGGGGACAAGGACTTCAAGGCGCTGCTCACGAAGATCCGCGACGACGCCCCCGAGGCCATCTACTTCGGCGGCCTGTACGACGAGGCGGGCTTCCTCGTGAAGCAGATGCGCGAGCTGGGGATGGAGTCGACGTTCATCAGCGACGACGGCAGCTTCGGGCAGGACTTCTTCGACGTCGGCGGATCGGCGACCGAGGGCGCGATCCTGAGCTTCCCGGGGACGCCGATCGACAAGCTCGAGCCCGCCCAGGCGTTCCTCGCCGCGTTCAAGGACAAGTACGGGCGTCCGGTGCAGAACTACGGGCCGTACGCCTACGACGCGGCGAACATCCTGCTCGCGGCGGCATCCGGCGCGGTGGACGGCGGGGCGGACGCGGCGGGGCTGCGGCGGGCGGTCGTCGACGCGGCCCGGGCCATCGACCACAGCGGCGCCCTGGGGCAGACGAAGTTCGACGACAAGGGCGACACGCTGAACCAGCGGTACAGCTTCTACAAGGCGACCGAGGGGCGGTTCGACTACATCGCGACGTTCGCGCAGGGCGAAGCCGCCGGCGAGTGAGGTCGAACGCCGAGAAGGTCCAGCTCGCGGTCGGGGTCGCGCTGATCCCGATCGCCGTGGGGCTCGTGGTCGCCTCGATCGCGATGCTCGTGGACAAGCCCGAGGCCTTCGCCCAGCACCTCGTCAGCGGGCTCACCCTCGGCGGGCTCTTCGCCCTCATCGCGCTCGGCTACACGATGGTCTACGGGATCATCGAGCTCATCAACTTCGCCCACGGCGAGGTCTTCATGCTCGGGTCGTTCCTCGGCCTGATCGCGGTCCAGGTGCTCTTCGGGTGGAGCGTCACGAACTTCTGGATCGTCCTCCCCGTCGCCACCGTCGTCTCGATGATCGGCTGCGCGGCGGTCGGCGTGTCCCTCGACTCGATCGCCTACAAGCCGCTCCGGCGGAACCCCACCTGGTCGGCGGTGGGCGCCGCGGTGGTGTCGTTCGTGGGGCTGACGTACGTCCTCCACGCCGGCATGGACGGGCGGCTGACGCTGGGCCGGTGCGGCGGCGCGGTGGTCCTCATCGCGTTCGCGTGGGCCGCCTTCCACCTCGACGAGCAGAACCCCAGCCCGCCGCGGAAGACGCCCCGCATCAACGCGCTCCTGAGCGCCATCGGGATGTCGATCCTGCTGCAGAACCTGGTCCGCATCGCGGTCGGCTCGGACGTCCAGTCGTTCCCCGAGATGGAGAGCTTCACGGGGCTGCCCGCGACGTCCTTCACGATGCCCGTCGGCTTCGGCGGGGAGTCGATCGAGGTGCTGTACATCGAGGTCTTCACCATCGCCTCGGCGGTGCTCCTGATGATCGTGCTCGACCAGCTGGTGAACCGGACGAACCTCGGCAAAGGCATGCGCGCCATCTCGCAGGACCCCGAGGCGGCGATGATGCTCGGCATCCCCGTCAACCGGGTCATCACGATGACGTTCGTGATCGGCTCGGCCCTCGCCGCCGCGGCCGGGATCCTCCACGGGCTGAAGTACGGCGGGGTCAAGTTCATCGACGGCTTCATCATCGGGCTGAAGGCGTTCATCGCGGCGGTGCTGGGCGGCATCGGGAGCATCCGGGGGGCGATGCTCGGGGGGTTCATCCTGGGGCTGTCGGAGACGATCGTCGTCGCCACGATGGAGTACGGCTGGCTCGCCATGGGGCGGCTGTTCGGCGACCCGGAGCGGTGGCCCGAGGCGGAGTTCTTCGACTACAAGGACGTGATCGCGTTCCTCATCCTCGTCGCCGTGCTGACCTTCCGGCCGTGGGGCCTGCTCGGCGTGCCCGAGGTCGACAAGGTCTGAGGTCCCCCCGATGCAGATCCTGACGCTGAAGCCGGGGCGCAAGCACCGCGTCCTGCACGGGCACCCGTGGGTGTTCAGCAACCAGCTGACGGAGCTGCCCGCCGAGGCGGGGGCCGAGGTCGAGGTGCGGGCGCACGACGGGACGTTCGTGGGGCGGGGGTACGGCCACCCCAACACGCTGATCGCGGTCCGGCTGCTGACCCGCGAGGAGCGTCCCCTCGACGAGGCGCTGATCCGGGAGCTGATCGAGGCGTCGATCGCGCGACGGCGCTGGATCGACCGCGACTCCTGGCGGGCGGTCCACGGCGAGGCGGACGGGCTCCCGGGGCTGGTGATCGACAAGTTCGGGGACGTCGCCGTGCTGGCCGCGAACACCGCCGGCATGGAGCGGCTGCGGCCGTGGATCGAGGCGGGGGTGCGCGCGACGGTCCCGCACGGCCTCTGGAAGAACGACGGTCGCGGCCGGAAGCTCGAAGGGCTGCCCGACGAGGTCGCCGTGGGGTGGGGCGATCCGCCGGAGGTCGCCACGATCGACGACGACGGGCTGACGATCTCGTTCGACCTCGCGGGCGGCCAGAAGACCGGCCTGTTCCTGGACATGTGGGAGAACCGGCGGCGCATGGTGCCGGCGCTCACCGGGAAGGTCCTGGATCTGTACTCCTACGTCGGCCAGTGGGGCCTCCACGCGGCCCTGGCGGGCGCGACGGACGTCGTCTGCGTCGACCGCTCGGCGGCCGCCGTGGCGAGCGTCCGGCGCAACGCCGAGGTCAACGGGCTGGACGTCGTCCGCGGGGTCGAGGCGTCCGTCGACGAGCACCTCCGGACCGTCCCCGACCACTCCCTCGACGCGATCGTCTGCGACCCCCCATCCTTCATCCGCAACCGGAAGCAGGCGTCGCAGGGCATGAAGGCGTACCGGACGCTCTTCGCCCACGCCCTCCGGAAGGTCCGCCCCGGCGGCCACGCGGTGCTCGCGTCGTGCTCCCACCACCTCTGGGAGGACCGCTTCGAGCAGGTCGTCACCGAGGCGGGGAAGTGGGCGAAGCGGCGGCCGACGGTGCTGCTGCGGGGGCACCAGGCGCCGTGCCATCCGATGCCGCTGCACGTCCCCGAGGCGCGCTACCTCAAGTGCTGGCTGGTGGGGGTGTAGCGCCGGCGGCGGCGATGTGGACGCGCCAGTCACCCAGGCTGGGGAGGCCGGCGTCCCGGGACCACGCGGTCGTGGCGGTCGCGTCGAGGCGGCTGTCGTCGGGGCGCGGCGCGCGCATGCGGCCGTCGTCGCGCTGCTCGATCACGGGGACGTCGGGCCGGCCGGCGGCGTCGAGGAGGGCGCGGGCCCAGTCGGCGCGGGAGGCCTCGGGACCCCCGGCGGGGTGAAGGATCCGGGGCGCGTCGCCGCCGTCCGCGAGGCGGGCGCACAGGGCGAGGAGCCACAGCGCGAGGGCGGGTGCGTACGTGGGGCGGCTCCGCTGGCGGACGCGGACGGGGACGGGCGCTCCGGGCGGCTGCCCGAGGACGTGGTCCGCGAAGGCCGTCGAGGTCGGACCGAACACCCACGAGACCCGGGCGATGGAGACCGCCGCGGCGCCGGCCGCGGCCTCGGCCTGCGCCCGGACCGCCTCCTCGCCCCGCTGCTTGGTGGCGCCGTAGCGCTGGACGGGGCCGTAGGGGGCGTCCTCCGCGAACGGTCCCGGGCGGTCGCCGAAGACGTAGTCCGTGGAGACGTGGACGAACGCGACCCCGGCGGCGATCGCGGCGGCGGCGATGGCGCCGGGGGCGACCGCGTTGACCGCCTCGGCCCGCTCGGGGTCGTCGTCGCACGCGTCGACCAGCGCCAGGGCGGCGCAGTTGAGGATCGCGTCGGGCCGGCGTCGCGCGATCTCCGCGTCCCAGTCGGCCGTCGTGACGTCCAGCTCCACCCGCCCCGGGGCGTCCACGAGCCAGTCCTGCTGCGCGACCGGGAGGACCGCCCGCCCCAGCCGCCCGGTCGCGCCGAGCAGCAGCAGCACGCGCGGCCGGATCATCGCTCCGCCCAGAAGTCCGGATGGGTCCGGTGCCAGTCCGCCGTCGCCCGGAGCCCGTCGTCCAGGGCCCACCGCGGCGCCCACCCGAGCTGCTTCCGCGTCCACCGGTCGTCGAGGTGGTAGCGGCGGTCGTGGCCGCGCCGGTCCTCGATGTGCGTCAGCCCCCCCGGGGGCAGGTCGAACGCCGTGCGCCACCGCGCGAGGAGGTCGAGGTTGGCCACCGGCGGCCCCCCGCTGAAGTGGTAGACGAGGCCGCGTTCGCCCCGCCGCGCCGCCGCGAGGATGCCCGCGGCGTGGTCGTCGACGTGGATCCAGGAGCGCTCCTGGCGGCCGTCCCCGTAGATGCCCATGTCCTCTCCCGCCGCCCACCGCGACGCGGCGAGGGGGAGCAGCTTCTCGGGGTACTGGCCCGGCCCGTAGGTGTTGACGCCGCGGGTGACGACCGCGTCCAGCCCGTGCGAGCGGAGCAGCGACAGGACCATCGCGTCCCCCGCCGCCTTGGCCGACGAGTAGGGGTTCGTAGGGGACACGCGGTCCCCTTCGCGGGTGACCGGGCGCCCCTCGCGGTCGCCGTAGACCTCGTCCGTGGAGACCTGGACCATCCGGATCCCGCGCTCGGCGCACGCCTGCGCGACGACCCACGCGCCCTGGGTGTTCGACCGGACGAAGGGGCCGGCGTCCTGCAGCGACCGATCGACGTGCGACTCGGACGCCAGGTTGAGCACCATGGCGGGCCGGTGGCGATCCAGGACGGGGCCGACGTCGTGCGGTTCGGCGACGTCCCCGACCACCAGCTCGACCCCCTCGATCGACCGGAGATCCGCCTCGTGAGCCGCGTAGGTGAGGACGTCCAGGACGACGACATCGACGCCGCCCGCCCGCAGCGCGCGCACGACCGCGCGGCCGATGAAGCCGGCGCCGCCCGTCACCACCCAGGGTCGTCCCGTCACGGCCGCAGGCTAGACGACCCGACCCCCGACCGTCCGCGGGCGGCTAACATCGAACGCATGCCGGGCGACCCCAACCCGAGCCGCGAGCCGCGCGCGACCGCCATCGACGGCGTGCTCGTGCAGGAGCTGAGCTGGTTCACCGACCAGCGGGGGAGCCTCAGCGTCCTCCTCCGGAGCGACCAGGTCGCGCTCGCGGGGGAGCGGTTCGGGCAGGCCTACGTGACGACGGTGCAGCCGGGGGTGGTCAAGGCGTGGCACCGGCACGCGTCGCAGACGGACCGGATGATCGGGCTGGTGGGGCAGACGCTGCTGGTCCTGATCGACGGCCGCGACGGCTCCCCCACGCGGGGGACGACGGTGGAGCTCGTGCTCGGCGACCGGCACCACCAGCTGGTGCTCATCCCGCCGGGCGTGTGGCACGGCTTCAAGAACCTCGGCGCGGCGGAGTCGATGGTGCTGAACCTGCCCGACGTCCCCTACGACGAGGCCGATCCCGACGAGGAGCGGGCCGCGCCCCACCACGCCCCCGGGGGCGGGCTGGCGGCCTACGACTGGACCCGCCGCGACGCGTAGCCGGTGACGACGTGAGCCGCCTCCCCCTCCCGGCCCTCCGCAAGGCGCTCCCCCACGGCGCCGTCGTCGTCGATCCCGACGAGCTGGAGGCCTGCGCGGGGGACGCCTCGACCGTCGCGCCGGTGCTCCCCGAGGCCGTGGTCCGGGCCGCGTCGGTGGGCGACGTCGTGGCCACGATGAAGTGGGCGAGCGAGCGCGGCGTCCCCGTCACCCCGCGCGGCGCGGGCACCGGCAAGGCGGGCGGCTGCGTCCCCGAACCGGGGGGGATCGTGCTGTCGCTGGCGGGGATGGACCGGATCGTCCGCGTCCGCCCCGAGGACGGCTGGGCCGAGGTCGAGCCGGGGGTCGTCACCGGGGTCTTCCGCGACGCGATGGCCGGCGACCACCGGCTGTTCTACCCGCCGGATCCCGCGTCGCTCGACGAGTGCACCCTCGGCGGCAACGTCGCCACGAACGCGGGCGGGCCGGTAGCGACGAAGTACGGCGTCACCGGCGACCACGTCCTCGGCGTCACCGCGGTGCTGGCCGACGGGACGGTCGTCGACACGGGCCGGCGCCAGCCCAAGGGGGTCGCCGGGCTCGACCTGACGTCGCTGCTCGTCGGCTCGGAGGGGACCCTCGCGGTCATCGCGGGGGTGCGGCTCCGGCTGCGTCCGCGTCCGCGGGAGGTCGTGGCGGCCCGGATCGCGTTCGAGTCCACCGCCGACGCGGCGAAGGCGGTCGTCCACGCCCGCACGGGGGGGCTGGAACCGCGGGCGCTGGAGCTGTTCGACGGCACCACGCTGGCCCGGCTGGCGCGGGACCCGGCGTCCGGCATCGACCCCGCCTGGGGCGCGCTGCTGCTCGTCGAGTTCGACGGCGAGCCGGGCGAGGCCAAGGCGGCGCTGTCCCGCTTCTGCCGCGAGGTCCCGGCCCCGCCGATGCAGCTGGAGCTGTGCCTGTCCGAGGCCCAGCGGAAGGCGCTGTGGACCCTCCGCCGCCGGACCAGCGGCATCGTCAAGGAGGGGGCCCACGGCTGGGTGACGGAGGACGTGGCGGTGCCGCTCGGCGCGATGCCGCGCATGCTCGAGGCGGTCGCGGGGATCGGGGAGAAGCACCGGCTCACCGCGTTCGCGTACGGCCACGCGGGCGACGGCAACCTCCACGTGAACCTGCTCTACGAGGAGATCTCCGGCTCCGCCCGCGTCGCCGCCGCCACCGAGGAGGTCATGCGGACAGCGCTGGAGCTGGGGGGGACGATCACGGGCGAGCACGGCGTCGGCGTGGCGAAGCGGCGCTGGCTGGCGGACGAGCTGGGCGACGATCAGGTCGCGCTGCAGCGGCGGGTCAAGGCGACGTTCGACCCGCTCGGGATCCTCAACCCGGGGAAGGTGTTCCCTACTTCGGGATCCGCCGGACGCGGATGAACTCGACGGGGCCGGTCCAGCCCTTGTCGGTCTTGACGCGCGCCTTCCGCACCACCCGCAGCGCCACCCCCTGGCTGTCCCAGTCGGTGTCGATGCGGACGCGGCTGGCGTCCTCCTTGCGGGTCTCGGCCCCCTCCCCGAGGCGGCGGCGGAGGATCTGCTGGATCCAGTCGAGCGCGCGGTCGTCCGGGGACCGGATCGTCAGCTCGATGTCCTCGAGGCGGAAGTCCTCGTAGTCGCAGACGATCTCGGCGGGCTTGTCCGCGATCTCGATCTTCTGGGTGCGGTCGTCGTTGCCGATCGCGCTGTCCTGCTGAGCGCACAGCCCGTCGGGGAAGGGGCACGACGACGTCCCCGGGAGGATCTTGCAGACCAGCGCGTCCGCCTTCGTCCACCGCGCCAGGACTTGCTCGCTGAAGTCGATCCGCTGGTACTTGAGGCGGCCGTCGTCTTCCACCTGGCGGAGCTGCACGCCCTCCCAGGGCCACGCCCAGGTCGTCTTCTTGCGCGAGCCGTCGCGCTCGATCGAGCGGAGCGGTTCGCCCCAATAGGGCTCGTAGAACGACAGCAGCTGGTCGATGTTCGAGGCCTGCGGGCGGGCGTACGTCATGCGGATGACGGACAGGCCGCTGACGGTGAAGAAGCAGAGGACATCGACCGTGGACTCGAAGAGCGCGCCCTTGAACACGAGCGCGCCGCCGACGCTGTTGTCCGGTGCCCCCTTCGGCTCGGGGTCGTGCGCGATCTCGCCGGGGTAGGCCGCGCGGACCTCGTCGGGGGTCATGCCGAACTTGAGGTTCTGGAACCCGTCGACGGCGTGTGCCCGCAGCGGCACCGCGAGGGTCGCGACAAGCACCGCCAGGAGACCGAACGTCCTCATCCGTCGGCGTCCCAGTCTACCGATCGCGCTTCAGGATCGCCCGGGCCATCGAGGTCCAGGCGACGCGCGCGGTGGGGGCGTGGGCGAGGGCGCGGCGGGCCTCGGCGCGGGCCTCCTCGTGGCGGCCGGCCTTGGCGAGGCCGTGGGCGACGACGGCGTGGAGGCGGCCGACGCGGTCGGGGGGCGGCGGGAGGGCGGCGGACCGGTCGAGGGCGGCGAGCGTCGCCCGGGCCATGGCGACGGGATCCGAGCTGAGGCCGCCGCGGTCGTCGTACGTCGCGAGGACCGCGCGGAGGAGCCGGACGGAGCGGCCGCCGGCGGTGAGGCGGAGCCACAGCTCGTAGTCCTCGGCGCGGTCGAGGGTCTCGTCCATGCCGCCCGCCCCCTCCCAGTCCGCGCGCCGCAGCGTCACGGTCGACGCGCACACGGAGCAGTCGGCGGTGAGCGCGGCGTGGTCGAGGACGTCGCCGGGGGCGGTCAGGAAGCGTCCCCCCGAGGCGAGCTCGGCGTCCCCCGAGACGAGGGCGACGCCGGGGTCTCCGCGGAGGATCCCGATCGCCGGCCCCAGGCGCGGCGCGACCCAGGCGTCGTCGTCGTCGAGGAGCGCGAGGAACTCGGCCTCTCCCGCCGCGGCGGCGCGGTTGCGGGCGGCGGCGGGGCCGAGGCCGGCCCCTGCGGCGGCGTCGATCACGTGGACGCGGACGTCGATCGAGGGCTCCGCGGCGCGCACGGCGTCGACGCTGGCGAGGGCCCGCGCGAGGCCGTCGGGGCGGTCGCGCGTGGGGAGGAGGACGTCGACGGACGCCGCGGTCATCGCCGCTGCGCGCCCTCGTCGGTGCGGGCCCACGCGACCGTCCGGGCCATCCCCTCGGCGAGCGAGGTCGACGGCCTCCAGCCGAGGACGGCGGCCGCCCGCGCGATGTCCGCCTGCATGTGCCGCTGGTCCCCGGGGCGGGCCTCGCCGTAGGAGACGTCCCACGAATCGGGGTCCTGACCGCAGGCCTTCACGGCCGCCCGCCAGAGCTCGTTGATCGACGTCCGCGTGCCGGTCCCGAGGTTGAGCACGGTGGCCCCCGGAGGCGGCGCGTCGAGCGCCGCGAGCCACGCCTCGGCGACGTCCCCGGCGTACACGAAGTCGCGCGACTGCTCGCCGTCCCCGAAGATCCGGAGCGGCTCCCCCCGGAGGCAGTTCCCCAGGAAGATGCCGAGGACCCCCTGGTAGGGGTTCGTCAGGGACTGGCGCTCGCCGTAGACGTTGAACATCCGGAAGGCGACGGACCGCAGCCCCGTCCCCGCCTCGGTCGCGCTCAGCACCACGGCCCGCTCGGCTGCCCACTTGGTCACCCCGTAGAACGAGATCGGCGCGCACGGCATGTCCTCCGTGACGGGCAGACCGGGCGGGGGGCCGTAGGCGGTCATCGAGGAGGCGAACACGAAGGTGCCGCAGCCGTGGCGCCGGGTCGCCTCGAGCATGCGCGCGGTGCCGACGCCGTTGACCTCCATGTCCCACGACGGCTCGTCGAAGCTGCGGAAGGTGCTGGCCTGGCCCGCGAGGTGGCAGACGGCGTCGGCGGGGCCCGGCAGGGCGGCGAAGGCGGAGTCGATGGCGGCGGCGTCGCGGACGTCCCCCTCGACGAAGGCGGCGCCGGCGGGGACGTGCTCGCGGCGGCCGTTGCTGAGGTCGTCGAGGACGCTCACGCGGTCGCCGCGGGCGAGGAGCGCTGCGGCGACGTGGCTGCCGATGAAGCCGGCGGCGCCGGTGACGAGGACGTTCTTCGGCACGGACCGGCGACCCTACCAGAGGGTCCGCGCGGCCCGGCGGCGGGCGCGGCGATCGACCCACGCCGACAGCGCGGCGGAGATCGCGAGGCGCGCCTGGCGGGGGAGGCCGGCGCGGCCCGCGCCCAGCTCGCGGAGGTGCTCCTCGGAGGTCCGGAGGGCGCGCAGGAGCTCGTCATCGGAGACCCGGCGGCGGCCCAGGACGGCGCCCCGGCCGGCCGCGGCGTCGCGCAGGCCGGCGACCCCGTCGGCGACCCCGAACACGGCGCCGGGCTGGCCGCGGAGGAGCCCGTACGCGGTCTCGACGCCGAGGTGGACGACGGCGGCGGGGGCGGCGGAGCGGAGGGCGGCGCGCGGCATGGTCCGGGCGAGCATGCGGAGCTGGTTGCGGGCGAGGAGGCGCTCGGCGGCGGACCCGTAGGAGGCGCGGCCGCGGTGGGTCGCCCGGGCGGCGGGGACGTAGAGGCAGCGGAAGCCGAGGACGCGGGCGCGGAGGCTGAGCTCGACGTCCTCGAGGTAGGCCTCCAGGGTGGTGTCGAAGCCCCGGCAGTCGTCGATCAGCTCGCGGCGGTAGACGGCGGCGGAGGCGGGGGCGCCGAACACCTCGCGCTCGTGGTCGTACTTCGGGCCGTCGATGCAGCCCGCGCCGATCTCGAACGCCTCCCCCCAGCGGGTCAGCCCGTGGCCCGCGCTGTCGAGGCGGTCGGGGTCGGCGGCGGAGACGACGCGGGAGGCGAAGAAGCCGACGTCGGGGTGGCGGGCGGCCGCGTCGATCATCGCCGCCGCCCAGCCGGGGTCGAGGACGGCGTCGTCGTTCACGACCGCGACGAGGTCGCCCTTGGCGGCGCGGAGGCCCGCCGTGGCGGCTGCGGCGAACCCCTTGCGGGAGGGCTGCCGGACGCGGCGCGCGGCGGGGAGGACGCGGCCGGCGATGGCGTCCGCCGAGGGCGCGTCGCCGTCGAGCACCACCACCACCTCGGGGATGACGTCGCCCTCCTGTCCGACGATGGACGCGAGGCACTCCTCGAGCCACTCCGCCGACCCCTCCCAGGTGGGGACGACGATCGAGAGCAGCGGGTGGTCGCCCGCGCGCCGGTGCCCGCGCCCGACGGTCCCGCCGCTCACGCCGGGATCCGCCCGTAGTGGCGGAGGAGGAGGCGCTCGGGGAGGGTCAGGGAGCCGAGGCGGTCGGCGGTGCGGCGGTTCTCCTCGAGGTTGTCGCAGCCCCGCTCGCAGCCGCACGCGGCGCCGTCGTCGTTGCCGATCTGCGCGAAGAGCGGGCCGGCCTTGCGAGCGGCGCGGGTGGCGCGGCGGAAGGCCTGCTGCCGAGCTCCCCCCCAGATGGCCGCGAAGGGCTCGTCGTGGACGTTCCCCGAGGGGACGCGGTGCGCCTTGAGGCAGGGGATGACGCGGCCGTCGGCCATGACGCGGGCGTAGGTCCAGCCCGCGAAGCAGGGGATGGCGTGGACGAGGTCGGCGTCGGCGGGGCGGCCCTGCGCGAGGGCCTCGAGGCGGGCGATCAGCGCGTGCAGCCCGAGCAGGCGGGGACGCCGCCAGGGGGCGCGGGACGTCCACGGGCGGACGACGTCGAGGACGGCGGCGGCCTGCTCGGGAGCCACCCCGAGCCGGTCGGTGGCGCCGGGGACGACGTCGGCCACGGCGAGCTCGACGGCGTCGCAGCGGAGGTCGGCGGCGAGATCCAGCATCGCGCCCACGTCCCCCGAATTCGCCGTCGTGAGCACGTGGTACAGCTTCGTCGTGGGGCGGTCGACCTTCCGCTCGTTCAGCGCCCGCAGCCGGTCCGTGACCTCGTCGAAGACCTCCGGCTCGGTCCCCGGGTGGGTCGCCGCGTACGCCTCCCGCGTCCCCGCCCACAGCGACACGGTGACGTGGTGGACGCCGAGGTCGACGAGGCGCCGCACTCCGTCGTCGTCGACGAGGGAGAAGTTGGTGTGCAGCGACGCCGTCAGCCCCCGGTGGAGCGCGGCCTCCAGGGCCTCCCAGGCCTGCGGGTGGGCCAGCGGCTCGCCCCCGCCGGCGAAGTAGATCTCCTCGGTCCCCAGCGCGACCAGCTCGTCGAAGAGGGCCAGGACCCGCTCGAGGGGCAGCGACGCGAGCTTGTGAAGGCGGTCCCGGTTGCGCTTCTTGAGGTCCGGCGCGTGCAGCCAGCAGACGTGGCAGGACTGGTTGCAGGCGTCGGTGAGGTCGACCTGGACGGTCGTCGGCCCCGTGAAGGCGCGGGCGCCGTCGTACCAGCCCGCGATCTGGAGCGCCGCGCGGGGGAGCTTCAGGGGGTTCTCCGGCCGAGCAGCGTCTCGCCGAGGATGCGGAGGTCGAGGGCGGGGGACCACCGCAGCAGGTACAGCAGGTCGGACGCGACCATCTCCTCGAGGCGCCAGCGGCGGAGGCGGTCGAGCTGCCACATGCCCGTGATGCCGGGGCGGATGCGGAACCGGGCGCGCTCCCAGGGCTCGAGGCGGTCGGCGACGGCGGGCTCGACGGGGCGGGGGCCCACGAGCGCCATCTCGCCGCGGACGACGTTGACCAGCTGGGGCAGCTCGTCCAGGTGCGAGGCGCGGAGGAACCGGCCGACGAGGCCGCCGCCGGACTCGGGCGCGTCGCCGGTGCGGAGGCGCCACATCGTGAACGGGCGGAGGTCGCGGCCGAGGCGGGGGACGCCGACCAGGGGCGTCCCGCGGGACGCGAACGCCGCCGCCGCGAGGAGCAGCGGGGCGACGGGGAGGAGCACCACCAGGCCGGCGGCGGCGACGGAGCGGCCGAGCGCCGAGGCGCCCCGTTCGGCGACCCGGGCGGCGGCGCCGGAACCCAGCGGGAGCACCGGGAACCCGCCCACGCGGGCGCTGGAGTCGGGCTGCAGGAGCTCGGTGGCGCCGGTCAGCGCGAACGACACCTCGACGCCGGCGCGGCGGAGGGCGTCGACCCCGGCGGCGGTGCGGGCGAGGTCGTCGGCGGACCCCGCGAGCAGGACCGCCTCGGCGCGGAGATCGCGGGCGACGTCGAGGACGTCCTCCCAGCCCGGGAGCCGCGGTGTCGGACCTCCGGCGCTCAGCGGATCGAGGGGCACGAAGCCGAGGATCTCGAGCCCCTCCTCCGGGTTCTCGGCGAGGCTCTCGGCGACCCTCGCCGCGGCGGTGGGGTCGCCGGCGAGGAGCACCGTGGTGTGCCCGAATCCGAGCCGCCGGAGGACGCCTCCGAGGGCGCGCCGCACGCGCCGGACGAGGTCGAGGGTGAGCGTGCCCACGAAGACGGCGGCGACGGCCGGGTAGACGAGCAGCGGATCCAGGGATCCGACCGAGGTTCCAACGATCGTGCAGCCGACCGCGGCCACCGGCACGAGCCGGAACGCGGTCGCCGCCACCGAGGGGAGCGCCGCGCGCCCGATCCGGCGCGAGCGCGGGGCGCTGACGCAGGCGGCCGCGGGCATCCCGATGATGAGGACCGGCCCGAGGAGGTCCCACCCGAGGACCGAGGGCGGATCGCCGCCCGCGTACAGCGACAGGATCGCTACGGCGTACGTCACCACCGCGACGCTCCCCAGCAGGACCGCTCGGGCGAGGAACCCCAGCCCTCGGCTCGCGGCGGCCCGCCACCAGCGGCTGCGCCACCACCGCGACGACCAGCGCGCGGCGTACAGCAGCCCCGACTTGAGGTGGCCCCACAGCAGCGGGTTCCACGGCACCTGGCGGCGGCTCGCCGCGCCGAAGCGGTGGTCGACCACGGCGTCGGGGACGAACCGGACGCGCCGCCCCTGCGCGGCCAGCCGGCGGCACAGGTCGACGTCCTCGAAGTAGAGGAAGAAGCGCTCGTCGAAGGGGCCGTCGGCGGGCACGGCGGTCCGGTCCAGGAGCATCGCTGCGCCGGTGACCCAGTCGACGTCGCCGGCCTCGCAGGGACGTTCCACGTGGCGCGCGCTCGCCGCCGCGGGCCCCGCGAGGCGGCCGGCGGGCGTCCGGCGCGCGAGCACGGTGGCGAGGTCGTAGAACCGACGGGGGCTCTCCTGCGGCTCCCCCGAGGGCAGCATCAGCGTCGGCGCTGCGAGCGCGACGTCGTCGTCCACGAGCGCGTCCAGGAGCGCCCGCAGCGCCCCCTCGCGGAGGGTCGCGTCGGGGTTGAGGAGGAGGACGCGGTCTCCGTGGGCGGCCCGGAAGCCGCGGTTGACGGCGGCGCCGAAGCCGACGTTCCGGTCGTTGCGGAGGACGGTGAGGTCGTCGTCGTCGAGCGCCTCGACGGCGCCGTCGCGGGACGCGTTGTCGACGACCAGCAGCTCGGCCCGGAGCCCCTCCCGCGCGACCTCGGCCCGCACCGAGGCGAGGCACGTCGCCAGATCCGCCCCGCTGTCGTGGGCGACGACGATGGCGGTCAGATCGGGCGCGGCGGTCATGGGCGGAGGGGGCGGGGTCATTGTTCCCGCCGGTCTGCGAGGTGGCAAGCTGCGCGCAGTGCGCGTGATGCTCGTCACCGACGCGTTGCCGGAGGTCCCCCGCGGGGGGCTGGACCTGCACGTGCGCGAGCTGGAGGCCGAGCTCGCGGCGCGCGGTCACGACGTAACCGTCCGCGCGTTCGCCGCCCGCGGCGAGGCGGACGCGGTGGGGACCGGGGGACCGCCGGGGGCCCGCTTCCGCCGGTCGTTCGCCAACCCCGTCGCCTGCGCCCGGTTCGCCGCCCTGGTCCGGGAGCGCCCCCCCGACGTCGTCCACTTCCACTCCCTCCGCGGCCTCCACTACGCCATGCCCGGCATCGCCCGCGCGGCCGGCGCGCGCGTCGTCTGGACGCAGCACGACCTCTTCGCCCTGTGCCAGCGCGTCCACCTGAAGACCGGCCTCGGGGGCGACTGCGAGGGGCCGCGCGGGGGCGCGGCGTGCGGCCCCTGCCACGGCGGAATCGCGCGGCTCCTCGGCGGCGCCCTGTTCTCCCTCCGGACGTCCGCGATGCGGCGCGCGCTGCGGGCCTGCGACGCGATCGTGGCCCCCTCGGCGTGGGTCGGCGAGGTGCTGTTCGAGCACGACGTCCCCGCCGAACGGGTCCACGTCCTCCCCCCCGCGGTGCGCCGCCCCCAGCGGCTCGCCACCCGCCCCGTCCGCGGCCGCCCCCGGCTCGTCTTCGCCGGCGACCTCCGCCCCGACAAGGGGGCCGACCTCGCCGTCGCCGCGGCGGCCGCGCTGGAGACCGAGGTCGAGCTCGACGTCCACGGCGGCAGCCCCGCCCCCCCCGCGTCCCCCGACAAGGTCTACGAGGCCCAGCTCAAGTCGGCCGCGGGCGCCTCGCCGATCCGGTTCCACGGCCGCTACGAGGCCGACCGCCTCGTGCCCCTGCTCGACGGCGCGTTCGCCGTGATCGTCCCCTCGCGGGTGCGCGAGACGTTCGGACGGACGGCCAACGCGGCCCTGCTCGCAGGCGTCCCCGTCGTCGCCGCGGACCACGGCGGGCTGGCCGAGCAGGTGACCGAGGGCGTCAACGGCGCGCTCTTCCCGCCGGGCGACGCGCGCGGCCTGGAGGACGCGGTCCGGAGGCTGCTCGACGCGGCCGCCGGCGGCGGCGGGGGGCTCGCCGAGGGGCGCGAGTCGTGGCCCGCGTCCCCCGATCTGGCGTCCCACGTGGACCACCTCGGGAGGCTCTATGCGGCGGATTGACCCGGCCTCGATCGCGGTCGCCGTCCCGTGCTTCCGGGAGGCCCCCCGGGTGCCCGCGCTCGCGGCGGCGCTGGCCGCCCTCGACCCCGCCCCCGGCGCGTGGCTCGCGGTGGACGACGGCTCCGGCGACGCGACCGCGGCGGCGCTGACGGAGGCCGGCTTCGACGTCGTCGTGCACGAGACCAACGAGGGGTTGGGGGCCGCCCGGAACACGCTGTGGCGCCGCGCCGAGGAGCGCGGCTTCCAGGCGGTCGCGTTCGTCGACGCGGACTGCCTCGTCCCCCCGCACTACCTGCGGCGCGTGGCCGAGCGGCTGGCGGCCGACGACGTTGCCGGGGTGGGCGGGCGCAACGTCGAGCGGGACCCCGCCACCTGGGTCGACGCCTGGCGCGGCCGCTTCTGGCCCCAGGACCTCGGCCCGGCGGCGCGCATGGAGGCCCCCATGCTGGTGGGGGCGTGCGCGACGTACCGCGTCTCGGCGCTGCGGCAGGTCGGCGGCTTCAACCCGCTGTTCCGCACCAACGGCGAGGACGTCGACCTCGGCCGCCGCTGCGCCGCGCACGGGCTCCGGCTGCTGTACGACCCCGACATCGTCGTCTTCCACGAGCGCCGCGACGCCCCGCTCGACCTCGTCGCCATGTGCTACCGACACTGCCGCGACGGCATGCGGGCGACCGTCGCGACGCCCGCCAGCGAGGCGACGCCCGGCCCCGGGCGGCTCGTCTTCGGGATGGCCCGCAAGGCCGTCCGCGCCCCCGCCGCGGCCCTCGTCAAGCGGCGCGATCCGAGGGAGGCGGCCCTCGGCGCGGCGGCCTGCTCGGCGGGGCTGCTCGGCTACGTTGTCGGCTGGAGCAAGCCCCGCCCGCGATGAGCGTCACCCTCTCCATCGTCATCTTCACGCGCGACGACGCCGATCACCTGCGGCGTTGCCTCGCGAGCCTCGCCGCGCGCCCGCCGTCGGCGTCGTTCGAGACGATCGTCGTCGACAACGCGTCGACCGACGACACTGCCGACGTGGTCCGCGCCGCCCCCCTCGACGTCCTCCCCCTGCTCCTCCCGGAGGAGGACTCGTTCAGCAACGGCAACAACGCCGGGCTCGACCGGGCCGAGGGGACGTACGTCCTCTTCCTGAACCCCGACACGCTGCCCACGGGCGACGTCATCGACCGGTGCCTCGCCGTGCTCGCGGGGGACCCGTCGTGGTCGCTGGTGTCCCCCCGGCTGGCGTGGCCGGACGGCTCCCACCAGCCCACCGGGTGGCGCCTCCCGGAGCCGGGGCAGCTGCTCCGCGAGCACCTCGGCGGGGCCGCGCGGGAGGTCCCGCTGCGGGACCAGGGCGTCACCGAAGTCGGCTGGCTGATGGGCTGCTTCCTGATGGGGCGGACGGACACGCTGCGGGGGATGGGGGGGTTCGACCCGGCGTTCTGGTTCCACGGGACGGACCTCGAGCTGTGCGCGCGGGCGCCGGGCAAGGTGGGGCGGGTGGAGTCGGTGACGATGGTCCACGTCGGGCATCGGGGCTGGGACGCGGGGCGACGGCGGAGGTCGCACGAGGCGCTGGTGCAGTGGCTCCGGCGCGACCACGGGCCCGTCTCCGCGGGCCTGACGGACGCCGCCGCGCGGCTCGTGGAGGCGCTCCGGTCGTGACGCTGTGGATGGTCGGGCGGCGGACGTCGGCGGAGCGTCCGGGGGGCGACGCGATGCAGATCGCCGAGTCCGCGGAGGTCGCCCGGGAGGCCGGCCTCGACGTCGTGGTCGAGCACGACGCGGGCGCGGTGACCCCGTCCGCGGGTGACCTCGTGCACTTCTTCGGCCTCCAGCGGGCGCACGACTGGGGGGACCTCCCGGAGCGAGCCCGCGCGGCCGGAGCCCGGCTCCTCGTGACGCCGCTGTGGCACCCGCTGGAGCGCTACCACCGCGAGGGGCGGCGGGGGCTGGACGGGCTCGCGGCGAAGGTGGTCGGGCCGGACCGCCTCGCGGGGCTCCGGTGGGGACGCGGCGGGGGCGTCGACGGGCGCGCGGCGGAGGTGCTCGGTCTCGCCGACCTCGTCCTCCTCGCGGCCGAGGGGGAGGCGGCGCTGCTCCCCGCCGCCGCCGCTCACGCGACCGTCGTGCCCGTGGCCATCCCCGCGACCGCGCCGCCGTCTCGCGTCGACGGGCCGGGGGCGGAGACCGCCTCCGACGGTGACTACGTGGCCTGCGTGGGCCGGATCGAGCCACTGAAGAACCCCGCTGCCGTGGCCGTCGCCGCCTCTGCGGCCGGGCTCCCCGTCCGGTTCTTCGGCCGCCCCCGGAGCAAGCGCCACGCCGGCTACGGGCGCGGCCTCGAGGCCGTCGAACTCCCCTACGCCGAGGTCCGCGCCGCCCTCCGCCGCGCCCGCGTGCACGTCCTCGCGTCCTGGACCGAGGTCGTCGGGAGGGCGACGCTGGAGGCCGCCCTCGAAGGCGCGGCGGTCGTGATCACCGACGTCGGTCACGCCCCCGACATGCTCGGCCGCGACACCGACGGCGTCTTCGTCGTCCCCCCCGGCGACCAGCCCGCCCTCCAGTCGGCCCTCGCCGCCGCCTGGGAGCGCGGTCGCAGCGCGCCCGACGCCCCCCTCGTCCGGCGCGTGCGCGAGCACTTCACCTGGGACGTCGTGGGGCCGAAGCTGGCCGCCGCGTGGAGGTCGCTCGCATGAAGCGCCGGGTCGCGATCGTCGCGCTCGTCGGCTGGGGCCTGACGCTCATCCTGCTGGCCGTCGGCGGCTGGCACTTCGCGGACGAGCTCCGCGCGCGCGGCTGGCTGAGCCGGACGATCGTCATCGGGGTCGTCGTCTCCGTCCCCATCCTCGCCCGCGTCCTCCGCCGCCGCGACGACGAGCACCCCGTCGTGCCGTGGGTCCCGTTCCTGCTGACGTTCGTCGCCGCGGGCTGGCTGATGACGTGGTGGAGCCTCCCCGAGGAGCGCGCCCACGTCGCCCAGTACCTCCCCCTCGGCGTGCTCGCGTGGCTGGCGACCGGGGGTCGCGCGGGGTGGGCGCTCCTGATCTCCGTGGCGTTCGGCGTGGGCGACGAGCTCTGCCAGGGGCTGCTCCCCGACCGGCGCTTCGATCCGTGGGACGTCGCCGCCGACGCGGTCGCCTCGGGGGCGGGGATCCTGCTCGCGAGCGGGGGCCGCGCCGCGTGGGGGGCGGTGGCGCTGCTGTGCGCCGCCCGCCTGATCTTCCCCGTCGTCCACGAAGGCCACCTCGGGATCAACTTCGTCCCCAACGTCGGTAACCCGGATCCCGACGCGCCGTACGAGGGCGCGCATGTCCTCCTCGTCACCGTCGACGCCCTCCGCGCGGACAAGGTCCCCCCGACCGGCGGGACCGGCGTGCCGCTGCCCGCGTTCGAGCGGCTGGGTCGCGAGTCGATCGTGTTCGACGACGCCTACGCGAACTCGATCTGGACGACGCCGTCGATGGTGTCGCTGCTCTCCGGCTTCTGGCCGGCCACCCACGGCGTCCACGCGCGCGGTCAGGAGCTCGGTCCCCGGGTGGTCACCCCGGTCGAGTACCTGCGGGGGGCGGGGTACCGGACCTTCGGCTACGCGGGAGACGACTCGGAGACGTACCGGCACCTCGGGTTCGAGGCGGAGATCGACCGCGACGCGGACCCCGCCGACGTCGTCGCGGCTCACCTCGGCGCCGGGCCGGACGCCGCTCCGACGCTCCTGTGGCTCCACCTCCGCGACGTCCACGCTCCCTACGACGCGACCCCCGAGCGGCTCGCGGAGCTGGGGCTGCCGGATCGCCTCCCCGACTCCCCGCTGCTGGAGCGCGCCCGGACCTCGTACACCGTCCCCCGCGCCGACTTCCCCGGCCGGCACGACTGGCTCGCGGAGCCGATCGCGGCGCTGTACGCGGCCGAGGTGGTGGACGCGGACGCGACCCTGGGCCGGATCCTCGACCGGCTCGACGCCGAAGGGCTGGCGGACCGGACGATCCTGGTGGTCACCGCGGACCACGGCGAGGAGCTGCTGGAGCGGGACGGGATCGGCCACGCGAGCACGACGCTGGACTCGGTGCCGCACCCCGAGCTGGTCCGGATCCCGATGTACCTCCGCTTCCCCGACGGCCGCGGGGCGGGTCGCCGCATCGCCGGCGCCCGCTTCGAGCAGGTCGACGTCCTCCCCGCGCTCATGCCCTTCCTCGGGTTCGACGTCTCCTTCATGGCGCGTCCGTGGGACGGTCGGTGGTGGTGGTACTACCCGCTGTCCGACCCCCACGCCGGCCCCCCCGAGCCGCGGGACCTGCTCGTCAGCAGCACGCCGTGCGGGTGGCAATGTCCGCCCGAACGTCGATCCGAACGGGTGCACGCGCTCGTATCCGACGACGGGTGGACGTGGTGTCGCGAGGACTCGGGCACCTGCCCGCCCGGGGCGCTCGCGGACGCCCTCGCGCTGGCCCGATCCCGGCGCGACGGTCACGGCACCCCGGTCCGTTCCCCGCGCTAGCCGCGCTAGAGTCTGGAGCCTTCGATGAACCGACGCCTCGCCCTCGTCCCCTTCCTGATCGTCTTCGCCGCGTGCGCGCCCGCCGACGAGGCGTGGTGGTGGGAGCTCGAGCTCAGCGGGCTCCCGGCCCTGGACGAGGGGCGGTACGCGGCGTGGGTGGAGGACGACGACGGGGGCGCCGTCCAGCTGTTCGAGTTCACCGACGGCGAGGGCGTCTACCGCGAGCTGCTGCCCGTCGACCCGGCCGACTTCAGCTCCCTCGCGGTCAGCATCCACCCGAGCGACGGGCAGCTGACCGGGCCGTCGGCGGCGGTGGTGCTGGCGTCCGACGAGATCGGCGACAACGTGTTCTTCGACACGGACCTCCCCCAGTCGGGCCTGACCGGCATCGCGTCGCTCTGGACGCCCACCGACGGGACGCCCGACGACGCGACCGCGGGCATCTGGTTCGGCGTGGCGGACGAGGACGGCGAGACGGTCCCCAGCCTGACGGTCCCCGTGCTCGGCGACGGCTGGCGGTGGGAGTCCTGGGTCGAGACGCAGGACATGAGCCTGTCGATGGGCCGCTTCAGCTCGCCCGCGGGGGCCGACGACGGCTGCCCCTACTGCGACGACGTCGCGCCCGTGCCGATGGTCCCGGGGGAGGACTTCCTCGTCGACCTCCCCGACGGGCTCGACACCGTCGACCTCGCCGACGGCGGCTCCCGCTGCTGGGTCAGCCTCGAGCCCGACCTCGACGGCGTCGATCCGACCGGTGACGGCTCCTGGATCACGGCGCTGTCGGTCACCCTCGGGTCCGACCTGGAGGGGGGCGACGCGGTCGACTTCGGGCCCGACATGCCCGGCATCTTCGGGACCATGCGCGTCCTCGGCGAGCTCTACGAGGGCTGATGCGCCTGCCGGTGCGGGTGGCCCCCGCCGCGCTGCCCGCCGTGGTCCGAGGCGCCTTCCGCCGCCGCCTCGGTCGTCCGGGGCTGGCCGCGGCGCTGGCCCGGAGCGTTTCGGGAGCCGGCCTGACCGTCGCCGACGTCGTCCTCGCGGGGCCCGGCGCAGGGCCGTCGGACCTCCTCGCCGCGGTCGTCGTCGAGCCGTCGCCGCCGGAGCTCCGGGCCGCCGGTCTTGACGCTGTTCAGATCCACCCCCGGCGCCCCGTGGCGGTGGTCACGGCGCGCGCCTGGGAGGCCCTCAAACGCTCGCCTGCGGGGGTGGCGGGGTTCGGTCCGGGCGACCGGCGAGCCCTCCTCCGGGCGGCGTCGGACGGGTACCTCCACCGGCTCGATCCTGACGGCGTCAAGATGGGCCGCGCCGCCGCCGCCCACCTCCGCGACCAGCTCGAGGCGCTCGGCTCCCCGGTCCGCTTCCCCCCCCGTCCCGGCCCCGACGCGGTGCCCGCGGGGGTCCTCGCCTCGGCGCTGGGAGCGTTCTCCGTCGTGTTCGGCGGCGAGGTCGCGATCGACCCCGGGGAGCCGCTGCGCGAGCGAGACGTCGCGGCGTCGCCGCCCGCCCGGGGGGCCGACGGGATCGCGGCGCTGTTCGACCCCCTCCTCCTCGACGTCCCCCGCCACTTCGGCGAGGCCGTCCGCGCGCTCTACCTCCTCCCCGGCCCGCTGGGGACGCGCCGCTCCTGGCAGCTGGTCGCGGTGGTCGCCGACGACGCCCCCGTCCACGCCGCCGCGGCCCTCCCCCGCCGCCTCCGCCAGCACGTCGCGATGCTCGACGCCGGCGCGGTCCGGGGGGCCTGCGGAGGCAGGGCGGCGCCCGTCGTGGTCACCGAGTCCGCCCTCGCCGGGGTCGTCCGCCGCCGCCTGTTCGGCCGCCCCACCCGCCGCCTCGCGATCCGCCGCCACCGCCGCCTCCTCCTCGGGACCGACGTCCTCGCGACGGGGGACGCGCCCGCGTTCGCGGGTCCCGACCACGTCCGCGACGACCTCGCCGCCGAGCTGGGCTCCCTCGTCGCCGCGACCGCCGCCTGCTGGACCCGTGGCGCGAGCGGCCTCGCCACTACGGAGCTCCTCTTCGGGGCCTGGCCGGCCGTCCTCCACCTGATCCGGACCGGCGATCCCCTCGCGCCCCTGGCCGCCGCCCACGAGGCCCTCGCCTCGTCCGCCGATCCCGCCCAGGCCCGGACCGGCGCCGCCGCGCGCAAGCTCGGGGCCGCCCTGGGGGATCCGTTCGCCGCCGATCTGAGCCGCCCGAAGGCGCTGCTGCGCGACTTCGGCCCCACGCTCGTCCGCCTGCAGGACGCGTCCTTCGAAGCACTCGGCTAGCATCGTCCGGCTTTGACCCGCCCGACCCTCGAGAACCTGCACGTCCAGCTCGTCGCCGTGGACCACGAGTGCCTCTTCGCCGTGGTCCTGTACGCCTTCGACCGGGTGTCGAAGGGGGCGGACCGGTCGATCCTCCACCGCGCCGTGCTGTCGCTGGACTACCGCGCCGACCCCGACGAGGTGAACCGCCTCCGCGGCCTCCAGCGGAAGTGCCGCGAGCTCGGCCGGGGCGAGGACGTCATCGAGGAGCTGGAGGCGCTGATCGACGCCGAGTACGGCCGCGCCCGCAACGCCGCGGACCTCGGGAAGCTCGAGCTGGAGCAGGTGCGCGACCACGGCGTCCGCTGGTGCACGGTGAGCAAGCGGGGGCCCACGATCCGGATCTCGCCCGAGCTGCTCGGGCTGCTCGAGCGCCTCTACCCGGACGACTCCACCGACGACGGCTACCCCAGCTTCGTCGAGGGGACGGAGGCGGCGGAGACGGCGTTCCGGGAGGACCCGAACGGCATCCAGCTCGTCTACCGGCCGCCCGAGGCGGTCATCGCGGCGTACATGAAGCTCAGCTTCGTCGACCGCCCCTCGCTGGACGAGGCCATCGATGCGGTCGTCGGCGACGGCCCCGACGCCGAGGAGACGGCGACCTGGCTCGAGTCGGACTTCGAGAAGCTGACCGCCCGGTACGAGATCGCGGCTGCCCGGGGCTCGGGGATCCACTACCGCTACAGTTGACCGCCCCATGCGGTGGCTGCTGACGATCGCGGTGCTCGTCCCCTCGCTGGCCGCCGCCGCCGAGCCCCACCGCTCCTGGTACCAGCTCCCCAGCAGCAACGGCTGGGGCGCGGTCGTCGTCGACTTCGAGGAGGCCCGCGCGACGCACTGGCGGGACCACCTCTTCGCCACCGAGGAGCCCCGCTGGGACGAGGCCGGCGAGGAGCTCTGGATCGACGACCTCCCCCAGTCCGTCTACGCCCGGGACCTCCTCTTCGACGCCTACTTCGGGCTGCGCGCCAACGGGTCCCAGCAGTGGCTGACCGAGCTGGCCGTGGACCTGGACGAGTCGGGCTGGGAGGAGCACAGCGGCGTCATCCGGATGCAGCAGACGTCCGGCGATCTGATCGTCTCGACCTATGCCTTCTCGCCCCGGGGACTGGATCGCTCGGGGATGGTGCTGCTCCTGCGGGTCGAGAACGCGGGGCTGACGTCGATTCCGGATCTGTCGGTCTTCTCCCTGCACAACCTCCACCTTGGCCCCGGGCGGCCCGGGCCGGCCGACGAGATCGGGATGGAGAACGAGACGGTCGTCCTCCACGGGGCGGGGATCGAGGAGCGCGGGTTCGCCGGGGTGACGGCGACGCGGCCGCTGCTGACGCCGTCGGTGGTGTCGGCGTGGTGGCCCGGGGCGGCGCACGCGAACGCGTACGAGGTGGTGGGGACGGGCTCGGGGGACCTGCCCGCGCGGGACGGCGACCAGGGGGTCCACGACGACGCGGTGACGTACTTCCAGTGGGACCACCCGGTGCCGTTGGGGGTGGCCGAGGTGGCTTGGTTCGGGCTGGTCACGGCCCACGACGGGGACCCGTTCGCGTACGAGGCCGTGGACGCGGACCTGGCGGCGTTCGTGGGGACGAACACGGCCTACGGCGTGCTGGCCGACGAGCTCGCGGACTGGTCGGCGTTCCAGGACGGCGTGGCGGTGCCGGCGGGGCTGTCGGACGACGAGGAGGCGCTGTACCGGCAGGCGGCGACCGTGCTCCGGATGGCGCAGGTGCGGGAGACGTCGAGCTGGGTGCGGGAGTGGTTCGACGACGACGGCGTGCCCCGCTACACGGCGTTCGCGGAGGCGGCGGACCTCCCCGCGCGGGTCACCCACGACGGGGCGGGCGCGGTGCTCGCGTCCCTGCCGCCGGGGGAGTGGACGTACGCGTGGCCGCGGGACGGCGCCTACGCGATCGTCGGGATGGCGCTGGCGGGGATGCTGGAGGAGGCGCGCGACGGGCTGGAGTTCCTGCTGACGGCGCAGTCGGGCCGGTACGCCGGCTACGAGGAGCTGGACGGCTACCCGGTGGGGCCGTACCAGGTCAGCCTCACGCGGCACCACGGCTTCGGGATCGAGGAGTCGGACACCCTCGGGTCGGGGGACTTCAGCTTCGAGTTCGACGGCGCCGGGCTGACGCTCTGGGCGCTGGGCGAGTACCTGGACGCGGGCGGCGACTGGTCGCTCGTCGAGGACCACTGGGACGTCCTGCGGGACGAGGTGGCGGGGTGGCTGGTGCCGCTGATGGACCCGGCGACGGGGCTGATCGAGGCGGACTCGGGGATCTGGGAGGTCCACTGGTTCGGGAAGCAGCGGCAGTGGGCGTACACGTCGGCGTCGGCGGCGCGGGGGCTCTGCGAGGCGGCGGAGCTGGCGGAGTACCTGGGGGAGGCGGCGCTGGCGGAGGACTGGCGGGAGGCCGGGCGGGCGGTGCAGGAGGGGATCGCGGCGTACCTCCGCGACGGGGACGGCGCGGTCGCCTCGAACGTCGAGGAGCTGGGGGTCGGATCGGGGTACGCGGACGCGGCGGCGGTGGAGGCGATCGGGTTCGGGATCCTCGACCCCGGGGCGGGGAGCGCGGCGGCGACGCTGGACCTGTTCGACGCGGAGCTCCGCACCCCGGACGGCCCCGGCTACTCGCGCAACGACGACGCCTGGGACGCCCACGACCTGTCGCCGTGGGGGAGCGGCTACGACGAGGCGGAGTGGGTGTTCATCGACCTCCGGATGGCGGTGGCGGCGCGGGCGGCGGGACGGACGGCGACGTCGGACGCGCTGCTCGACTGGGTCCGCGCGCAGTCGATGCTCAACTACGGGGCGATCGGGGAGACGTACGACCGGGTGACCGGCGACTACACGAACAACGCGCCGATGGTGGGGTTCGGCGGCGGCGCGTGGATCGTCGCGCTGAACCAGCGGGAGGGCGTCTACGAGGTGGGGAACGCGTGCGGGGAGTACGCGGACGAGGAGGCGACGGGGGACGACGACGACGCGACCG
>CAYFOA010000023.1:0-63452 GCA_964344575.1 uncultured Rickettsiales bacterium | reverse complement strand
GGGCGACGATGACGACTTCGGCGACGACGACGACGGCGACGACGACGACGACTTCGAGGGCGACGACGACGACTTCGAGGGCGACGACGACGACGAGTTCGGCCGCCGCGGCCGGAGGCGCCGCCGGCGCCGGGGTCGCGGTCGCCGGGGTCGCGGACGACGGCGGGGTCGCGGCCGCGGCCGCCGCCGGGGCCGCAAGCGCCCGTCCCGTCGGCCGAAGCGGAAGGCTGCCGTGAAGTGGGGCAAGACCGTCGTGTCCGGCTCCGACACGCTGGCGGGCGCCGGCCAGGCGTCCGTCCAGATCCGCCTGCAGCACAAGTTCAAGGCCGAGGACGTGACCTTCGAGGGGTCCGCGGCCGGCGCGCTGGTGAACACGATCTTCTTCGGCGACAAGCTGGTCTTCCAGTCCGCCGCCGGGGTCCCCGTGACCGTGTTCGCCTCGACGGGCTTCCTGCGGAAGCTGGTGGACGGCCACGAGCTGCTCCCCGGCCTCGACATCAACATCACGGGCACCCTCGCCGGCGCCGGGACCCTCCAGGCGACCGTCGTGGGCCTCAAGCCCGTCCAGGCCTGCTGAGCCCTGAACCGGGATGGAGGCGGGAGCCGTGGCCGACCCCAGCGAGCTGAGCCTGCGCTTCGCCAGGGAGAGGCTACCTCCCGCCTCCGCTCCGGCGGGCAGCTCGGTCGAGCTGCTCGCCGCCGAGGCCCGGCGCCCCGCGCACCGCATCGTCGAGCTCTGGGGCGACGCCCCGTTCGAGGCGACCGTGGGCTGGAGCGCCGGGACCTCCCGGCCGAAGGAGGCGGAGCTGTCCGTCTCCCGGGGCACCCGCCTCGGCGTGTTCGCGCGGACCCTGGTCATCAAGGTCCGCAACGGCAGCAAGGTCGACAACGCCGTCGCCCTGGCGGTCTCCGACGGCTTCCTGATCAGCCGCAACAAGCGGCAGCTGACGGGCACCGGCAACGGCGCCTACCAGGAGCTGGCGGTCCCGGCATACGCCGAGGCGCTGAGCCTGGAGCTGGCGGACCCGGCGCAGCTGACCAACGCCTCGATCGCGCTGGAGGACGGCTTCGGCACCCGGGGCTCCGTCACCCCGGGCGACAAGCAGGGCGACACCGGCGTGCCCATCGGGGCCGCGGGCAAGGCCCTGGTCCTCGTACCTGGCGGCGTCGCATGGCGCGCGCTGTTCCACCTGAGCCTCTGAGAGAGAACGACGATGCCCTACCTGCGACACACCACCTCGATCCTCAACGACGACACGCCCAACAACGGCGACGTGACGGGCAACAAGTTCTCCGTCGTCCCCTCGGATCTCGACCAGACCCCGGACTCGTCCCAGGAGTTCTACGTGTTCGTGGTCGCGAGCCAGAGCGGAGGCGTCACCGCGCCGACGACCGACGTGATCATCGAGACCTCCTTCGACGGGGGCACCAGCTGGGCCGAGGTCGCCCGAGCCACCCAGCTGACCGCCGACGGCACGATCACCGAGCTGCCGCAGCTCAAGGTGCTGGGCCAGCTGGTCCGGGCGCGCAAGGTGCTGGGTGGCGCGACGAAGCCGAACTCCACCGCCGTCGTGCGGCTGGCCAGCAACGGCCTCTACTCGACCTCCGATCTCGGCGCTTGAGCCGCGGAGGCCCTCGTGAAGATCGCCGTCAAGCTGGCCTTCGACGAGCGCGGCGCTCTGCGCCTGCTCAACTGGCTGGCTCGAGAGAACGCCAGGATCCTGCGCGCTCGTCCCGAGCTTCCGGGCCTGTACGACTCCGGCGTGGTGTACCGGCGCGAGGTCGACGAGACCTGGTGCGACTACATCAACCTGCTCGCGCAGGGGCACGAGGACTGCGACGGCCTGGCTGCGGCGAGGGCCGGCGAGCTGCTCGCACGCGGGTTCCAGGCGCTGGGTCCGCGGGACCCGGGCTACCGGACGGCGAAGCGACGGGGCCTCACCTCCATCCACGCCGAGGTGATGCTGCGGACCCGCGCCCGCCCCGACGAGATCGGGCTCTACCACTGCATCGTCCGCTACCGGATCGGCCGCCGCTGGTACCGCGACGACCCGAGCGCCCGCCTGGGCATGTACGACCGCAAGCCGCCGGTGCGCGATCGCGGCGACTTCCCCGAGCTCGTCTCGGGCCTGGCCCTGGCCCGGGTCGCCGGAGGGCTCGGACCATGAGGCTGAAGCGCGCCATGTCCCTCAAGGAGTACCGACGTCGGCGGCGTCGCGCGGAGCAGCTGGGCGACGAGCTCGGCGCGCGCTCCCGTGGTCGAGGTCGCCGTCGTCGTCGGCCGGACCGGCAGCGGCCCCGCCGGCGGCCCGAGTCGCGGGAGCAGCGGCGTCGGCAGCGCGACGAGCGGGTGCAGCAGCGGCTGTGGAGCGAGGCCGTGCCCCTGGGCGAGAACATCCGGATCCAGGCGGCGGACGGCTACCGCGGTGCGTTCATGGAGCTGCGCCCGGGGCTGTACCTGGTCGCCGAACTCCGTACGCAGGGCATGGAGGGCGAGTTCGGGCGGAAGGTCCAGGTCAAGGACGTCACCGACGAGATCGTGCGCGTCACCGACCAGGCGCTCGACGCGATCTTCCCGCGCCGACGCTCGCAGAAGCGGGCGGACCGGGACGAGGCGCGACGCCGCGCCGAGCTGGCCCGCCGCGAGCAGGAGCAGGCCCGGCGCGATCGGGAGCGGGCCGATCGGGAGCGGGCCGATCGGGAGGCCGCGGCGCGAGCCACCCAGGCCCGGGCGCTGCCGGCCCCGCAGTCCCAGCAGCGGGCGCTGCCCGAGCCGCGCCGGTCGCCGTCGCTGCCCCGAGGCGCGGCGCGGTGGCTCGAGGCGGACTTCGAGGACTACGACGACGCGATGTCCGGCTGCTGCCGGACCTGCGAGGAGCGACGACGATGAGGACCTGGGCCGACGTCAAGGCGGGCTGGTCCTCGGGCTGGAAGGCGCTGCAAGAGTCCGCGCTGGACAGGTGGGGCTCGGCCATCCGCCGCGACCCCGAGTCGTTCGCGCCCCGCGTCCAGGCGACCGTGGACGAACTGGCCGCCGCTCGGGCGCACCTCGACCACATGAAGCCGCTGCTGCCCAAGCAGATCGAGACGGCCGAGGACCAGGTCGCCGTCAGCGGCTTCAGCCGGATGTCGGCCCGCTACTACGAGCTGGCGGCCGGGATCTACGCCGAGGCGCGGCCCGCGAGCACACAGGTCGGGGTCGCCCCGGTCCTGGTCGTGGCGGGGGTCGTGCTCGGCGTCGCGGCGATCGCCTGGGCGGTCGCGGCCAACCAGTACGCCAAGAACCTCCGCGAGCAGACCGCGCTCGCCGACCGCGAGCTGACCGCCCGCATCGACGCGAGCCGCGAGGGGCGGACGCTCCAGCCGACGACCCTCCCCGAGCCCGACAAGGACCAGGGCGGCGGGCTCGGGTGGCTGCTCGTCGGGAGCCTGGCGGTGGCTGCGGGCGCCGTGGTGGTGCCGGTGTTGTGGAAGAAGCGAGGGAGCTGAACGATGGCGAAGCTGAAGAAGACCAAGAAGAAGCCGGCGAAGACGGCGCTGCAGTCGGCGCTGGACAACGCCCGGCGGCTCAGCGACCGCAGGCGCGTCGAGCTCGTCGACCAGCAGACGATCGGCGAGGCCATCGCGCGCGCCGTCGAGGCCGCGGAGATCCGCAACCCCGGACCGGGTCTCGGCCCGCAGAAGCGCAGCGAGGTGATCCGCGAGATCACGGGCTCGCTGCCGCTGAAGGGGCCGTGCGCGCCGTTCCTCAAGGCGCTGGCCCGGATGGTGGTCGGCGTGCTCGTGGAGATCGCGGTCGCCGCGTTCCAGCGCAAGTGGAAGCGGGCGTGAGGGCGCGATGGACTTCTCCACCCTGCCCCCCGAGCTCGTCGGCCAGATGCCTCTGGTGGCGCTGCTGCTCTGGATCG
Source organism: uncultured Rickettsiales bacterium (assembly GCA_964344575.1). Taxonomy (GTDB): domain Bacteria; phylum Myxococcota_A; class UBA796; order UBA9615; family UBA9615; genus JAAESI01. Next base: position 59,544 of record CAYFOA010000023.1, on the reverse strand, counting down.
GGATCCAGTCCCGCAAGGAGCTGCTCGCGGCGATGGCGTCGCTGACCGAGCGCGTCGACCAGGTCCGCCTCGAGGTCCGCGCCCTGCGGGTCGACCTCGGCCGCGACGTCCTCGACGACGACCTCCCCCCGGCCGCGCCCGCCCCGCCTCCGCCGACCCCCGCCGCCGCACGAACTGGAGAGCTGCATCGGTGACCCCGGTCCGCCCCGAGCTCGTCCCGCCGGCCGAGGGCACGCGCCACAAGCGCTTCCGCCTCTCGATCGTCGGCGCCGACGAGGACACCCCCCGCCTGGTGCGCGCCTACGGCCGCGCCTGCCAGGGCGAGTTCGGCCTCGTGCTCAGGCCGCTCGACCAGCGCGGCGTCCTGGTCCTGGTGACGAAGAAGGACGGGGGGTTCCTGTGGCAGTCGGGCGAGGCCGCGTCGGCGTACGCCGGCCTGGAGCGGGCCGACGCCGAGGTCGTCCGCGCCGACCAGGTCCGGCTGCGGATCCTCGACGGCGAGTACAAGGACGTCAGCTTCGGCGCCTACGAGGAGGTGCCCGCCGAGTACGAGCACGGCGACCAGGTGGAGGTCGTCTTCGCGCCGGACGACCAGTTCGCGCGCCTCGCCGAGCAGGTCGCGGGCCGGCGCCCGGGCATCGACGCGCCGGAGGTCCCGAAGGCGACGGTCAGCCCGCCCGACGCCGTCAAGGCGGTCAAGGTGGAGCAGAAGGCGGTCCCGAAGGCCGGGCCGGTCACGCTGCGGGGGCGCTGGGTCGGCTACCTGTACTGCGAGGGCGGCGCTCCTCGCGTCGAGCTGAAGCGGAAGCTCGCCACCTACGGGACGCTGTGGGTGTTCAGCACGCCCGGTGAGGGCTGGGCCTGGGCGTTCGACCGGACCGAGAAGTGGTTCGGGGCCGAGGGCGCGTCCTCGGGCAAGGGGATCGCGACGCTGCGACAGGCGATCCACGACGGGGTCGCCGGCGCGATGGAGCTCGTGCGGGACGCCTGCTCGTTCAAGGACACGCGGCGCCGCGCCGCACACGACGAGGACTGGGCGGCCAGGCACCCCATCCGTCGGCGCGAGCCGAAGCGGAACCCCGTCGACCGGCTCAAGGAGCCGAAGCCGAAGAAGCCCCGCACGCGCAAGGCAAAGCGGGCGAGCACGCCGAAGCCGAAGCGCGCCCCGGCCCCGAGGTCGGTCAACACCCGCGACGCGGCGCCGGAGGTCCCGCAGGACCGCAAGGCGCTGCAGGAGATGGCCGACAAGGCGCAGCGCGCCGCCCAGGACCTGGTCGCCGTCGACGCCGTCGCTCCCGACTGGGAGCTGGTCGAGTCGCCGGTGCAGGTCGGCATGTGGTTCGACGACAACGGCTGGCAGGGGATCGGCGAGGCGATCATCGAGTACGCCGAGGACCCGACCTACCCGGTCCACGAGTTCCTGTCGGACGTGAAGAAGGATCTGCGCGCCGCGGAGACCGTCCACGACGACGACCCCGATCCGAAGCTGTACGCCGAGGCGCGCGACAAGCTCGTCACCCTGCGCCAGGCGCTGGAGTCGGCGCCGCTGCTGCTGGAGCGGGCGCGACGGCTGATCCGCTACGCCCGGTCGATGGCGCGCTCGCCGCTGTGCCAGGGCGCCGAGCAGAAGGCCGCGCTCAAGGCGATCGAGGACGCCCGCAAGGCGTACGAGGCGACCCGCGCGAAGATCCGCAAGGGCCACAAGTGGGCTCCCGACCGCACGCTGCGGCGTATCGGCGAGAAGGTCGCGCTGGCTGCGGCGAGGGCAAGCAAGGCGTGCGCGTCTGGGCAAACGAAGCTGCCGACGGCGGCGAAGACCCCCACGACGCCCGCGGACAAGCCGCCATCGAAGCGGAAGACCACGCCGAATCCGAAGCCGCCCCGGAAGCCGAAGGCCCCGCCGATGGCGACGTCCTCGAAGGAGCCCCCCGCAGCCGATGCTGCGAAGGACCAGGCGCTCATCGACGCCTTCTCCCGGGCGTTCGCCGCCGTGCTCGGCGACGAGGCAGCCTGAGATGGCCGTGACCGCCGAGCGGATGCTGGACCAGGTGGCCGGCGTGGTCCGCGGCAACCTCCCCCCGGGGGTGACGCCGGGCTACTTCGACTCCTTCCTCGCCCGCCAGCGGCCAGTGCTCGTCTCGATCCTGTCCCGCCACCTGGCCGGGCGGACGGCGAGCTCGCCGCCGCCGCCCTTCCACGACGCCCAGGAGCTGCCCCCCGAGGAGTGGACCCCGGCGCGCCGCACCCGCGCCAACCTCGCCGCGATGGAGCTCGCCGCGAGCAAGGCTCCGCAGGAGATGACCGCAGCCGACCGGCTCGTCGTCGGGGGCTACTCCGGCTGGGGCGGGCTGTCCATTGACAAGGTGCGCGGCAAGTTCCCCGAGGGGTTCCCCGTCCCCGAGGAGCGCGGCCTCATCCACGAGTACTACACGCCCACGCGCGTGGCCCTCGAGGTCGCCCGCGTGGTCAAGCCGCTGGTGGCAGGTCTGAAGGACGAGTCCGGCGTCGTGCCCGCCCTCGAGCCGAGCGCCGGGATCGGCCGCTTCCTGCGTGCGACCGCGTCGCCGTCCTTCAAGTGCCTGCGCTGGACCGCCGTCGAGTGGTCGGCCCTGTCGTCCCGGATGCTGCGCGCCTCGATGCCCCACCTCGAGGTCTTCGAGGGGCCGTTCGAGCGCTGGGTCCGCGAGCACGGCCCTGAGCACGCCGGCCGGCTCCGGCTCATCCTCGCCAACCCGCCCTACGGCGCCCGGGGCGCGGCCGTCGCCGAGGACCCGGTCCGCGCCTACCGCGAGAAGGCCGCCTACGCCTACTTCCTGCGCCGCGGCCTGGACCTGCTCGCCCCGGGCGGGCTCGGCGTCTACCTCGTCCCCGGCGGCTTCCTGACCGGCCGCGCCGTCAAGCACCGGCGGCTTCGGGAGAAGGTGCTGCGCCGCCACCACCTCTCCGCCGCCTACCGCCTTCCGAGCAGGCTGTTCCCCGGCGCGATGCTGGTCACCGACCTGCTGTTCTTCCGCGCCCGCGGCGGTGAGCTCGACGACGTCCTCGACGAGGACGCCTTCATCGTCGAGGGCCGGTACTTCGAGGAATTCGGCGAGCACATCCTGGGCACCGAGGTCGGCAAGGACGCAGGCGGCGACGACCAGACGAAGAAGCCCCGCTTCGGCTACCAGGTCGAGGGCGAGTTCACGGAGCTGCCGGACCTGGTCGAGCGGCCGCTGTGCACGTCCTGCTCGCTGCGCTCTCTCGCCCCGGCCGGTCGCCGCAAGAAGAAGCGCCAGGGCCTGACCCGCCACCTCGACGACGCCGAGGGGCTGACCCCCGAGCTGGCCGCCGCGGCGTCGCTCGGCGTGCGCGTCGACCGGTTCCTGGCGGCGCTGGCGGTCGGCGAGTCCGAGGAGCCCGTCCAGCTGTGGGGCGAGCTGCACACCGCCCTGCTCGCCTGGACCGAAACCCACGGCAACCCCCACGCCCACCGCGCCCTGCTCCGGCTGGTCAAGACGGGCCACACCGGCGCCGAGCGCTTCGCCGCGGCGTTCACCAAGGCCGGCGCCCTGATCCCCGGGCTGCGCAAGAAGCCCGTCTACACGCCGCGCTACTCCGGCGGCCCCGACGACGTCGTCGCGCAGGCCGAGCTCGCGTGGCGGCAGCATCGGTCGCTGACCGTCGACGGGCTCCTGGCCTTCCACCAGGGCCACGGCGGCTCCCTGACCCGCAAGCAGCTGCTGCCCCGGCTGCTCCGCGCAGGCTGGTTCCTCGACGGAGCCGGCTGGGAGCAGCTCGTCCCCGAGGCGCACTACCTCTCGGGCCACCTCTGGCCGAAGTACGACCGGGCCGCTACCCGCGCCGACGCCGGCGACGTACGCGCCGCAGCCCAGGTGAAGCGGCTGCTGGAGGTGATCCAGCCGGCCGTCTACGAGGACATCGACGGCGTCTCCCCCCGCCAGGGCTGGATCCCCCTGGACCTGGTCGCCGGCTGGATGGGCGATTCCATCAACGCCGGCCGCGAGGTCGAGCTGGCCCGCCGCTCGGGACTCGTGCAGGTCGCGACCAGCGACTACGAGGAGATCAAGGACGACTGGACCCTGCGGCCCGAGGCGCGGTGGTGCGTCGGCTGGATCAACCACGACAAGACGGTCTTCCGGCCGCGCAAGCGCAAGGACCAGAACCTCGACGAGATCCGCCTGGAGCACGCCCGCCGGTGGGACGTGAGCTTCCGGGCCTGGATCGCCACCGACGACGAGCGCCGGGCCCGGGTCGAGCACGCCTACAACCGGGCGTTCCGCGGGTTCGTGGCCCCGACGTTCAGCCCCGAGCCGCTGTCCATCGCCCGGTGGACCGACGACGGGGTCAAGCTCCACCCCCACCAGGCCGCGGGCGCCCGGCGCGTGCTCGCCAACCGCGGGGGCCTGGTCGCCTTCGACGTGGGCGTCGGCAAGACGTACACGGCGCTTGGGATCCTCGCCCGCGCGCGGCAGGAGGGCTGGGTCCGGCGGCCGGTCATCGTGGTTCCCAACTCCATCGCCTGGAAGTGGGAGGCCGACGTTCGGCGCGTGCTGCCCGACTACCGCGTCGCGGTGATCGGCTCGCGCAAGAAGGTGCTGAGCCGCGGCAAGCGGCGGGGGCAGGTCACGTCGGAGACCGATACCCCGCAGGAGCGGGCGCGCAAGTGGACGGCGTTCCAGGCGGGGCAGTTCGACGTCGTCCTGCTGACCTACAGCGCGCTCGGCCGAACCCGGATGAACGAGGCGGCACTGCGGAGCTACGCCGACCACACCGAGGCGATCCGTCGCGAGGTCAAGCTCCGCCAGCGCAACGCCCGGGGCAGCAAGCGGCTGTCCGAGCGGCAGAAGGCGGTGCTCAAGGAGGGCGTCGCTGCCTGGATCGCCGAGAAGCTCGAGATCCCCGCGGGCTGGGACTACGACCCCGGGATCGCCTGGGACGAGCTCGGCATCGACCTGCTGATCATCGACGAAGCCCAGAATTTCAAGAACTTGTACATGCCCGAGGCCCGCGAGGGCGGGGTGCCGCGCTTCATGGGCAACGCCGGCGAGGGCAGCAACCGGGCGTGGCAGCTCGACTTCCGCTGCGCGGCCGTCCGCGCCCACACCGGCGGCGCCGGGATCGTGCTGCTGTCGGCGACCCCGGCGAAGAACAGCCCGCTGGAGTTCTACAACCTGGTGCAGTTCGTCGATCACGAGGCGTGGTCCCGCATGGGGATCCGCGACCCCGAGCAGTTCATCGACCGCTACCTCCGCATCGAGATCAAGCCGGTCGTGAACACGAAGATGGACGTGGAGGAGCGCTCCGCAGTCGTCGGGTTCAGCAACCTGCACGAGCTGCGCGACGTCATCTTCCGGTACGGCGAGTTCAAGACGGCCGAGGATGTCGGGCTGAAGCTGCCCGAGCCTCGCGTCCAGGTCGTCGAGGTCGACATGGACGACGCGCAGGACGCCAAGTACGACGCCTACGTCGGCCAGATCGAGGCGGCGCTGGAGTCCACCCGGATCAGCGACAAGGCGAAGATCCTGGGGCTGCTCGCCCGCATGGCGCTGGTCGCCATCCACTCCGAGCTCGACGAGGGGCACGACTGGAGGAGCGCGGCGGAGGCCGGCGTCGACGCCCACAGCCCGAAGCTCGACGCCCTGGCCGAGCGGGTGCTCGCCAACCGCGGCTGCGGGCACATCGTGTTCGTCGACAACATCGCCGCTCACGTCTGGACGCGCCGCGTGCTCCTGGAGGCGGGGATCCCCGAGGCGCGGATCGCGGTCCTGAACGCCAAGACGGCGAAGGCGTCGGCCGACCGGCAGCGGATCGCCCGCGACTTCAACGGCGACCCCGCCGCGGGCCTTCTGCCGAAGTACGACGTCGTCATCGCCAACGCCATCGCCTACGAGGGCATCGATCTCCAGAAGCGCACCTGCGCGATCCACCACCTGGACCTGCCCTGGGAGCCGGCGACGCTCCAGCAGCGCAACGGCCGGGGCGTCCGCCAGGGCAACACGCTCGACGTCATCGAGATCAACTACTACTTCGCGCGGCGCAGCCAGGACGGGCTCCGGTTCAACCTGATCCAGGGGAAGCTCGGGTGGATGACCGAGCTCCTTCGGTCGCAGGCGCGCGACACGAACAACCCCGGCGCGCAGATGGAGATGGGGCCGGAGGAGCTCCTGCTCCTGATCTCCCGTGACCCCGAGAAGACGCGGCAGCGGCTCACGGCGATCCGGGCGAAGAAGGAAGCCGAGGCCCGCGCGAAGGCCGGCGAGGACGCCTCCAGGCTGCTCCGCTCCATCAACGCCCGGTTCCGCAAGGCGGAGCGCGCGGCCGACCCGCTCGACGCGAAGCGGCTGCGGCTGGAGGCCGAGGAGCGGCTGAGCGACCTGGCCCGGGTCGACGCAGAGGCGTGGCCCTGGCTGGAGCACAGCATGGTCGTGCGCGAGCGCGAGATCCTGGTGCCCGTCGGCGGGGCCATGCCGGTCTACGAGGGGCTCAAGGTCAGCGTCCCGGCGAAGTGGAACCCCGAGCGGGTCGAGCACGCGGAGTTCGGTCGGATCGTGGGCACGTCGATCGGCGTCCGCGAGGCGGGCACGGCGGGCTGGTCGCTGGTCGACCTGGAGCGCGTCGAGGCGCTGGGCGTGCTGCCCGAGCACCTGGGGCTCCCCTGGCCCGACACCGACGAGGACGCCGTCGCGGCCGACCTCGAGGCTCGCGTCGCCCGGCTCTACGGCGACTGGCGGGACCTCGGGTGGAGCCACGCCTCGGGCGGCTTCGTGGGGCGGTGGTGGCCGCGGTTCGCGCACCGGATCGTCGAGAAGCTGGCGAGCTCGGGCGGCTGGTACGCGCGGCAGCAGAAGGTCCCCGTCCAGGTGGCCGGCGAGCTCCGGATCGGCGGGGGCGACACCCTGCGCCGCGGCGAGGTGCTGCCGCCGACCGAGGCTGGGTGGCGGCGGCTGCTGGAGATCGCCCCGTCCAGCGGCCTGAAGTGGTCCGAGCTGGCCGAGGCGGGCGAGTACTGGTGGGACCGCAAGCTGCCCCGGGACGTGCTCTCGGCGGCGCGGGGGGCGGCGTGACGCGCGGCGGGCTGCTGCTGGGGCTCGGCGTCGGCGCGGCCGGGCTGGTCGCGCTGCTGGCGGCGGCCGGCTCGTCGGAGCCCGAGCACGGCGGGAGGTTCACGGCGAACGACCGGAGGCTGCTGCGGTCCCGTCGGTCAACGGAGCGGAGGCACCCGATGGAGTGGGTCGATCGAGTCATCGAGCGCGTGAGCGAGCACGAGGGGCGCTACGACAGCCTCAACCGCAACACCGACGGCGCCGGGCTGTCCTTCGGGATCCTCCAGTGGGCGCAGAAGACGGGAGACCTGAGCAAGCTGCTGGCGGCAATGTACGGCGCCGACTCCGAGCTGTTCCGCCAGATCTTCGGGCCGAAGTGGGCTGAGCTGCTCGAGACGACCCGCAAGGGCAGTCTCGACCCGGTCGACGGCGCGGTGCTGTGGCGCGAGCCGTGGGTCAGCCGCTTCCGGGCCGGGGGTCGGCACCCGGTCTTCCAGGCGGTGCAGCGCAAGATCGCCCGGCAGGGGCCGCACTTCCAGGGCGCGATGGAGGCGAGCCGCATCCTCGGCGTGCAGACCGAGCGGGCGATGGCGCTGTTCTTCGACACCTCGGTCCAGCAGGGCGCCGGCGCGGCGACGAAGGTCGCCCGCCAGGTCAAGGACCGCTTCGAGGCGCAGGGGCGCACGACGGTCCCCTACGACGAGCTGCTCCGCGCCTACGCCCAGCGCGCCGCCGACCGCGTCCGCACGACCCGCGAGCCGACCCGCCCCCCGCGCTCGTCGCACCTGCGCTGGGTCAAGGTCGGCGACGAGTGGCACCTGTTCGCTGGGAGCATCGACCTGTACGCCGGGATCCACCGCCGCCGCTTCGCCATCCTGCGCGATGGCCGGCTGGAGGATGTGCCGGTCGCGATGGCGTAGGGGCGCGGGGTCGATGCGGGCTGGAGCGCGACCGGGCTCGGAGCAGGGACACCGCGGCTGCGGTTGCCGCCATGCTGCCGACCACGCCGCCTTCGAGCGGGCGACGCTCCGGGCGCTCGCCTCTTCCGAAGGGGCGCGGGAGCGCGGACGCCTCCAGGTCGACAGGCGCGCGCTCCGGCGTGCGCTCGGGGCACGCGGGGAGCTCGTGGAGGCGATGGAGGCCAAGGCGGTCGGCCGACCGGGCGTGAACGTCGCGAAGGTCTGGGCCTTCATGATGAACGCGATGTACCAGAGCGGGGACCTGCCGGTGCTCTCGGTGAGGGAGCAGGTGCAGAACTCCAAGGACGGGATCGCCGCCGCCATCCGCGCCAGCAAGCTGCGGGCGGGGACCGGACGGATCGCCGTCACCTGGGACCCGGCGCGCCGGAGCCTGTCGGTGGAAGACAACGGGATCGGCATGGACGCGCCGACCATCCTCGGCAAGTTCCTGTCGCTGGGCGAATCGGGCAAGAGCGGCGCTGACGACAGCGAGCAAGCGGCCGGCGGCTTCGGAGTCGCCAAGGCGGTGATCCTCGGCGCCTCGTCGACCTTCCGCTGGGAGCTGCACACCCGCGACAACCTCGCCGTCAGCGAGGGGGCCGACCAGGACGTGCGGATCTACGAGGCGCCCTCGTACCTGTCCGGCGCACGCATCACGATCTTCGACGTCGCCGAGGAGTTCGACCACACCTGGGACTACGCGCGGCAGGAGAGCGTCGCGCTGGTCGATCGGCTGCGCGAGCTGCTCGCGGCCAACGATCTCCGGGGGATCGAGCTGGTGCTCGACGGGGAGCCCGTCGGCCCGATGTTCAGCCGGCGCGGCGGCAGCAAGGTGAAGCTGGACGGCTCGTGGGGCCGCGGGACGACGGCGACGGTGAAGGCGTACCGGCGGCCCCCCGGCGACCGTCGAGGAGCCTACTACCTGCGCCTGGGCGGGCCGTTCCGTCCACCGCCGCAATCCGCCCCCACCGAGTACGCGATCGAGACTCCTCCCTCGTCCAGCGTCACCCGGTCGAGCACCTTGTCGAGCGCCTCTCGCCGCTCCTCCAACGGGCGCTGCTTCCAGGCTTCGAGCACCGCCTCCCGGAACAGCGCGGGATCGACCTGGTCGACGGTGGGGACCTCCTTGCGGGCGGGGAGGGCCGCGAGCATGAGCCTTGCCTTGTCCCGCTGCGCGATCAGCGGGGCGGTGATCGCCTTCGCGTCCGACTCGTCCATCAGCCCGTTGATGACCCCGGACGCAGCGTGGCGGATCTTCCGGTCCAGCTCGGCGATCTGGACGGTCAGGCGCTCACGCTCCGCCGCCGCCTCGTCCTCGTCCGAGTCGCCCAGCGCCCGAAGGGTGTCGTCCAGCAGCGCCTGGACGTTCTTCGGCGCCAGGACCCTCCGCTCGATGGCCTCCATCACCAGCTCGTCCAGGTGGTCCGTCCGCACCGAGATCCCCGGGCAGGCGGCCGTGTTGTCCTGCCGCGTGCCGCAGTAGTAGAGCCAGGTCCTCGCCCCCTTCTTGCCCCCGGTGACGATCACGATGCGCCCGCCGCAGGAGCCGCAGCGCAGCCAGGGGGTCAGCAGGCCCTTCCTGCCGATGCGGATGGGGTTGGCGCCGAACGCCTCGTGCCGGCGCGTCCTGCGGTCGCGGAGCGCCCGCTTCGCCTGGATGCGCGCGAAGGTCTCGTCGTCGACCGCCGCCTCGTGGGAGTTCCGGCACAGGACTTCGCCCTTGTAGACCATGTGGCCGCAGTAGAGCTGGTTCTTGAGGATGTAGGAGACGTGCCGCGACCTCCACGCGCCGGGGGCGACCTCGCGCGGGTGGCTCGGGTCGCCGGGCGGGGCGATCCCCTCCCGCGTCAGCTTCTCCGCCATCGTCTTCGCGCCGTCGTTGCCCTCGGCCGCGTCCCGGAAGATGCGCTTGACCAGCTCGAAGTCGGCGCGGGTTCGCTCCGTCACGGCCAGCTTGCGCCCGCCTTCGACCGGGACCGCCTCGTAGCCGAACGACGTGGTCCCGTGGGTCCAGAAGCCCTTGGCCGCCTGCGACTGCATCCCCCGCTGCACGTTCGCCGACAGCTCCTCGGAGTACCGCTCTGCCAGCCACGCGAGGATCGGCCGGATGAGCTTGCGGATGGAGCGGTCCCCGCCGTCCTGCTCGGTCAGGGAGATGATCTCGATGTCGGCGTCGTCCAGCGTCGCCATCGCCCGCAGACAGTCGAACATGTTCCGCGCGATGCGGCTGAAGGCCCACACGTAGAGCCGGTCGATACGCTCGACGGGCCGCCGGCTGCGGCCCCGCATCGACTCCTTCTGCGCCTCGGCCCGCCGGATGAGATCCCGATAGCTGGACCGCCGCTTCGTGGACCGTCCGCTGATCCCCTCGTCGATGAACCAGTTCTCCGGGGGGATGACGACCCCATCGGCTGCGGCGCGGCGCTCGATCTCGGTGCGCTGCTGGTCGATGGACTTGTCCTGGCGGGGGTCGCTGCACCGCAGGTAGGCGGCTCCGATGGTCTGCATGTCGTGGCCTCCGGGGGCTGGGACCCCAAGTTGACGTAATCCTGAGCCGGGATCTACGCGACCGCCTTCCTGAGCGCGGCCTCCAGGTCGCCCAGCGGGAGGCACGACGCCCACCCCGCGAGTGACGGCGTACCCCGCTGCCGGACTCGGGGCCCGACAGTCGGCAGGCGGCGGCGGGGATGCCAGGCCGCCATACGGACGACCCGGAGCAGGCTCGTCAGCTCGGCCAGCTGGGGCGAGGGCAGGTAGGTGGACGCGCCCGCCTCGATCGCGTCGAGCCCGTCGTCGAAGGCATCGTTCGCGGCGGCGACGGCGAGGGGACCGAGGCTGCTCTCCGACGGCACCCAGAGGCGCAGCGTGGGAACGGGCGCGACGAACAGGGTGCCGGCCGGACGCATCCCCTTCGGTCCGAGGATCTCGACCCAGGCGAGGCCCGCGGGGCCGGGGAAGGTGGCGATGGAGGCGTAGCCCTCCCGCACGTCGGCGTGCAGCAGTTCGAGCGATTGGTCGTCGAGGCAGGGGGCGAGGTTCGCGGCAGTCATGGCGTTCTCCGTCGAGCGGGAGGCGCCCTGTCGCACGGCGACCGCTCGGGTAGAATCTACTCATCCATGCTTGATTCGCGCAAGCCCGGAAGGGTAGATTTCACTCACGATTGCGAGGCCCCCGATGACCATCCCGAACGCCGTCGACCTCTCCAGCATCATCGGCCGCATCGTCGCCGCGCTCCGGCAAGAGCAGGGCGCGTCGCAGGCCACGCTGGCGGGGCGCATGAGCTGGGATCGCAGCCTGCTCTCCCGCATCGAGGCGGGCCGGAACACGGCGAACATCGACAACCTGTTCGAGCTGGAGGAGGTGTTCATGGCCGACGGGCTCATCGAGGGCCACGGCGACCTGCTGGTGCTGTGCAGCCGATTCGTCCACGAGGCGAAGCGGAGGGGGCTTCGACCCGTCGTCGGACGCACCGAGAAGCCGGAAGGCCAGGAGAGCGTCGAGACGGCGACCCTCGACCGCATCGTCGCCCGCATCGTCGATGACTGGCTCGTCGCCCTGCGCGCCGAGCCCGAGCCCGAACCCCAGCCGCCGCGGAGACGGCGGCGCTGAGCCGACCGGAGGACGAGATGAGTGACCCCGACTGGGACGACGAGTGGGACGACGACGACCTCGACGACGACGACGTGGACGAGGAGGATCTGCTCGCCCTGCACGCGCTCGCTGCCGCGATGGAGGCGGACGGCAACGACGAGCTGGCGCGGGCGCAGCGCGAAGCCTGGGTCGCGATCAGCGAGGAGGCCATCGAGTTGAAGGCCCGTCGGGAGCGCCGGGAGCGCAGGCAGGCCACGGAGCGACGGGCGGCCGAGCAGGCTCGCCGCGAGGCCGAGGAGCGTGCCGCTCGCCAAGAGGCGGCGAGGGTCGAAGCCGAGCGGAGGGCGGAGGCCCGAGCGGAGGAGGCCCGGCGGCAGGCGCGGATCAACGCGGCCCGTCGGGAGCGAGCCTGGCGCCAGGAGGAGGCGCGACGGGAGGAGATGCGGCGGCGCGCGGAAGAGCAGCGGCGGTTCGAGGATGAGGAGCGGCGGCACATGGAGGCGGAGGAGCGGCGCGCGCAGGAGCGACGGCGGGCGCAGGAGGAGATGCGAGCCGAGGAGGAACGACGGCGCGAGGAGGAGCGGGAGCGCGTCATCGAGGAGGAGCGCCGGGCACGGCACGAAGCCCACCTCGCCGAGCAGCAAGAGGCCGAGGAGGAAGAGCGACGGCGGATGGCCCAGGAGCGCCGGGAGACGGCCGCCCAGCGCGGCGCCGACGCGGGCGACCTCGACCTCGGCGGTCCGGTGGTTCGCCCGGCGGTCGTCGCCCCGCCTGCGGCTACGGCGGCCAACGACTCCGGCTCGGCGACTCCCGGCCGGACGGCAGAAGAGGAACCGAAGCGGTTCCCCTCCCGAGGGGACGCCTCCCGGCCGCTGACCGGCGCGGACCTCTCCCGCTGGCGCGTCCGGCTCGACCTCACCCAGCAGGTCGCGGCCGATCGCTTGGGCGTCCGCCAGGGCACCGTGTCGAAGGCCGAGAGCCGGGCCGACGCGCCCCTCGGGCCGACGCTCCGGGAGGCGCTGGCCGAGCAGCTCGACGCGGAGCGCCGCTCGGCGTAGTTGGAGCCCGACTACCGACCTCCAGACAGAAGCGCAAGGCGCAGGCCACCACGCCGTGCTCGGGCCTCAAGGGCCTTCCGGTACTCCTGCTCCACCTGCGGAGTCACCCGCCGGATGACATCCCCCGCCGACGCCTGGGAACGAGCGACCTCCGTGATCGCGGTGACGGCTCTATGTTCCCGCTTGGACAGCGGGGTCGGGACCCAGGACGTGTCCCAGGTGCATTTCCACCCGGCCGTATCGGGCTCGACCGCCATCAACTCGACCGGGGGAATCGTCACCGAGCAGCCTGACTCGGCGCACCTCGGCTCGGGGAACCTCGCCATCGCAAGGCCGTAGTCGGCCCGAAACGGAAACGTGCAGATACCCTCTGCCACGCCGACCGCCACTCCAAAGACCGAGTTCACGTCGGTGATGCTCATCACCCCCTGGCTGTTCACAGAGGTCGCCCGCCAGTAGCCGTTGCTCTCCGACGAGACTTCCCGCATGGCAGCAACGATGATCTGGGTCTCGCTGTGGAAATCGGGGAGCCTGTCCGCCAAGCCGCCCGCTGCTCCAAAGAGTCCCTTGCCTTGCTGAAGGAACGCGACGGCTACCACGCCCAGGAGCAACAAGAGAACGCCCCCCAGGAATAGCTGCCGCACGCAGCCCCCCGCCTTCCTCTTCGTCGCCTCCTTCTTCCCCATCGCTCCTCCGTGAGTTCGCTCCTGCGGGCTGGCGCGCCGTGTTGGGATGACCACACTCAGCCGAGTGGAGCGCGAGGACTACCGGCGCCGCGTCAACGCCGCGTACGTCAGCCCTCCGGCGACCGCGGAGCCGACCCCGAGGGCCAACCACCCGACCGGTCCTCCCAGCGCGGCGAGCACGGCGGCCGTCTTCGCGGCTCCCGCGAGACCGGCAATCGCGGTGCCGGTGGACGCGGTCCCTGTCGCCCCGACGACTGCCCAGGTCCCGGTTGCTGCTACTGCGCCAGTCGCTGCGCCGACCCCGACTGCCTTTGCGGGCTTCTCCACGGGCACCTCCCCTCCGCGGGCGCGAAGCCGCCCGCGATCATCTTTCGACCAGCGTACTCCCGGCAGGCATCAAGAGGATGCGCAGCTGGGACCCCGGTTTCGGCCTCCAGAGTATTCCACTGGAATATCAACGATATTCCAGGAATGACCCCCAGGTGGAATCCCTGGGGCAGGGCACGGGGCAGCCCGCACACCAGCCGAAAGCTCCGACGGGTGGCGGGTGGCAGGTCGAGGCGCGTTCCCGGGGTACTTCGCCGATCTGGCAGACAGCGCGGATGGCGCCCAGGGGGCATGCGGCCTTGTTGCCGATCTCCCCAAGTATCCCGAACACGTGCCACGAAGCGCCACCCGCCACCCCGACTCCGCGCCGGATCTGTGCCGCACCTCGGTGCCGCACCGCTGCCCGCAGGGGGATATTCCACTGGAATATCGACGATATTCCCGGAATGACAGCCCAACCGGAGCCGCAACGCCACGCGCCGGGCGAGAACGAGGAATGATCGGCGCAGCCGCATCGCCAGAGTGACGCCGGCACCACCCACCCGGCGACCCGAGGAATCCCCCCATGCGCTTCGGAGCCATCGCCCGCACCCAGCAAGCCAGCTTCCGCGCCACGCTTCCCGCGCCTGCCCGGACCCCGACCGACGACAAGGACCACCGGCACGGCCACCTCCTCGCGCTGGGCCACGAGCACGAGAACCTCATCCCCGAGCTGCGCGGCCCCGGTGGCGCCGTCGACTTCTTTGCGTCCCGCGGCATCAAGTGGTGGCGCAACGGGCGCAGCGGTGACCAGCCGGGGGTCGCGGGGCCGACGCGCAACCTCGCCAGCTCCCAGGTCGCCTGCGTCAACTTCCTGCTCCCCCTCGCCCGGCGCCCCGACGCCCTGCTCGCGTTCCTCCGGCAGGTCGATCCCGAGGTCGTCGCCGTCGAGCCCATCCCGGACCCGAAGGGACGACCGCCCGCGCTGGTCGAGTTCGAGTGGGTGGGCTGGAGCGCCCCCATCGAGGGCGGGAGGATCTCGCGCGGCGCGATGCAGACCAGCGCGGACGCTGTCGTCCTGGGACGCACCGCCTCCGGCCTGCGCGCCTTCGTCTTCGAGTGGAAGTACTGCGAGGAGTACCTGCGCCCCGACGACAAGGGCGCCGGCTCCTCGGGGGACACGCGCCGTAGCCGCTACCAGGGGCGCTACGCCGCCTCGGACTCGGCCTTCCGAGGCGACGTGCCCCTCGATGAGTTCCTCTTCGAGCCCTTCTACCAGCTGATGCGCCTGCGGCTCCTCGCCGACGAGATCGAGCGATCCGGCCTCGGTCCCACGGTGGAGGTCGCCGACGCCCGCGTGGTCGTGGTCTGTCCCGCCGCGAACCGCGACTACCTCCTGGCCGTACCTGGCACCCCCCTGGCGAGGCGGCATCCCTCGGTGCCGACCGTCGAGGCCATCATGCAGGCCACGCTGCACGATCCCCGTGGGATCCGGGTCGCCACGTCCGAGGAACTCGTCGCCGGCCTCCGCGCCTCCCCCGAGGCCGCGGGCCTGACCTCCTGGCTCGACTACCACGAACGCCGCTACGGCTGGTAAGGCCGCCACGTCGGCGTGCACTCACCAGCATCCAGCCCGCCAGCCCCGGAACCGGATGGACGCGGTCGGCAGGCTGGTCGAGGATGCGCGCTCGGAGGACAACGCGATGCGCAAGGACAGTCGGAAGCTGGTCAGGGCCGTGATGAACCACTACGAGCGACTCGCCGCCTCTGGCGAGGAGGCCCATGCCTGGCTTCGCTGGAGCGACTCGCGAGTCCGAATGAGCGCGGACAGAGCAAACAAGCTCCTCGTCGGCCTCATGCTGGACCAGGGCCAGCTCGCGGAGCGGGCGTGGGACAAGGCCGAGCACCTGGTCGATCACTACTTCCTCGAGGAGGACAACTGGTGGGAGTCGGTCGCCGGCGCCCACCCCAAGCTGGTCCACGCGGTCTGTCGCTACGGCTACGGGGGGAAGTCCTACGCCGAGAACTTCCAGGCCAACAAGTTCCCGAAGTGGCTCCAGGCCAACGCCGCACTACTCGTCGAGGAGTTCGGTGGCGATCCCCGGCAGGTCTGGCGCCGGGCCCCTGTCGACGAGATCTACGGCCGGCTGAAGCGCTTCGCCGGCATCGGTGATGCGCTCGCGAAGATGGGGCAGTTCATGCTCGCGCGGCGGTACGGCGTCGGCGGGGGGCTCGCCCAGCGGCGACGTCTCTCGATCAAGCCCGACGTGCTGGTCAACCGGGTGATCTACCGGGCCGGCCTGTCGGCGACCCGGAAGCCGGCGGGGGTCGCGAGGACAGTGGCCAGCCTCGACCTGGACTCGCCTGCAGACTTCGACGCCGCTGTCTGGTTGGTGGGTCGCGAGCACTGCTTCGAAACGGAGCCTGACTGCGACTCCTGCCCTCTCGCATCGGCCTGCGCTCAGGTGGGACTCTGAGCCGACGTGCCCGCGGTCGCGGGTCGTTGGAAGCCGAAAGACTTGCGCGTCCGGCACGCCGGCACCCCGTCGCGATCCAGCCGGTCCCGGCTCTCCCGCCGAGTCGAGCCCCCTCCAGATCCGATAAGCTCGCGCCTGCCACCGGGGCGCGAGCGGTGTGACCGCCGAGAGCCTCCGTGCCGGTGGCCACAGAACTCCACGACCGGAGCAGCCCGCTCGACCGACCAGGGGGAGACTCTCGATGCACCGGCAGCCGCTCTTCTGGACGCTCAAGGAGATTGCGCGTCTCGAGAGCCGCGCCGACGTCCGCGGACCGAGGCTCACCGAGCCCGGCCAAGAGCGCTGGAACCGGGTGCGCCGGGCGCTCGGCGCGAGGGACTTCATCCGCCTGCTCCACGAGGATCTCGCCCTCCCGTTCCCCGTGCCCTTCGATCTCGACGCCTGGAACACGAACCCCGTCGACGCACTCGAGCCGACGGCTGCAGGGGAGCTCCTGGCGGCCTCGGTCAAGCCTGACGACCTGGCGCCGCATCGTTTCCTTCGCAGCGCCTGCCAGGCCCTCGGCCTCCCCGCAGGGGGCTCGATCGCCGAACACCCGAAGGTGCAGGCCCACCAACACGCACTCGAACTCCCGGGCACCGGCGGGAGGGTCGGCCTGCAGCAGGCGATCGAGTACGGCGTGGCGCTCGACCGCAGCTTCGTCTTCGTCGCCGATTGCGATGAGGAACGCGCGGCGGTGGGCATCGCCATCGTAGAAGCCCGCGCGAATCCCCCCCGGGTGGTCACGTCCGCCGCCCTCGGGCGCCTGCTCGCCGCAGGGGAGCGCTTCGATGTCGTCTTCGGCGTCCGCGGCCACCCCGGCGCAGAGCAACTCGCGGAACGGCACGGCCTGGAGGTGCGGTGGAGTTGAGCACCCCCGACGTCAGGACCATCCCGACGTGGACGCGGACGCTCAACGAGTCCGACGCCTGCGACCTGCTCGATCTCGCCGAGCCCGAGATGTCGCTGGAGGAGTGGAAGGAGCGGGCGCACGCGCGCCTGCCGCAGTCCAGCCGAGCGCGGCGGCAGGAGCTCGTCCGAGAGGTACAGCGTGACCTCCTCGACCACGACGGGAGCACCATTCGCCCGAGCGCCTTCCTCCGCATCTTCCAGGCCGAGGCACCCCACGTCCGGCAGGCCCTGTTCATCGGGCGGCTCCTACATCGACGGACGGGAGTCCGGGAGGTGCTCGACGACCTCGTGCACCCGGCGCTGGCGCGGGCGAGCGAACCGTTGGCGCTCCCGGAGGACGCGCACGTCGAAGGGCAGGTCTGGTCCCGCTGGCTCCGCGAGCACCTCCCGGTGGGCACCGGAGCGACCGCCCAGGAGAAGACCCGACAGACCTTCCAGCGCCATCTGGCCATCGCCGGCGTCCTCCTGCTCGACGAACCGCCTGGAACCGGCGCGCTCGCGCGTCGTTCGCGGCCTCCGCAGGTCGCGTTCGCCTGGCTCCTCGCCATGGAGCTGCAACTGGAGGGGCGGATGGAGGCCCCACTGGCGTGGGCGCTGCGGGAGAGCTTTGCCGCGCGGCTCTTCGCCGTGGAGGAGCCCTACGCGCGGACCTGCGTCGATGTGGGCGTCGGCGACGGCCTGCTCCGGCAGGGCTACCTGGCCGGCGAGCCGCGGCTCCACCCGGGGGAACTCGACCGATGAGCGCGACGTGGTTCGCCATCGGGCCGGGTGGGGGCGAGAGCGACCAGGGGGCGCTCGCGCGCCTCACCGAGCTGCTCCCGACCCCCTCGATCCTCCTGTCCCACCTCGCGACCCCGGCGGAGCGTGCCCGGAAGCGGGTCCGTCACGACGCCGTGGCGTTGACCCACGGGGGCGTCTACGCGATCACGTTCGCACCCCACAGAGGAACGATCAGGGGAGGGCGTGACCGCTGGGTGATCAGCGACGGGACCTGCTGGCCCAGCCCGGAACTCCTCGCCCAGGCTCGCGCGAGGAGCCTGGCAGCGTGGCTTGGGCGACGGGATCTTCGCCTCGCGGCGGTGCCGGTACATCCCCTCGTACTTCTCACGGCCCCGGACGCGGTTCCCCACACGGTCGGGAGTGCCACCGCGCCAGTCCTGTCGTTCTCATCGCTCGGGTCGTGGCTGGGTCGGGAGGGTGAGCCCGATCGCGGCGACGAGGCCGCTGACTGGATCGAGCTGGTCTTCGACGCCCTGTCCACGGCCGAGCCAGTGGGCGCCCTCGCCCCCTGGGCAGACCATCAGCTCCTCCAGGAGCTCGCGGCCGAGGACGCCGCCTACGAGGCATGGATAGCTCGAGCCCGGCTCACGGGCGAGCGCAAGCTCCTCCACCTGTTCCCTGCCGCGGATCCCGGGAGCCCCGAGAGGGAGCGTGGGCTTCGGGAAGCGACCCTGCAGGCTCGTCTCCGAGGTGGGCCGGATCTGCTCCGCTACGACGGGTACCTTCTGGACGCCCACGCCGACGGCGCCATCGCCCTGGCCTTCGAGGACCCCAGCGCCCTGGTCTCCCTCGCCTCCTGGATTGACGAGCGGAGCCCCGGACTGCAGGCCCGACTCCGCGTCGGAGCCCGGGCTGCGCGCGCGCTTCAGTGGATGCACGACAAGGAGGTCGCGCACCGACGGTTGACCGCGGACCGGGTCCTCGTCAGCCCCGAGGACGACGGCCAGTCCGTTCGCCTGTGCGCCTTCGACCTCGTGCAGGACGGGGCCTCAGTCACGCCCAGCGCGACATCGCCCTCCGGCGGCGGCCTTCGGTTCTGTGCCCCGGAGGTCGTCTTGAGCGGGGAAGCGACGACCTGGTCGGACCGTTTCGCGCTGGGCGCGGTGTTGCTCCAGCTGCTCACCGGGCGCCCGGTGTTCACGTCGGTGGAGGCGCTCCTGCGCCCCGTGGATGTGCCCGCGCTCCTGGTAGGGGACCGGCCCGTTCCCCCGGAGGTCCGGGCGGCCATCGCCGCCCTCCTGGCTGGGGCGCCACAGGCAAGACCCGGCGCGGGGGAGGTCGCGGACATCCTCGAGCAGCACGGCATGATCGACCATCCGGAGCTGATCGCGATGTTGGGGAGCGACCGCGCGGCGCGGCGCTTCGGGATCCGGTACGAGGCGTGGCTCTCGGTCGTGCCGTTTCGCGTGCGGGTGGACATGCATGGCGGGACGAAGCGGTACCTGAAGGATCTGTAGAGGAGGCCCGGTGGACGAACGAGAGCGCAATCACATCTTCGAGAGCCTCCGCGGCGGGCTGGTGCCCGAACGGGGTCTCGACGCGTTCGCGGTCGGCATCGAGCCTGTCCGCGACGAGATCGCCCGGCAGCTCGCCCTCGCCGAGGCTGGGGAGGGCACGACGAAGTTCCTCCGCGGTGGCTACGGCTGCGGCAAGACGTTCGCAGCGCGCCTGGCGGTCCTCGACGCGCGCGCCCGGGGGTTCGCCACGAGCTTCGTGGTCGTCTCGGACAACGATCTGCGGTTCCATCGGTTCGATGAGGTCTACAGGAAGGTCGTCGCCGAGCTGGGCACGTCCGCCTGCCCTCGGGACGCGCTGGGCGACGTGCTGGACCGATGGGTGGCCCGGGTCGAGGAGGGGCTGATCGCCGCCGGCGCCGACGAAGACGCCGACGACTTCGACGACCGTGTCCGCGTTCGCCTGCGCGACGAGCTGTTCAGCCGAACCCGCGGTCAGGCGCCCCAGGACTTCGTTCGGGTGGTCCAGGCGATCTTCGACGCCCGGCAACGCGGCGATCTTGGCGAGGCGGGCGCTCTCCTCTCCTGGTTGTCCGGCTCCGGCAACGTGGCTGCGTCAGCACGGCGCGCCGCCGGGGTGAAGGGCGACGTGGGCTCCGCCGAGGCGATGGAGTACCTGCGGGGCGTCGTGGAGATCGTCAAGTCGGCCGGATACAAGGGCCTGCTGATCATCATCGACGAGGCCGAGACCATCCTGCGGATGCGCCAGGACAGTCGCCACAAGTCGCTGAACGGGATCAGGCAGATCTGCGACGCGGCGGGGTCCTACGCCGGCCTGGTGTGGATGTTCACCGGCACCCCGGAGTTCTTCGACCACCCGCGCGGTGTCGCCGGCCTGGCGCCGCTGCACGATCGGATCCGGTTCCAGAAGTACGGGGGATTCGCCAGCCGCCAACAGCCGCAGCTCGAGCTCTCGCCGTTCGACCGGACCCGCCTCGTCCAGGTCGCGCAGAAGCTGCGGAGCCTGCATCCCGCGAAGAACCCGGAGCGGGTGCTGCTGCGGGTGAATGACGAGTTCCTGGGGCGGCTCGCCGACGAAGTGACGGCGGGGTTCCGCGGGGATGTGGGCGTCGTTCCGCGCCAGTTCCTCCGGACGCTCGTCGATCAACTGGACCTCGTCGACCAGGAGCCCGACTACGTGCCCTCCGAGGCGTTCGCCTTCGAGGTTCGGGCTCCGACCCCGGAGGAGCAGTACGCG
Organism: uncultured Rickettsiales bacterium; assembly: GCA_964344575.1. Taxonomy (GTDB): domain Bacteria; phylum Myxococcota_A; class UBA796; order UBA9615; family UBA9615; genus JAAESI01. Next base: position 38,978 of record CAYFOA010000023.1, on the reverse strand, counting down.
CTGACCGGCGAAGCGCCTCCCCCGGTCGATGACTCGGACGACGGACCCGCGAGCTTGAGCTGGTGATCGGGCGATGAGCGTCTTTGCCCGCCTGAACCCGCGGCTTCGTGAGGCGGTGGTGCACCGGCTCGGGTGGACGTCGCTGCGGCCGGTCCAGGAGCTGTCGGGCGAAGCGCTCCTGGCCGGGGCGAACGCGGTGGTGCTTGCGCCCACCGCCGGGGGGAAGACCGAGGCGGCCCTGTTCCCCGCCCTCCACGAGCTCCTGGAGCGCCCCCCTCGCGCAGTCGGCGTGCTCTACCTCGCGCCGATCAAGGCCCTGCTGAACAACCAGGCGGAGCGGCTCGGCACCTACACGCAGATGGTGGGCCTGCGGAGGTTCGTGTGGCACGGCGACACGAGCGCGGCGGACGAGAGGCGGTTCCTCCGCGAGCCGGCCGAGCTGTTGATGACCACGCCCGAGTCGTTGGAGGTGATGCTCGCCTCGGCGCGCGTGGCCGAACACGTCCTGTTCGCGGACCTGCGGATGGTGGTGATCGACGAGGTACACGCGCTCGCCGGGACCGACCGGGGCGCGCACCTGATGTCGGTCGTGGAACGGATCGCCGGCCTCTGCCCCCACGACCTGCAGCGGGTCGGGCTCTCCGCCACGGTCGGCAACCCCGAGGCGATCCTGACCTGGCTGTCGGGGTCCTCGCGGCGCCGCGGCGAAGTCGTGGATCCTCCGAAGGTGCGCGCCGAGCGGCGGATCGAGGTTCGCTACTGCCAGGACACGCTGGACGTCGCCGCGGACGTGACCCGGCTCGCGCTCGGGCAGAAGAGCCTCGTGTTCTGCGAGTCGAGGGCGGGCACGGAGGAGGTCGCCACCCGAATGCGCGGCTCGGGCATCGACGTGTTCGTGCACCACAGCTCCGTCGCCCTGGAGACGCGCCAGGCCGCGGAGGAGCGCTTCGCGCGCGGGCGGAACACGGCGATCCTCTGCACGTCGACGCTGGAGCTCGGGATCGACGTCGGAGATCTCGACCGGGTGTTCCAGGTCGAAGCTCCCTCGTCGGTGGGGAGCTTCCTGCAGCGGATGGGGCGGACGGGTCGCCGAGCCGATGCCGTGGCGAACACGACGTTCCTGTGCACCAGCGCCGATGCAATCCTCCAGGCCGCTGCGCTGATCCAGCTCGCACGCACCTCCTGGGTCGAGCCGGTGCGACTCGATGACAGGTGCTGGCCGGTGCTGGTCCACCAGCTGCTGGCGCTGACGCTCGCGCAGGGTGCGGTGACCCCGGACGAGGCGTGGTCGCTGCTCCACCGCGTGCCTGACTTCTCGGGCATCGGTGAGGAGGAGTTCGACGAGGTCGTGCGGCACATGATCGCGGAGGACTACCTGTTCGCAGACGCGGGCCGGCTCGCGATGGGGGACCGCGCGGAGAAGGTCTACGGCCGCAAGAACTTCATGGAGCTCTACTCAGTTTTCTCGAGTCCCCAGTCCTACCTGGTGGTGACGCCCCAAGGGCGGGAGCTGGGGACTCTGGAGCAGCAGTTCGTCGACACGCTCGAAGAGCACCGGTCCTCGTTCCTCCTGGCCGGCCGGGCCTGGGTGGCCGCACACATCAACCAGAAGGAGCGACGGGTCCTGGTCGAGCCGGCACCGAGGGGGCGCAAGCCGAGCTGGCTCAGCGCGGTCCCCCAGGTGCTCAGCCGCCCGCTCTGCGAGGCGATGAGGGACGTGCTGCTGTCCTCCGCGCCGCTCCCCTACGTGACGGGAGAAGCCGGCCTGCTCCTCGAAGCTCGCCGGGAGGAGCTGGGCGCGCTCCTACAGGACGGGACGGACGCTCTCCTCGCGCCGGGCGAGCTCACCTGGTGGACCTTCGCGGGGGGGCGGGTGAACTTGACTCTGCGGCACGCGATCGCTCATCGGACGGGCTGGGAGGTGTCCGCGGACAACCTGAAGATCCGGGCTCGCGCCGACAGCCTGCTCCCTGGCGAGTGGCGCGAACTGCTGCGGGAGTTGGGCGCGGCGACCGCATGGGAGACGCTGCTGCCCGAGGTCAGGGACCGGCTGCCCGAGTACCGCCTGTCGAAGTTCCAGCGGGCCCTCCCTTCCTGGGCTCAAAGGGAGATGATCGAGTGGTTCCTGCTCGACGTGCCGGGGGCGATCGAGGTCGCGGGACGGGCGGGGGATGTGCTGCCGGTGTCGGCTGGGGGGGGCGAAAGCTGATGGATTCGACCACCCTTCCGGCCCTGGGTTCTGGACCCCGCCGAACGGACTCTGTCGTGCCTCGGGGTCCGCGGGCCTTTTGGCCCCCCACCAGGAGGGCATCGAGCGTCCAGCCTCCGGGGAGGCGACGATGACGAGGATTCGCGTCGCGCACATGCTCCACGGTTGCCGCACCCTCGGCCCGGGAGCCCGCACCGTCGTGTGGGTGCGTGGCTGCTCGCGCCGCTGCCCCGGCTGCATCGCCACCCCCATCCTGGATGCCGGCCCGGCTCTCGAACTCGACCCGGCAGAGCTGGTGGCCCGCGTGCTGGAGGCAGGCGATCAGGGGGTGACGTTCTCCGGGGGGGAGCCGCTCGAACAGGCTGCGGCGCTCGCGACCACCGCCGAGCTGCTGAGGTCGGCAAACCGCAGCGTCATGGTCTACAGCGGCTTCCCGTTGGCGGAGCTCCGAGAGCTTGCCGACCCCGCCGTGCACCGCCTCCTCGCCGCCACGGACATCCTGGTGGACGGCCCATTCGAGCACGAGCAGCAGGCCGACCTGCTCTGGCGGGGCTCCGCGAACCAGCGCATTCATCTCCTCTCCGACCGCCACCGCCAGATCGAGGGCCGGCTGAGCGACCCGGGGGCAGGTGTGGAGGTGCGCCTGGATGGCGACAGCAACCTCTTCTGGGCGGGCGTCCCGACCCGAGGGTTCGTCGCCCAGCTCCGGCAGGCCGCGGCGGAACGAGGAATCCAGTTCACGGGACACGAAGGGATCTGGGCATGAGCGGGTCACCCACGGCGGCAGAGATCCGCCTTCGCGAGGCCGAGCGCCGTCGCCTGGAGGAGGAACGCCGACGACGGGCCGAGGAGGAACGGCGTCGGCGCGAGGAGGCCGAGCGCCGGGCGCGGATTGCGCTCGCGAACCGTCTCCGAACGGCGCTGCAAGCCGAGTCGGCGCGACTGCAGTCCGAGGTCGCGGAGCTGCGCAGGGCTGCGGCGGACGCTCGACTGGACGACAGCGTCCCCGATCTCGAGGCACGGATCGCAGGCACGGTCCGAGACGCGGGGGAGGAGCCCGAGACCATCTCAGCTGCGCTGGGACGGGTCCGCGGGCTGGCTCAGCGTGTCGCTCGCGCGCGGGGACAGGTCGAGGAGCGGAGGCGCGCTCGCGCCCGTGAGACGAACGAGCTCACCGGGACGCTTCAGCGCGAGGCCGACGAGCTTCGCCGAGAGATCGCGAACCTGCGCAGCCGGACGGCGGAGCGGGGCGGTGCCGTCGGACACGTCGAGCCGCGCATCGACGAGGTCGTCGCCTCTGTCGGGCGGTCGCCCGAGACCGCGAGCTCGGCGCTCCAGGAGCTGCGCGCGCTGGCGAAGTCGATTCGCGGCGTCAGCGGAGACCTGGACCGCGAGGCGGCGCGGGTCTCAGCAGAGCAGGAGGCGCTGCGGCGCGAGGCTGCATTGGAGGCGCAGGCGTTGAGTCGGCTGGACTCGATGCCCTCCGATCCCGGCGCCGAAGAGCAACGAACTCGCCTCGAACTCGCGCAGGGGGCGCTGCGGGTCCGCATCGCCGGCATCGAAGCGGACGAGGTCGCGATGACCTGGTCGGGGGACGAGGTGCGGGAGGTCTCGGCAGCCATCGACGCGCTGGGCGCTGCGGCCGACCCTGAACAGGCGGCGGCGGCTCTGGCAGAGCGCCTCGACCGGGCGCTCTCCGAGGCTCAGGATCGCCAGCTTGCGGAGGAGCGACGCGCCTACGTCGTCCAGTCGCTACAGGACGGGCTGCGGAAGCAGGGATTCCAGGTCAGCGACGCGGTGCTCATCGGGGCCGACCTGCAAGGCGAGGTCGCGTTCCGGGCAGTCCGGGCAGACAACCGCTGGGTCGACGTCAACGTGCCCGTCGAAGGCCACGTCTTCTACGACGTCGACGGCACGGATCGCGTCACCGAGCGCGGGGACGACGGGCTCGTCTACACGAGCTGCGACGAGACCGAGGCAAGGCTCGAGGCGCTTCACCAGGATCTGAACGAACGGTTCGGGATCGAAGCCGGAGAGCTGTTCTGGGAGTCCAAGGACCCGAATCGACGGCAGCGGAATGCGCAAGACCTGCCCGCGGGCGGTCCGGCTGCGAAACAGGAGCGGGGTGGACGATGAGCAAGGGACGCATGATCGCGGGACGTTACCGACTCGGCAGGCGCCTCGGACGCGGGAGCTTCGGCGTGGTCTGGGAGGCCGACGAGCTCCTCGGGGGCGAGCCCATCGCCTCCGTCGCCGTCAAGATCTTCACCGCCGAGGTGGACCGCAGGGAGATCGCGCTCCTGGCGGGCCTGTCCCATCCCTCGATCCTGACGTACCGCGCGGTCGTGGAAGACGAGGACGATGTCTGCCTGGTCACCGAGCTCGCCGACGGCGGTGACGCAGCGGGCCGCCTCAAGGAGTGGCCGGACGGTCTCCCCGCGGACGATGTCCGGGGCGTGATCCGATCCGTCGCGGAGGCCCTGATCCACATGCACGGGCAGGGCTGGATCCACCGGGACGTGAAGCCCGCGAACATCCTGTTCGTCCGGGATGCGCCCAAGCTGGGCGACGTCGGGACCGCCCGAGCGCTGAGCGCGACTGCGAAGGCCACTTCGACTGCGAGCCTCGCCTACGCGGCGCCCGAGTTCTTCTCCGGTCAGGTCGGCCCTGCGGTGGACACCTACGCCCTCGGCTGCACCGTCTTCGAGCTGATGACCGGGCGCCTCCCGTTCGACGGAACGATGGCCGAGCTGGTGCACAAGCACATGACGGCGTCGGTCATCTTCCCGAGCGATCTGCCCCCCGACCTCGTCGAGCTGATCCGGGGCTGCACCGTCAAGGAGCCGGATCGGCGTTGGCCGCTGTCGCGCGTGCTCGCAGCCGTGACCTCACCGGGGATGCCTGCGGCAAGCGTGCCGCCGCAGCCCGCGCCCGAAACCCCCTCGCGGGCCAACGGTGCACCGACGACCGAACGCAGTTCCGGCTCGGCAGCTTCCAGCCCTGCCGCCGAGTCGGCCGGCCCGAAGGCGACCCGACCCGCCAGGCGTGAGACTCCACAGGCCAAGGAGAAGGGCAAGCCGACCCCCCTCGACCCGGCACTCCGCCGGCACCTTCGCCGTCACGGGAAGCGCTGGGGCGACGCTGCCGCGTGGCGGGCCTTCATGCAGTCGGCCGGCGACGTCGCCCGCGAGCACGGGCTGAGCGAGCGGTCCCTCATCCGCCGCGCCGGCCAACTCCTGCCGGAGGTTGAGGCCGCCGCCCTGAGCGAGCAGGAAGAGATCGCGAGGGTCGGCGCGTGGGTCGCCGCGCTCGGCGGTCCGCAGTGGTCCGCACCGGACTGGGCGGACTTCCTCGACCAGATCAACGCCCGCGACGAGGTGGGCCTTGGCCGCGTGCGGGATGCGTTCCTGACCCGGCTCTACCCCCGCGGCGCCGGCGCCACCCGAACGCTCGACCTCGGCAACGGCATCGCGCACCTGCTCGTGTTCACCCCGCTCGACCGGCTGCACCGGCCAACGACCGCGGTTTTCAAGGCGGCGACGGGAGCGACAGAGACGACCATCGGGCTCTGGCACAGCGCCCGACCGATCTCGGTCAAGGAGTGGGCGACGATCTCCGGCCGCTCGGCGCCCGCCGGACTGAAGCTCGACAGCGCCGCTCTCGCCCCGAAAGCCGTCGCCGACGATGTCCTCGCGAGGCTCCAGCGGCGCTTCCCCCTCGACGAGCTCCGGTGGCCCCTCACGCTCGAGTACGACGGGATCAAGTGGGGCCGCGAGCAAGCGGCCGAGAAGGTCGCGGCTGCGGCGAAGCGAGCGAACCCCGGCGCGGTGCAGCGGCGGGCGCCCCCCACCCGCAAGAAGCCCAAGACGCTCGGAGCCGCGCTGCTCCAGACGGTCGGGAAGGCGGCGGCCGACATGGTCAAGGAGATGAACGAAGCCTGGCTGGCGGACCTCCACACGGGCGAACAGAGGTCGCCGAAGCAGAAGCGCCTGGCGATGAACCTCGTCAGCCCGGTCCCGAAGGTGCGCTGATGACGACGACTTCTCGATGGATCCGTGACGTGGTCTCGCACCTCCGGCGAGGCAAGCACATCGTCCTGCACGGCAGCGTGCGCGACCTCGCGATGTACGACGGCGTGCCTCTCAGCTTCGCCGACGCCTTGGATGCGGCGCTGGAGAGCGCCGGCTACTCGCTCCGGGCTCGCTGGAACCAGACCGACGGCGTCACCTTCGCCGAGCGACCCATGCGGAGCAGGTGGGAGGAGCTGGAGCGGGACCCGGAGCTCGCGCCTGCGCCCCAGGGACGGGCGTACAAGATGCCGCGGCGTCCCGGCGCAGCCGCTGCGGCCGCCGATACGGCGCGGGAGGCCCCGGCGACGCCACTCCACGTCCCCCCACAGCTGGCGCTCGCCTCGGCGCGCCGGGTGCTGGCGGCGGGTTCCGCCCCCTCCTCGGTGGTCATCGATCTGGCGGACCGCGTCTTCGGTGAGCAGCAGCCGGCGGACGAGCGGGGGCTCCTGGTGACCATGCAGCTGGTCATGGACGAGGCCGCTCGGCACACGGACGGCCCGCAGGCAGGGATGCGGAACGCGATGCTCCTGGTGGCGCCGGTTCTTGGACAGATCCCGACCTGGCTGTACCGCGAGCACCCGCTGGTCCAGGTGGTCGGAGTCGGCCGGCCGGATCGGCCGGAGCGCGAGGCGTTCCTGCGCCGCCAGTGGCCCGGGTTCTTCGGAACCAGCGGGGACCAGCCGCCCCCCGACGTGCTCGACGCGTTCGCGGCGCTGACCGACGGGATGGCCTTCTGGGACCTCGAGGCCATCCGGCTCGCCTCGCATCACGAGCAGATCGGGATCGGCGAGACTCGGAAGCTTCTCGACGTCTTCCGCCACGGCTCCCGGGAGGACCCGTGGGAGCGCCTGAGTATCGAGGTGCTCGGGAAGGCTCGCGAGCGGCTCACCCGGCAGGTCATCGGTCAGGACGCCGCGGTCGATGCCGTCCTGGACGTGCTGACGATGGCCCGCGGCGGCGTCGGGCTCGACGGCGCGCGACCCTCTCCCCGCCCCAAGGGGGTGCTGTTCTTCGTCGGGCCGACCGGCGTAGGCAAGACCGAGCTGGCGAAGGCGGTCACGGAGCTCGTCTTCCACGACCCCACCGCGTTCGCGCGCTTCGACATGAGCGAGTACGCCCAGGAGCACGCGGCGGAGCGGCTGACGGGGGCGCCACCGAGCTACGTCGGCTACGAGGCCGGCGGGCAGCTCACCAACCGGATGAAGGAGCGACCGTTCAGCCTGGTCCTGTTCGACGAGGTCGAGAAGGCACACCCGCGCATCCTCGACCGCTTTCTTCAGATCCTCGACGACGGGCGACTCACCGACGGGCTCGGCGACACCGTCTACTTCGGGCAGGCGTTTCTGATCTTCACCAGCAACATCGGCTCGACCCGCCGGGAGCGGATGCCCGATGGCAGCGAGCGCATCGTCTCATCGGTCGATCCCGACGCCGACGCGCAGACCCTGGCCGACCACTACCGGCAGGCGGTTCGCGAGCACTTCCTGAAGATTGGCCGCCCGGAACTCCTCGGGCGGATCGGGGAGGAACGGATCGTCGCGTTCGACCGGCTTCGCGATGCCCACATCGAGGGGATTCTCGGCAAGTTCCTCCAGGGCATCGGCGACTCGGCGCGGGAGAAGTACGCGGTCGACGTGCGCTTCGACGACTCACTGATCGAGCTCGGTCGCCGGCTCTGCCAGCACCCGGCCGTGATGGCGCTGGGGGGCAGAGGCATCCGCAACTTCGTCCAGAGCCGCGTCCTCGCCCCGGTCAATCGGGCTGTGCTGGCGAACCCCGGACGGAACCTCGTGGTTCGTGGAGCCGAGGACAGCGTGGTCGTGGAGGCCCGTCCGTGACCCTGCGCGTCGACACCGAGTGGGACCGGCCCAACTCGACCGGGGAGAGCGAGCACTGGCTCGCCGTGACCGTGTCCGGCCTGCCCTCAGCCGCGGGGGGCACGTCCTATGCCCTGCTGGTGGACACCAGCACATCGATGCTGGGCGGCCGACTGGAACGCGCGCGCACCGCGGTGGCCGCCTTCTGCGCCGCGTGTCAGCCGGCCGACCGGGTCGCGGTGTTCTCCTTCGCCAGCGAGGTCGACCGGGTGGTGGTGGCGTCCGGCGGTGATGACATCACGGCGCCGCTGGCTCCGTTGGCGGCGGGGGGCAAGACGCGACTCGACCTCGCGCTCGACGCGGCCGAGGAGTGGATGGCGCGCCAGCCGGCTCCACTTCGCCTGCTGGTTCTGACCGACGGAGACCCCACCAACGCCGAGGGCCGTCGGGTCGACACGGCGCCGCTGGTCGAGCGGGCCCACGCGCTGGCGCGCCAGGGAGTCCGTGCAGCCGTGATCGGACTGGGGGGCGCGGACGGCTACGACGCGAGCTTTCTGCGCGCGCTCGCCGACGCGGGAGGAGGACCGTCCTTCGTGGGCGTCGACCCGGACCTGCTCGTCCCGCGCACGCTGGCGGCCCTGCAGACGGGCGTCCTGGAATCGAGCGAGGTCGAGGTCGTGCTGGAGTCGGGGGACCTCGAGCTGGTGGAGGCGTGGCGGGTGGAGCCTCGAGTGCAGCCCCTTCCGGTCGAGGGACGCAGTGTTGCCCTCCCGGCGTCCGAGGGCGGGGTCGTGCTGCTCCGGGTGCGGCTCGTCTCGGCGCTCGCAGCGGGGTTGGGCAGCAAGGAGTTCGGGAAGCTGTCGGTCCGCGCTGGGGACGGGTTGACCTGCACGGCCCCGCTCCACCTCCGGCTCGTCAGTCCGTCGTCGCAGGACCGGCACGCGTTGAACGGCGCGGTCGATGCCCTGCGCGTTCGGGTCGAGCTCGCCCGGACGGCCCAACTGCGGGCAGCTGCGGAGGATGCCGATGACCAGCTTCGGCTGACGCGCCGCCTCGCAGACCTCGTCGGCCAGATCGAGGACCCGCGGGCGACGGCACGGATCGGAGCTGAGTTGCATCGCCTCACCGCCGGTGAGGAGCTCGGGCGGAGCGAACGCGAGGCGATGGTCGAGGAACTGCGAGGAGGGCCTTCGGATGGCTGAGCGCAAGGGGCTGGGGGCACCGATCCCGACTGCCTCGACAGGTGATCGCACGCGGCGACCTGCTCGTGACGGCGCGGTGGAAGCAGCAGTGCCGACCCGCGAGTCGGCGAATCTCGTGCTCGTGGCGGGCGAGATGACCTGGCCCCTGACGGGGACTCGGCTCCTCGTCGGCCGAGCCGGAGGCGAAGTCGGCGCCGACATCGAACTCGACGACGACAGCGTGAGTCGGCGGCACGCGGAGCTGGTCGCCACGCCGGAAGGCTGGCTCGTCCGGGACCTGGGGAGTACGAACGGAACCACGGTCGCCGGCCGGAGGCTCGGCCCGGGGGAGGTCGTTGCGCTCGACACCGAAGTGAAGGTCAGCTTCGGCGATCTCGCCATCAGGGTCGCGTCCCCGTGACACGAGTCGAGAAGACAGCGCCAGAGGACGAGAACAGCACGGTCAGGCTGGAGATCGGCCTGCCGGTCGATGACTCCGGCTATCTCCGGCAGGAGTGCCCGGCCTGTGCCCTGGAGTTCAAGCTGAAGGGCGACGAGTCACGGTTCTCCGACGCCTTGGCGTGGTGGGCATCCCGAGCGGTCGCCGACGCTGGGCTGGCGGAGGCCCCGGACGATGACGATGGCGATCATCGAGCCTGTCCCTACTGCAGCCACAGCGCGGCAGGGCAGGACTTCCTCTTCGAGGAGCACCGTGACTACGTCATCCGGGTGACGTACCGCGAGATCGTCGAGCCCATGTTCATGGGGTTTATGGACGAGATGGAGCAGGCGTTCTCCGGCGGAAGCAGGAGCCGGGGCGACCTCGTGTCGGTCTCGATTTCGGTAGAGCGCGACGACTCGGGACGGAGCCCACGGCCCATCGCCGGCCCGGACCCCGACGACATGCTTGCGGTTCACTGCCTCGCCTGCGACGAGCGGTTCAAGCTCTTCGAGGGCTGGGCCGGGGACGTGGCCTGCCCGAGTTGTTCGGCGACCCTGCGGCTGGAGTAGAGGAGTTGGAGATGGCGGACTCGAACAGAATCGTGAAGGACCTGACCGCGTTCCGACGGGCGCGCGAGGCTGCGGTGCACGCGGACAAGAGCGACCTGGACCACCACCTCATCGCCCTCGTGGCGGAGGTGAAGCGAAACCCGGCGTGCCAGAGGGTGCTCGAAGCGCTGCCCGAGTTCGACGCTGAGGGATGGTGGACTGAGTTCGCGTCGTCGGCGGAGGGGACGTTCGGGGGGCGCGGTCCGCTGGTCTTCCCTGCTGACCCGGACGAGAAGCTCAGCGCGCTCTGGGAGCTCGTCTCCTCGATGGGCTCTGGAGCTGGGGACCAGCTCGACTTCCGGGGGTTCGGCCACACCCTGGGCGTCTACAAGCACTCGGAGGCGGCGGGAAAGGCGGTCTCGCTCGTGGTTCGTCCGTTCGCCGAGTTGATGACGGATCGCCTCCGAGAGCAGACGGCGATGGCGAGCCCCGCGATCCGCGAGTTGGCGGGAGTCCCGCTCGCCGCGATCCCGGGCAAGGATGAGGCCCGGATCTTCTTGAGCCACCGGTCCGCCGACAAGGCCCTCGTGCGGCCCTTCCACGAAGTGCTTCGTGAGATGGGGCATGAGCCCTGGCTTGACGAGCACGACATGCCGGCGGGGACGACCCTCCACCGGGGTATCACAGCGGGGATGGATGCGTCCTGCGCCGTGGTGTTCTTCGTGACCAGGAACTTCGAGGACGAACGCTGGCTCGCCCGGGAGGTGGACCAGGCCGTGCACCGCAAGATCGAACTGGCCGACAAGTTCGCGATCATCACGCTGGTCTTCGATGATGCCCCGGTCCCTCGTGCCCTCCGGGACTACGTCTGGGTCAACGTGACCAGCGAGGTGGAGGCGCTTCGCGCCATCGTCCGAGCGCTCCCGGTCGAGCTCGGAGCACCTCGGTGGAGGCCGGCGATCTACAGGTAGTCGGTTCGGTCGGAGCGGGCAGCCCCGCCCGGTGGCGACCTCAAGAACAGAGCAGGGGGAGGCGATGACAGCAGTACGATTCTGGGACGTGGGCGCGGCTGCGGAGGCGTCCCTCCCGATGACCGCGACCGACATGCAGGCGCACCTGGTGGCTGACTGGCTACCTGGTCTGGCGCCTCTGGCCGGCGCACCGCTGGTTTCCTGGCCGGCGAGGCTGACCCTGCCCTACCACCACCAGCCAACGAACCAGGACTTCCTTCCGATGCGACGGCGGGCCGCCTGGAGCGACCGTCAGTGGAACGGGTTCCTGTCGTGGATGGTGGGTGTCTGCGGGACGCGGCAATACCTGGCTCATGACGGCTACCAGTGGGTAGCTCCCCTGAGCGCCTTCTACGCGAACAAGAGGAAGAGGGTCGACATCGACCCCGCATGGCCGCCTCCGCTGCCCCCGGGCGATCTGACCGCATCGGAAGACCCCACCAACCCCTCCAGGCTCATGCCCGACTACATGGCGCTCAGGAAGGGTCCGGGTCCTGACGACTGGCATCTCGCTCTGGTGGAGGCGAAGGGCACCAGCGCGGCGCTCCAGAACAAGGCGGCATGCCCGCAGAACTGGCACAACCAAGCGCGCAACGCGATCATCGAGTACCGCGGCACGAGGGTGGCACCGGACCGCAACCTCGTAACCGCAACGCGCTGCTCTCCCGGTGCCGTTCGCGAGTTCACGACCGTGCTCCAGCTCCGGGCATGGAACGAGGACGGCGAAGGGTACGCCGCCCCCACGGGAGTCGCGGTTGAGGCGGCGACCGTCGCCCTCCTCGGAATCTGCAACAGCCTCGGTCTCCGACTCAACAGCCGTTGCCTCTTGCACGCGCAGTCCCTGCGCCGACTGGGGGGCGAGGTCTTCCGAGTACCGCCCCCCCTTGCGGAGCAGCACGCCGAGTTCAAGCGCGCCGCCATCCACGAGATGAAGCAGCTATGCGACTGCGACCCGGCGGACTCGGAGGCGGGATGGACGCCGGCCTACCTGGAGATTCGCGGCCTTGAGGCTCCCCACGATGCGCAGCTGCTTCCCCACGCAGTCGGTCTCCTTCGGCTGCTCTGTCTGCCCGAGCCCTTGGAGCGTATCGGCGACCGCTTCAACGAGCTGTCGCGGGGGCTCGCCCACGAGATGGAGGTCGCTCGGACCCAGTTCCCCAGCGGGTCCGTAGCCCCGCCGGGCCTGCTCCTGATTCCGCAGGAGGACGACCGGGAGGTCCTTGAGGACGACCTCTGGACGTAGAGCGGGCTTGAGCCCGGAGGACGAGGGTGGCAGGCGCCCTACGGCGCGGACCCCGGCAGCGCCGGCCTGGGACCCCGCCTCGCCTTGTCCCGCTTCGTCCAGCGTCGGTACTCCGGCGTCAGGTCCTCCGAGCGGGTCTTGTGTCGAGGTCGCCGCACCTCCGGCGCTTCGATATCGACCTCGTATTGCGGGCGTGTCCCGTAGGGAGGGCTCTACCAGTTCAAGGCGCCGTCCCAGCGCGGCAACCTCAAGGCCGATGTCGTCGTCGACCTGGTCACCGACGTTCGGCCCGGCGGGCGCGGCTACCCCTTCAACGCGGCGCGCGACGCCCTGCAGGACCGGGCGCGCTGGGCGTTCAGCGACCTGGTCGACGAGGTCGAGCGCGAGAACGAGAGCGTGGGCCGGTCGATGGAGGACGAGGTCTACGCGCCCGACTCCGACGACGAGCGCGAGCGCCGCGGCGCCCAGCAGTTGGCCGATCTGGCGGCCGAGGCCTTCGCGGACGAGACGTTCCAGCGGGCGCTGGCGGAGGCTGCGGGTGGGATCGCCGACTTCTACGCCGAGCGCGTGAAGGAGCCGGGCGTGCAGCCCGAAGTGACGTCCGCGGCGCCCGCCGGGACGAAGGCGCGGCGAGCGGAAGACACGCCGACCCGCGGGCCCGTCCTGCCGCCGGGGCTCATGCTGCCAGCGGGCACGGTGGCCTCGGACATCGCCTCCCCGAGCAGCCCCGCGGACGCCGCTCGGCAGCTTCGGGACCTGCTGACCGCGGCCGACGAGGCGTGGTCGGCGTCCGGTGGTGACGAGGGGCGGCGGTCGATCACGAGCTGGGTGGAGCGCGCGCTGGACCGTGCCGAGGCCGGCGAGACCCTCGACGAGCACGACGTCGCGGCCCTCGAAGGCGCGATGGCCCGCGTCGGCGAGATCGCGCTGAGCGCGGCGGGCGGTGGGCTGGTCCAGGCGGCCGGCACGACGCGACTCGGCGAGCAGATCCTGGCGCTGGCCCCGGCGACGGAGGAGGGCGAGCGGCGCAGGAAGGGCAAGCGCAACCCGTTCGGCGGGCTCGCGGGGCTCCGGATAAGCAAGCGCAACTACGACCGCCGGAAGGCCGGACGGTTCAAGAGGGGCTTCCAGCGCTGGATCCCCCACCTGACCGCGTGGGACGCGACCCTGCGCCTGGTCGCCGCCGAGGCTCGCATCCGCCGGAGGTTCAAGCCGGGCTTCGTCCTCGACGACGAGCTGATCGGACTGACGACGAGCTCCGCTTCCGGCATGAACGTCGTCTACCTGCACCCCGACCGCTTCGCCCAGGTGGTCAAGGCGCACAAGCAGCGCCCGCTGGCGATCGCCGCGTTCCTCCACGGCGTCGCCTGCCATGAGCTGAGCCATCTCGACGGCCGCATGGGAGAGGGGCACAGCGAGGAGTACGTCAGCGCCCGGGAGGATCTCGGCCACGCGACGGGGCACCTGCTGCCGGCGATCGCGGTGCTGGTGACGAAGGTGCTGGGGCTGAAGCTGAAGCCGAGCGAGGAGCAGAAGCAGATCGGGAAGCTGGAGCGGAAGCTGGCTGCCGCGCGCTCGAAGGCGAGGGGCTCGAAGCGGGCGCAGGCCGACGTCTCGCGGCTGGAGGCGGAGCTGGCTCAGGCGCGGGCCGAACTCGCCGACGCCCTGGAGCGGAGCGCTGAGGCCCGGGCGTCGTGCGGGCACGCCTGCTCGACGTGCGAGGGCGCCGACTGCGCCTGGTCGACGCCGGGGACGCGGCTTCGGGGAACGACGCTCGGCGAGTGGGTGGAGGCGTGGCGGGCGCTGGAGGCGCGACGGCCGAGCAGCGCCCGGCACGCGGCGCTCGCCGCCCACCTCGAGGCGCTGCCGAACGCTGTCGTCGAGGCTTCCGAAGTCGCGGAGCTGGACGCACTCGACGCGCTCCTCCGGGAGGCGCGTCCTCCGAGGGGACGGCGCCAGGAGCATCCGAGCACACGGCTCCTCGACGCGATCGACCGTCGCCGACGAGCCATCGGACGGGCAGCGGCACCCAGGGACCGGGCCGACCGGGTGCTGGACGCGGCCGCGGCGGTGCTCCGCTCCCGGCCTCCCCCCGGCGTGGATCTGGACTACCTCGACGGCTTCGTCGCGCGGCACCGCGACCACCTGCACGCGCTGGTCCGCGGCGCCCTCGAACGCCGCGCGGCGGGAGGCGTCCGATGACCACCCGCCCTATCCGCGCCGCCCTCTACGCGCGCGTCTCGACGCTGAACCACGGGCAGGACGTCGGCCTGCAGCTCGACGAGCTCCGCCAGGTCGCCGCGATGCGGGGCTGGGAGCCGGTCGTCTACGTCGATGAGGGGGTGTCGGGCAAGAAGGACAGCCGCCCCGGGTTGGACCGGATGATGGCCGACGTGCAGGCCGGCAAGGTCGACCTGGTCGCGGTGTGGAAACTCGACCGCCTGGGGAGATCCCTGCAGCACACGCTCGGGTTGCTGGAGACCTTCACGCAGCACGGCGTCGAGTTCGTGTCCCTGCGCGACGCCGGCCTCGACACGACCACTCCGGCGGGCCGGCTGTTCACCGCGATGATCGCCGCGTTCGCGGCCTTCGAGGCCGATCTGATCCGCGAGCGCGTGATCGCCGGCGTCCGCCGGGCCCAGGCCGCCGGCAAGCACTGCGGGCGGCCCCGCGTCGAGATGGATCTGCGACCGGCGCTGGCGTTGCTCAAGGAGGGGCGGTCGCTGAAGGAGACGGCGCGGATCCTCGGCGTGAGCCGGAACACGCTGCGGCGCCGGCTGCGGGAGGCGGGGGAGTGGCCGATCCAGGCAGCGGAGCCGTCGGCGCTCGAAGGAACCAAACCGGTTCCTACGAGTTCGCCGGCCGGGTAGGCTCCCCGCCCGATGACCCTCTATCTCGTGAAGTGGCAGGACGGCAGCTCGGCCCTCATCCAGGCCGAGGACGACGACCACCTCGGCTACCTCCTCGACGAACTCGCCGACCCTGCTGCCGCGAGCTGGCAGGTCTACGACGGGCCGCTGTGGTTGGAGTTCCCGAAGATGGAGCGTGCGCTGCCCGAGGAGGGCGGCGTCCACCCGAGCCAGCTCGAGCTCGGCCCGGCGGAGGTTGCCGAGACCGACTGGGGCTACGACTTCGAGCAGGAGATGCTCCGCTTGCTGCATCCCACCGTCGCCGCGCTTCGGGACCGCAGCGATGACGAGCAGAAGCTCGATCGCGCCGAGGTCCTCGGAGCCATCGAGTCGGACCTCGGGTTCGGACTCGCCGGCTCGATCTTCGGCGGGCCGGACGGGCCGCCGCAGTAGGAGGTGACGCGACCGGGTACCGATCCAGTACCGGTCGTCTGAGCGTCAGCGGAGGGGGGGCAGAAGGGTCATGCCCGCCGAGCGCCGTCCACCCGCCAATCGCGGGGGCAGAAGGCCGGGGGCGCCGCGGGGGCAATTCCAGTAGCTTCTGGTCGGTCCCAGAACGCGCCGACCGAGCTGGCCGCCCCTGTGCCTTCTGCCGTCCAGGGCTGATACGCTCGGACCCTGAGGCAACGTGGAGCGATGAATCGCCGGGGCGACCCCGCTAGCACGCGATTGGAGAGATGATGGCGGAGCTCCTTGATGGCGAACTGCTCGACTGGGACGCATTCGAGGAGGAAGCGGGCCGGGAGGTCAGCGACGGAGAGATCGACGCCAAGTACGTTCGCGGCGAGGTCCGTATCGTCACCGAGCAAGGCCGATACCCGCTCAACACCGTTCCCGATCTGGTGAAGAGCACGAACTACGAACTCAGTCCCGACTTCCAGCGCCGGCGACTCTGGCCGGCTGAGAAGCAGTCGCGCCTCATCGAGTCGTTCATCATGAACGTGCCCGTGCCGCCGATCTTCCTCTACGAGGACTCGTACAGCCACTACGAGGTGATGGACGGTCTCCAGCGTCTCACGGCCATCGAGGAGTTCTACGAGGACAGGCTGACGCTTGTGGGGCTCGAGGAGTGGTCGGAACTCAACGGCCGGACCTACAGCACGCTGCCCGAGCAGGTGAGGCGCGGGATCGACCGTCGCTACCTGTCTTCGGTCGTGCTGTTGTACGAGACCGCGAAGGACCCCCGGGAAGCCCAGCGTCTCAAGCAGCTGGTCTTCGAGCGGATCAACTCGGGAGGCATCGATCTCTCCGCCCAGGAGACCAGGAACGCACTGTACCCGGGTCCGATGAACCGGCTGTGCATCAAGCTGTCTCGGAACGCGAGCTTGTGCAGGCTGTGGGGCATACCAGTTCCGGAGCCCAGCGAGGAGCAAACCGGAGAGCCCTCCGCAGAGCGCGCGAAGACCGACGACTTCAAGCGGATGTCTGATGTCGAGTGGGTCCTTCGTTTCTTCGCACACCGGCAACGAGCGCGGCTTGCGAAGAGCGGCCGCCTCGACCGCTTCCTGGATCGCTTCCTGCGGAGCGCGAACGAGTGGTCGCCGGACCTCCTTGCTCAGCTTGAGAGCCTCTTCGAGGAGACCATCAAGCTGGTTGAGGACGTTCTCGGCGAGCGAGCGTTCTGGCTATGGCGAGACCGGCAGGGGCAGCGTCAGTGGGTGAGGCGGCCGACGCTAGTGGCTTACGATCCGGTCATGCACGGCTTCAGCTCCCATCTTCAGGACGCTGGGATGCTCAGGGCCAAGGCGGCCGAGATACGAGAGCAGATCTCCGCATTCTACGACGCCAACTACGACGTCTTCGATGGTCGGAAAGTCAACGCGAGCGACGTGGCGAGAAGGGACGAGGCATTCGACCAGTTCCTGCTGACCTTCATCGACTGACTCGCCTCGGAGTTGATGCCCTCCCATGCTCGCAGTTCACCTTGAGTTCGAGAGGAGGCTGAGCGCGGCCCGGCAGCACCTGGCCTTCAGCCGTGTCGTCGACCAGGAAGCGAGCCGCCTTGCGGCCGTTGCTCAGGCAGCGGGGTGCCAGATGCCGACAGCAGCCGAGCGGAGGCTGGCCTCCTATCGCGGGGCCATCGTGGAGTCGTATGGAGCGCTTGAGGCGCTATTCGTCGGTTTGGCGTCCTCATTCGCCGGGGTCCTGCACCTGCTCACCCCCTACGATCGGCTCCCGGCGCGTGTTCGCGAGAACAACCTCGACTTGACCCTTCGAGTTCTCGGGCAGCGGCGACGACGACGGTGGCTCAACAAGGTCGATGCTGCCTCGATGATCGAGAACCTGGGCAAGTGCCTGCAAAGGCCTGAGTCGTACCGGCTGAACGAACTCGTGTTCGAGGAGCACACGACCAACTTCAGGGACGGGGCTGCCCGGAGTTTCTTGGCCCGCCTCCAGATTCAGTTCCCTGGTCCGGGGTTCGATGAGGAGATGGAGGAACTGGTGTCCGGGTCGCCGCTCGGCGGAATCGTCCGAGGCGTCGCCGCTGCGATCGATCTGCTCGCCGATCGTCGGAATGAGATCGCTCACGGCTCCGACGACTCCGGGATTCTGAGCCGCGAGATCCTTAGCGCACTGGTCGATGTCGTCGAGGCATACGGTTCTCTGGCGCACCAAACGGTGCTCGACACCCTGGCGTATCTCGCAAGGGACGACCTGGTGCCATTCGGAACCACCGCCAAGATCTTCAAGGCTCCGACGGGCGGAGACGGGGAGATCATCGGCATTCGAGCAGTCGGCGTCGCTCAGATTCTTCGAGCTCAGGACTGGATCGTTGCGAGGTCGACCAGCCGCACCGATCCCCGCGGGTTCCGCCTTGTGCCCACGAGGAGCATCGAGGTGGCCCGCGTACAGACTCCCCGCTGGGAGTTGGCGCGTGGAGAAAACGCCGAGGGTGGCATCTGGGTCGAGAGACGAGTTCCTGTCGGCTGGGAGGTCTGCGCGCCACCGGCGCCGCTTCGAGCTGCACTCGGCCTCTCCGCGTGAAGCTCGACCCACGTCTGCCCATGCCGGGAGCCGGTCTTGCCCGATCTGGCCCGCCTTGTGCAGTCGCGGTGGTCCGGGTAGAAGTCACGCAGTCCGCCCACCCGAAACGAGACTGCCGTGCCCTCCCGGAACACCCACTGCACCGATCTCTTTGTGGCCGCCGCAGCGGCCGCCGCTGGTGGCGTCGCCATGACGCCGCGGAGCCCGAACGACAAGGAGTACTTCCCCCAGGACTGGCTGATCGACCGACTCAATGCCATCGGGCTGCCATTCGACCAGCAGGGCAGGAACAGCTACCCGGACTTCTGGGTCGGCAGCAGGCAGCGCCAGCCCGTCGAGGGGTACGAGGTCAAATCCCTGTCATTCTCGAAGGGCAAGCCTGCGCGGAAGGACTACGACTCGAACAGCACGATCCCCTCGGGGCGGAAGGAGGGAAAGGACATCTTCCTCGTGTTCTTCCTGTACACGGGGAAGGGCGCGCAGCCCAGGCCGGTACACTCGCTCTGTATCGCGCACACCGACTTCATCAACTGCGACCACGCCGTCGCGGACGGCCATGTGAATGTCGCGATCCATGAGTTCGGGTCCTACGCGGACGGCTTCATCCGAAACCGGAAGATGTACGTCTTCCCACACCCGCTCTCGCTCTACCCGGCCGGACTCGGGGGCTGTCGCCTGATCGTCCCGGCATCCTGGAACATCGCCGACCCCCGGTTGATCAAGATCGAGACTCTGGAGAGGGAGATCGCCGCCGACACGGTACGGAGCTACACCATCGACTTGCACAACCAGGGGCACGTCGATGTCGACAAGGTGGCCGCGACCGACGGGGGACGCGTCCTGCGGTTCGACGTCTTCCGGGTGAAGTAGCTCAGGGCGACGTAGCGCGGCGTTCACCTGGAGTAGTCGGTTGGGTGGGAAACAGGTCCCGTTGCCGCTTCTCCGGCTTGACCACCGCCTGCTCGCGCCAGAGTGCCTCAGCGATCCCGCCCGCGTCGCCGATCGCCGGGCCAAGCAGGTCACGAAGTTGCTCTGGTTCACGGCCTGCGGAGAGCTCGACTAGTAGCTGGCTGAAGAGCACGACGCGAACATCGTTGTGCGAGAGCTCTCTCCCGGTGGCATTGAAACGCGCGACCTTGGCCTCGGCGACCTCTCCGGCTCGAATGACGGCGTCTGAGGCGTCGAGAGCAGCTCGGCCGTCCTGTGCGCGTTTCCGGCAGACCAGCATCACATCCAGGTCGATCGGGGACTTCGCTGCGAGCTTCGGAGAGGCGACCGACATCTCGGCCTTCACAGGCTGTGCCTGAACGAAGGAGAACCCAGCATCGACGACGGCGTCGGCAACCGAGGACCAACCGTCCTCGCGAGAGTGGTGGTACGAGAACACCAGCAGCCCGTTCGACTTGAGAACGCGATTACACTCGCGGAAGACATCCCCGAGCTTCCTGGCGAACGATGCCGAGTCCGTGTCCTGAACCTCAGCGGCCGACCGAGTGGTCAATGCAGCAGTCTCGTCATCGAACCAGAGCGCTTGCCAGACATGGAAGAAGTCCGCCAGCTCCGAATAGTGGACGTTGTCGAAGAACGGGGGGTCTGTGACTACTGCATCAACCGAGGAGTCGGGAATGTCCGTCCGGGCTGAGTCGCCACACGAGACGTAGATAGAGCCAGGTGGTAGCCCCCCGGGAGGCCATTGGTCACGGATGACCCGACCCATCGGAGGAGACAGTGCGAAGACCTTGTCCCCGGACTTCTTGCCCTTCGTGTTCCGCCGGACGCGGGCCTCGAACGGGGCGGCTTTGTAGCTGATCGCCTTGAGAACCCGCCGTTCGAAAAGGGTCGAGAATGAACCCGAGCTCTTGGGCGTACCCCAGAGGTTCGCTTCGATCGGCGTTCGTTGCGGCTTGAGCACGTGGTGGGAGAACATGTGCCGCACAGCCCCGGTGCCCTCGCCCTTGTAGCTGGCGAACAGGTTGTTGAACTCCAGAACACCCGAGAGGAGCAGAAGAAGGGCCTCCCGCTCCGGGCCGAGTGCACGCTCTCGGATGGCGTCGGCAAGGAGGGAGATCCCGAGCAGCTGGCGCGCGTTGAAGAACTCGTCCCATCGAGTGTACCCGTAGTTGAGAACCTGCCGCGTGTTGTGGCCGGCACGGATCGCCACCTCTGGAACACCTGCGCCACCCCGCTGAGCAAGTTCGCGCTCCGCGCTGGCGAACAAGGCGAGATCATCCGCTGTGATTCGCAAGTACTCCTTCTTGCCCGTCGATGTCAGGACCAGCTTCGCGTAGAGACGGTGGGGGGGAGGGGCCCCGACCTGCTGTGCCCTCTTCGCGATCGGGAAGGTCGTGTTGCAGGAGCTGCAGGTCGCTTTGGAGCCGTTGGCCGGTCCATCGTGCGGATCGAACTCCGCTTCACAGGTAGGACAGCGCGCCGTCTTGTCGGTGAACTGACAGGCGAAGACCTCATCGCAGTCCGGGCAGCAGACGTGCACCCTCGGGTACTTCTTGACGTAGGCGTGCTTCGCGAAAACCCGGGTTGAGAACAGGTCGACCCGTTCGTGGCAGTCAGGGCACGGCAGGTGCTTCACCCAGAACCAGTAGAGGACGTCGCAGCGCTTCCCTCCAGAGTCGGTGCTTCTGTGCATCGCCAGCAGTCTCCCTTCGACCGCCTCCCGGACCCGGTCGAATGCTTCCAGGACGTTGGCTCTGGAGAGGGGTGAGAGGCTTACGCGCACCGAGCGATGAGCTACGGGATTGATATCCCGACCGATGGCGGTGCAGCCGAGCTTGTGGGCCTCGCCGACGGTCGTTCCGCTGCCCATGAAAGGGTCGAAGATGACCGGGCTCGGCAGCTTCACGGGGTTGTAGAAGAGGTCCATGATCGCTGACCCTCGAGGCACGCAGGCCCCTAGGACAGCCGCCCTGAACACCGAGCCGAGTCGCTTCGCCCACCACTTGTGAACGTGGTAGACGGGCCGCCATACCTCCTTCCGCCAACTCTCGACCTCCGCGATATCGCTCAGATGCTCGAACGGAAAGCCGTCCTCGATCGCGCGCTCACCCGGTCCGACCAAGGTCGGGGCCCCGTAGGCCACGGTTGGTTCCGCCGCGACAAGGACAGCCAGGTTTCGTACGGCCTCCGCGACCGCTGCAGGCCGTCGCTCTGCGAGGCGCTGGAGTTCTGGTGGAACGCGCCCCGCAAGGAGCAGTAGTTCCTCAAGGGGGATACTCAAAGCGGCTCCGAGCTTCCGAAGCAGAGAGTCTGACGGTGGAGTCGAGCCCCGCTCGAGGCGGGAGATGTGTCCTGGATCCACCTCGACCCGGCGCGCCAGTTCGCGGAGGGAGAGTCCAGCAGACGTTCGATAGCGGCGAAGCACTTCTCCAAAGCTCATGCGGCCGACGGTAGAGATCGTTGATCGATTAGTCAACGGCAGCCGTTGATCAATCAGTCAACGGCGACCGCCTGCAGCGAACGCGTCCGAGTGCGGCCGCCTCCCAGAGGCGGCGGTCTCCAGTCGCTGATCCCCAGCTCCCCCGACCCCGCCAACAAGCCCCTACGCCTCGGGGAGCCCCATTGCTCCCCGAGACGCCCGGCGCCGGGGCCGACTGCCGGTTCGGGCCTCCCTCCACCCGCGCTGCTGCGACAACGTGCGGGCTTCGGGGGGGTGGGGTGGTCTTGACGGTGAGGACGGGTGAGGACGGGGTGTGGCCGCCCGCCGCGACGCGACAATCGGGCAATGAAGCGGCAGTTCCCGGGCCAGCGGTTTGGGTGTCAACACCGTCCACACCGCCCGGAGAACTTCTGATCCACGATCGCGAGGGTCTCAAGGTGTCGCCCGTGAGAGCGTCGATCGAGGTGTTGACGGTGCTGACGGGCACCGGGATGACCGCGCCGTCCCCCTCCCAAAGCGTCCTCACAGGTGTCGCCGAGGTGTGGATCGGGTGCTGACGGAGTGGACGGCCGAGCCCGGTCACGGGTCGCCCCCCTCGTCCGACCCGGTCCAGCGCCACCAGAACATCGCCCGGCGCCCCCCGATCCGGCGCTGCTTCTTCGAGTAGCCGAGCTGAGCGAGGATCCCGGCCGCCCGCATGGTGTCCGCACGCGCCTGGTGGGCCGTCTCCTTCTTGATCGCGCCGTCCAGCAGGTCCGCCACGCTGAACGGACCGGTCTGCCGCTTCAGCCACTCGATGATGGGCTGCTCCCAGGCGTCGACCTCGCGGAACCGCTCGGACGCCTCGACCCGCGCGCGCTCCCCGTCCGGCGACAGCCACCAGGGCTCCCCGGCCCGGTAGTGCATGACCGCCTCGGCCCACAGCTGGTCGCGGTCCCGGAGCAGGGCGTCGCGGTCGCAGCGCACGATGGCGACGGGCCAGAATCGGCGCGACCCCGTCGTGTCCTTGAGGAACTCCTCCTCGTTCGTGCTGCCGACGAAGACGTTCTGCCTGGGGACCTCGATCTTGTTCCGCCCGTAGGACGGCCGGTAGTGGTCGATCCGCGCGGACAGGAACGCCTTGATGGCGCTGGAGCGCGAGCGCCGCAGGCTGTCGAGCTCGGCGAGCTCGTAGAGCCAGACGCCCCGGAGGTTCTCGTAGGCGTCCTTGTTGCCGAAGTGCAGGGCGCTGTCGCAGAACCACTCCGGGCGGACCGCGAGGATCGAGAAGGTCGTGCTCTTCCCGGCGCCCTGGGGGCCGGCGAGGGTCAGCGTGGTGTCCACCTTGCACCCGGGGTCCAGCACCCGAGCGACGGCCCCGATCAGGAACCGCAGCGCGTACTCCCGGTGCAGCGGGGTGTCCTCGACGCCGAGGTAGGTCGACAGCCAGCCCTCCGCGCGCCGGGTGCCGTCCCACTCGAGCCCGTCCAGGTACTCGCGCACGCGGTGGAACCCGGCCTCCCGAGCGACGTGGACGAGCGCCTCCCGCACCATCGTCGTCTTCGCGTTGAGCCCGTAGATCTCGGCGATCTGCAGGGTCAGGCCGGTCTCGGCCTCGTCCGTCAGCGGCTCGCCGTCGAGGTGGACCTGCTGCTTGAACTCGTCGAACGACGCCCGCCCGGCGAACCGATCGTCCTCGCGCAGGATGATGCTGACGTTCAGCAGGGTCGGCAGCGGCTTGCCGAGCGTCACCTCGCCGGTGTCCTTGTCCGTCTTGTCGCCCTTGCGCTCCAGCCGCTCGAGGACGGCGATGTCCGGCTCCTCGGCCTCGACACCACACACTTCTGCCTCCCAGTCAGCCGACATCGCCACCTCCGTGGGCGTCGAGCAGCTGGTCGAGGAAGCCGTACCAGCCGCACGAGTTCTTGTGGTCGCAGGTCGCCGTCGTCTGCCGTCCGGGCTCCAGGTAGAACCAGGCGGACTCGCGACCGCAGCCGGGGCAGGCGATCTCCTCGGCCCGACCGTTGACGAGCTTCGCGCCGACGTACTCGGCGGCCCGCTCCCGAGCCCCGCGCTCGTTGTTGAGCATCTGACGAGCACGCCGCCGCCCGAGTCCGGGCCGAGCCCGCACAACGCGGCGCGGACCCGGACGGGGCGCGCCGGCTCCGCGCCCTGCGGGCTTCGGGCGCGCTCCCGTCCGGGCCGGCGACAACGTCTCCCAGTCGATCCGCAGCAGCCGTCCGCCGGGATCGTGGTCGAGCCGGAAGTAGGGGCGGCCCGGGGCAGGAACCGCCGGCAGCAGGTACATCCGAGCCGGGTCCTTGCAGGCCGGGTCGATCTCGCCGACCGATCGCTCGGCGGCCCAGCGCCACGCCCGGTCCCACCCCTCGACGGGGACGGGCTCCTCGAGGGCAAGGACGACGCGGAACCGGGGCGCCTCGACGCCGTGGGACCAGGTCGACGCCGCGACGAGGGGCCACCGGAGCCACGGAGCGAGCGCGTCAGCCGGCGCGGTGCCGTCGTCGTAGTCGAGGACGAGGCAGGTCACGAACAGCACGCCGGACGATCCCCGCGTCGCGCCCGTCCGGTAGACCGTCGGGCTCCAGCAGGGCAGGGACCCCTTCGCGCGCTTCGTCGCGTTGGCCCGGAGGTCATTCGCCTTCGCCGCCAGGGCAGCGGCACGTTCGGCGTCGTCGACGCCCATCCAGTGCGCGCGCTCCAAGGAACGCCACGTCGGGTTGCTCAGGGTCCAGTCGTCCGGATGGGCCCGGGCAGGCAGGAGCCGCTCGAACCGGTCGATCAGGTCGATCTTCTTCCGCGCCTGCTCGACGACGTCGACGCGCACGGGCGGGCGCTCGGGCGCCACGAGGTCGACCAGCTGGCGGTACGTCGGTGCCTCTGGCCAGGGGATCGCGTCGCGGACGTCGCGGAAGGTGACGATCTGGAACACGGCGGGGTCGGGGCCGAAGGGCGTGGCCATCACCCGACCTCCCGGTTCGGGGGCGCCGCCGCGTCGGTGCTGTCGGCGTCCCATTCGGCGAGCAGGCTCAGGTACGCAGCGATGTTGTGGACGATCTCCCGGGCGTCATCCCGCGTCAGCGCCTCGGCGCTGTGCGGCTGGAACACCCGGAGCGTCTCGTCGATCAACTCGTTCGACGGTGCCCGCCCGCCCCCGGCGCTGTCGACGGACAGGCGCGGGACCTGCGAGTCGATCAGCTCGTCGGGGTTGAGGAGGGAACTCACGCCTGGCCTGCTCCGGCGCGGCCCCCCGGCACGCCCACCGCGGGCTGCCCGGGACCGTCGCCGAAGGAGATAGCGAGGGGTTGGTCACCGAGTCAGTCGACTGGCTGTCGACTGGATGCGCCCGATCGACCGCGACCGAGCCCGATCTCGACCTCAACCGGCGGGCGAGCCCTGGCCCGCCACCCGCCCAAGTGCCTGCAATAACGGCGGTTGCCGGCGGACACGATCCGTGCCACCCCCTGTCGATTCGCCGTCGACTGGGGTGCGGGACGGGGTCTCAATTCAGGGTGGCTTCGACCACCACGCGACGCGATCCGCCTCGACGTCGAGCCGGTAGGCCCCGTCCGCTTCGGTACGCCCCGGGACGTTGACAACGGCCGGGCTGGGAAGGCCGGGGACACCCTCGCCTGCCGCACGGAGGAGCCGATCCAGCTTGAGCTTCTGATCCCGCAGCCGGGGGTTGAGGTCCTCGCGTGTGACGTTTGCGGATCCCCAGAGGTCCGGCCAGACCTCCGCGTAGAGGTCGTCGTTCGGCACGGTCTCCCCCGCCCGGCGCGCGAGGGCGACGAGCAGCGCGGGGCCGATCGTCGCTTTCGGCGAGAAGGCGATGGGGTTCGGTCCCAGCCAGTAGCGGTCCCGGGCGGGGTCGATGACGAGCTGGAAGCGCGGCCACAGGTATCGAGGGGGGTCGATGCCGGCGAACCGCCGACGAAGGACCCAGTCGGCCAGGCCGAACCGCAGCCCGCCTTCGTGGACCGCGGCGAGCAGGTCCAGCCCGAGCACCTCGATGCCGCCGCCGTCTCGAAGCTGTCGAGCGAGAACCGGGGGGATCTGGCCATCGTCGGGCACGAGGATGACGATGCTCGCCGGCCCGTCCAGATCGCCCGCCTCCGCGGCCAGAGCCAACAACGCCGCCGACTCGCCGCTGCCAGACCAGTAGAAGTCGACCACCTCGTTCCCGAACCGGTGCCGCCCCAGCCGCGCCTGGCCGGGACGGGCCAGGAACTCGACCTTGCCCGCCGGCTCCAGGTCGAGGGACATCGAGACATGGCCGAGCAGGGCGGGAAGGTCGAGCCGATGGACTGCAAGCTGGTCGACGGTGAGGGGCAGCGGCGGGCAGCGACCCGGGGGTTCCCGACAGACCGCCACCAGGTCCTCGTCCCCGTGCCGCACGACACTCCTCCAGCAGCTGGCCTCAGGCTCGTCGCAGGGCCAGGAGGAGGCGAGGCGGCCGGTCCGGCGAAGGTAGGGGACGGCGTACTCCAGCGCGGGGCCCAGGTGCTGAACCCACTGGTCCATCCTTGCCTCGAGGCCCGGGACCGCCTCCATGGCTCGCCAGAGACGGCGGAGCGGCATCAGGAGACCCCTACGAGCGCGGCCGGATGAAGCCCCGGGCCGCGAGCCAGTCGTTCACGACGGCGCTGTCGTTGTCGTAGGTGAACTCGGCGATGTTCGACGGCCGGATGGTGACCTTCCTGGGGGTCTTCGAACACGAGAAGGTGACGTCGAACTTCGCCCGGCCGAGCCGCGCGGATGTCGGGATCGTGCCGCCACGACGCCGACGGATCGCGGCGAAGATGTCCTCCGCCTTGTGGATCTCGATCTCCAGCTCGGTCCCGCTTCCGAAGAAGTACCAGAGCTCGATGAGGCGGATGTGCTCGATCCCGTCGATGTCGTCGCAGTTGAGCGAGTCTTCCCACTCCTCGCGGAGGGGGTTGAGGGTGTACTTGGCCTTGCCGGGGAAGTACTCCTCGGCCCCGAACAGGTGGAGCCCGAACTGCTTCCGGTACTCCTCGGTCTCCCTGGGAGCTGCGTTGATCCTGAGCTCGTTTAGGACGTGGTCGTAGACCACGACGTCGAAGACCTCCGGACGGAGCACCGCGCTGGCGGATTGGCCTCCCTTCAGGACGCCCAGGCGAGCGACGGTGTCCCCGTGACGGACCAGGAACCAGGTGGCGCGCTCCCTCGGGAACGCGAACACCCTGCACGTCTGGTCAGCCATCCTCCCCTTCTTCCGGCCGGCGAACCAGGCGTTCAGGGAAGCCTCCAGGTCAGGGAACTCCGTGTCCGGACGGATCCCGAGGGACCCTGGGCCGTCCTCCTCCTCGGACTGGAAGTACTCGAACTTCCGCTTCCGCCGGGACCGCCGCTCGGCGTGCATGCGCTCCATGAGGTCCGGGACCCGGAGGCAGACGCTCAGCGCGACGTCGGCGGGCGTGGGCTCGTCCCCGAGGTCGATGCTGATGCTCCGCTCCTCGAGGGCGTCCAGCAGATCGTCCATCGCGGTCTTGGTGGCCAGGTCGTTGACCCGCTGGAGGCCTTGGCCCAGGGCGGGCGGGAAGTCCTCGTCTGGGGAGAGCAGGACCGCGCGAAGAGCCTTGTAGTTGGCGTCGCTTCCGTCGAATCGCAGCTCGACGTGCCGAGCAGCCAGGTACACCTCGTGCGGGGCGAGCAGCTCGACGAGCCCGCGCGGGTCGAGCTGCTTGAGGACGGCGACATCAGCGATACGTCGGAAGTTCAGCCTGGGCATCTCTCACGGGCTCCGGTCCAGGAGGACCGCAGGATCGGCCCCCAGGAGCTGGACGCCTCGATCATGCCGAAGTTGACGCTCCTTACCAGGGCGAACTCGATGCCCACCCGACCTGGGACGCTGGGACCTTCGGAAACAGACCCCTTCCTTTCGCCCAGGCGTTACGTCAACTTGTCCCCTCGACCCCCACGCCCCGGCTGACGGGTCCAACGATGTGCGGCACGCTGACCCCGCCGACGCGAACCGCCCCGCAGCAGAAGGAAGCCACATGGCTCGTCGTCCGACCCGATCCCGTCCCGGCCGCAGCCGCACGAAGCGCTCCAGCAAGCCCCCGCCCCTCCGCCCGGCCGTCCTCTACGCGCGCGTCTCCTCCCGGGACCAGGAGCGCGAGGGCTTCTCCATCCCGGCCCAGCAGAAGCTGCTGCGCACCTACGCCGCGACCAACCGGCTGGAGATCATCGAGGAGTTCACCGACGTCGAGACCGC
Organism: uncultured Rickettsiales bacterium; assembly: GCA_964344575.1. GTDB lineage: Bacteria > Myxococcota_A > UBA796 > UBA9615 > UBA9615 > JAAESI01. The sequence continues at coordinate 10,935 of CAYFOA010000023.1, read as the reverse complement.
CAAGCGCACCGGGCGGACCGCCTTCAACAAGATGATGACCTTCATCCGCAAGCGGAAGGCGAACCCACCCGTCGTCCTCGTCGAGAAGACCGACCGCCTCTACCGCAACCTGAAGGACTGGGTCACCGTCGACGACCTCGGCGTCGAGGTCCACCTCGTCAAGGAGAACGTCGTCATCTCCGACGAGTCCCGCTCGTCCGAGAAGTTCATGCACGGCATCAAGGTGCTGATGGCGAAGAACTACGTCGACAACCTCTCCGAGGAGGTCCGCAAGGGGATGCGCCACAAGGCCGAGGAGGGGCACTGGCCCAGCTCGGCGCCGCTCGGCTACCTGAACCGGCGCGAGGGCGGCAAGAGCTACCTCGTCGCCGACCCGGAGCGCGCGATCCTCGTCCGCCGCATCTTCGAGCGCTACGCCGCCGGCGAGGGCTCGCTCAAGGACATGGCCGCCTACGCCGCCGACATCGGGCTCCGGGGCCGTCGCGGCGGCAAGCTCCAGGCCAGCACCGTCCAACACGTCCTGCGGAACCCGATCTACGCCGGCGAGTTCTGGTGGGGCGGCAAGCTCTACAAGTCCAGCGACCCGGTGCTGATCAGCCGGAAGACCTGGGACCAGGTCCAGGCCCGCCTCGACGGCCACCACGACACACGACCCGCCCGGCTGGACAAGGCCGCCTTCCAGGAGCTGCTGACCTGCGGGCTCTGTGGCGCCCAGATGACCGTCGAGCGCCACAAGGGCGGCAAGTACGTCTACTACCGCTGCGCCCAGCGCTGCGAGAAGACGGTCAAGTACGTCCGCGAGGAGAAGCTCTCCCAGCTCCTCGGCGAGCAGGTCATCAAGCCCCTGGGCCTGACCGACGAGCAGGCCGCCTGGGCGATCAGCGCGGTCCGCAGCTCGAAGGCCGACATCGAGGCCGAGCAGGAGCGGCGCCTCGCCGACGCCCGGAAGCGCTTCGACCGGCTGCGTGGGCTCATCGACGCCGCCTACGAGGACAAGCTGGAGGGCCGGATCGACGAGGACTTCTTCGCCCGGAAGAAGATGGAGTGGGAGCACGGCATGTACGCCGCCCACGAGGAGATCGAGGCGCTGACCCGCGCGGGGCACCGGACGATGGATCGGGCCGTCGAGGTGCTTGAACTCGCCAACCGCGCGTATTCACTGTACTTCCAGCGAAACGACGCCGATCGGCGGAAGCTGCTGGATCTCGTGCTTTTGAACTGCTCCCTGGCGGGCGAGGTGCTGACCCCCACCTACCGGAAACCGTTCAACATCATTGCGGAAATGGTCGCGGCGGGAAATGAACTGGCCCCCGGATCGTCCGATCCGGGGGCCGTCCATCCGATATGGTCGGGGCGAGAGGATTTGAACCTCCGACCGTCGGCTCCCAAAGCCGATGCGCTACCAGACTGCGCTACGCCCCGATCGTGAGCTCCCTCAGCAAGGGTAGGACCTTGCACAATGCCTTGCCGCGGTGGCTGATGGCGTGCTTCTCGTCCGCCGACAGCTCCGCCATCGTCCGCCCCGCCGCGTCTCCGGCGACGAGGAAGTGGGGGTCGTAGCCGAAGCCGCCTTCGCCGCGAGGCTCGTCGACGATGCTCCCCTCGCACGCGCCGTCCGTGTAGCGCGCCTCGCCTTCGGGGGTCACGAGCGCGATGACGCAGCGGTACCGGGCGGTGCGGGCGGCCGGGGGGACGTCGCGCAGCTTCGCGATGAGGAGCCGGTTGTTGGCGGCGTCCGCGCCGGCGCCGTCGACGCCCGCGAACCGGGCCGAGTAGACGCCGGGGGCGCCGCCCAGGTGGTCGACGACGATCCCGCTGTCGTCCGCGATCGTGAGACGCCCCGTCAGCTTCGCCAGCGTCCGCGCCTTCTTGTCCGCGTTGGCCTGGAACGTGTCGCCGTCCTCGATCACCTCGGGGATCGAGGCGTCCAGCTCGTCCGTCGAGATCACCGAGAACTCCGTCCCCGCGAGGATCTCCCGGACCTCCTTGAGCTTGTGGACGTTCCGCGTCGCGAGCAGGACCTCCGTCGTCACCGCAGCGCCCCCACGTCCACCCGGCCGGTCCCCTCCAGCGCCGCCAGCTGGGCGCCGCGAAGCTCCGCGCAGCCCTTCGCCGCCAGCTCGAGCAGGTCGTCGAGGACGTCGCGCGCGAAGGGCTCCCCCTCGGCCGTCCCCTGGACCTCCACGAAGCGGCCGTCGCCGGTGCAGATGACGTTCATGTCCACCTCCGCCTTGCTGTCCTCGACGTAGGGGAGGTCCAGGACCGACGCCCCCTTCACCACGCCGACCGAGATCGCGCTCACCGTGTCGTTCAGCGGGAGCCGCTCGATCTCGCCCTCCGAGATCAGCCGCGCGCCCGCGAGGGCCAGCGCCACCCAGGCGCCCGTGATCGACGCGCACCGGGTGCCGCCGTCGGCCTGGAGCACGTCGCAGTCCAGCCAGATCGTCCGCTGCCCCAGCCCCTTGAAGTTCGTCACCGCCCGGAGCGCGCGGCCGATCAGGCGCTGGATCTCCACCGTCCGCCCGTCCGCCTTGCCCCGCGACACGCCACGCCGCGTCCGTGTCGGCGTCGAGCCGGGGAGCATCGAGTACTCCGCCGTCACCCAGCCCTCGCCCTTGTGCTGCATCCAGCGGGGGACCGACTCCTCGATCATCGCCGTGCAGAGCACGCGCGTCTTGCCCACCTCGATCAACGCGCTGCCGTGCGCGAAGTCCAGGTAATCAGGGGTGATTCGGATGTCTCGAAGGGCGTCGTGGGCCCGGCCGTCGCTGCGCATGGGGACGGGTCCTACCAGACCGGTCCCGCGGTGTCAGTCGGACAGGTCCCAACGCCACACGCGGACCCGCTCGCCGACCCCCTTCAGCGCGTGCTCCCCGGCGTCCGCGAGCTCCTCCGCGACGTCCTCGCTGCCCATCGACGCCATCGTCGCGTCGGTCACGAGGACGTCCGCCGACAGCGCCCGCGTCAGCTTCTCCACCCGCGCCGCGATGTTCACCACCTCGCCGATGACCGTGTACTCCATGCGCGACTCGGCGCCGATGGGACCGGCGATCGCGCGTCCCGTGTTGACGCCGACCCCGGCGCTCAGCTCGGCGCCCAGCTCGCGCGTCCGGCGGGCCATCGCGAGCGCCGCCCGGACCGCCCGCGCGGCGTGGTCGGGGTGCGGCCGCGGGGCCCCGAAGATGGCGACCACCGCGTCCCCCATGAACTTGTTCACCACCCCGCCGGTCCCCTCGATCTCCTCCACCATCGCCGTCAGCCACCGGTTCAGCAGCGCGACCAGCTCGCGCGGCGGCAGCGACTCCGTCAGCGGAGTGAAGTTCGCGAGGTCGGCGAACAGGACCGTCAGCTCCCGCTCCTCGCCCTCCGCCTTGAGGCTCCCCCCGAGCACCTCCGCGGCGACCTCGGGGGCGACGAAGCGGCCGAACACCTGGCGGAACTCGTCCCGCTCGCGGAGGGAGTCGAGCTCGCTCCGGAGGCGGCGGGCCCGTTCCACGAGGAACCCCGACAGCACGAGCACGAGCGCCAGCGCGAACCCCAGCTGGACGTCGCGCCGCTCGTACCAGCGCGGGGGGAGGCGGAACGTCCACGCCGCCGGCTCGCTCCACGCCGTCCCCGCGGCGCGCACCGAGGCGCGGACCGTGTGGAGTCCGGGCTGCACGCCGGGGAGGTTCAGGAGCGGCTCGCGCTGCGGCTCGGACCAGGGGCCGTCGTCGAGCTGGAAGCGCCAGGTGATCGCGTCCGCGGGGCGGAGGGAGTCCTCGGCGAGGTGCAGCCGGAGGAAGCTGTCGCCGGGCACGAGGTCGGCGTCCGAGGTCACCTCGACCGTCCGGTCGCCGACGATCTTCTCCCGCCGCAGGATGCGCGCCGTGGGCGTCCGGCGGGCCCGCGCCAGCGCGTCCCGGTGGACGAAGACGACGTCCTCCGTCCGCGCCTGGACGAGCCAGTCGCCGAGCGCGGTCAGCTTGAACTTCCGGTACGGACCCGGGGGGAGGCCGTGGCCGCGGCCGAAGCGGGCGGGGTCCGGCGCGACGCGGAGGAGATCCGTGCCCGTGGCCGCCCACAGCTCGTCGCCGGCCCGCGCGAGCGCCTGGACCTCGTTCCCCCCGACGTCCTCGAAGGGCTCGCTCCAGGGGCCGTCGCCGGCGCGGACCCAGAGCCCGCTCGTGCACACGGCGGTGAGGGTGTCGCCGTTGCGGAGGGCGCCGTTGGCGGGCTCGCAGCCGGGCGGCGCCTCGGTCGCGACCTCGAACCCGTCCCCCGTCCAGCGGAGGACGTTCGTCGTGGCGATCGCGTAGAGCGCGCCGTCGCTGCTCGCGTCCGACAGCGCGATCCCCGCGCCCCCTTCGTCCGGGAACGGGGTCAGCGCCACCGGCGCGGGGTGCGCGCGCCACAGGCCCCGGACGTCGGGGGCGAGCACGCTGCCGTCGGGGAGGAGCAGGAGGCGGTCGGACTGGCGGCCCGGGTCGATGACGGCGCGCATGGCGCCGTCGGGGGCGCGGAGCCAGGTGCGGGCGTCGTTGTCGACGAGGACCCAGCCGCCGTCCGGGAGGGGCACGCTGTCCACGTTCCAGCCGGGAGCGACGGTCGCGTCGGAGATGCCGAGGTCCGGCGTGACCCACCAGCCCCGGTCCATGCCCGCGACGAGGAGCCGGTCGCCGACCTTGCGCTGGGTCAGGATCAGCGTGCGTCCCGGCTGTTCGGCCCACTTCGCGGGGTTCCAGACGCGGACGCTCGGCTCGGCGACGCGGGCCAGTCCCCGCCCCAGCTCGCCGAACCAGAGCTGGCCCTCGTCGTCGGCCGCGACGCGGACGAGGATGCCGCCCGCCTGGCTGCGGCGGAGCTCCGAGGAGGTGTCGGTCGGGTCGGCGAGGAGGACGCCGAGGTTGGTGGGGCCGACGAGGCGGCCGTCGACCAGCGCGAGGTCCGTGACCACCAGCCGCTGGGGGGCGAGTCCGCGGACGGCGGGGCCCTGGACGACGTAGAGGCCGTGGTCCGTGCCCGCCGCCACGCCGCGGCCGTCCGGGAGCGCGAGCAGGCGCCGGGCGGGGTGGTCGATGACGCGCTCGCCGCCGGGGCCGCCGCGGAACACGCCGTCGATGCTGCACGTCCACAGCGTGCCGTCGGCCTCGACCGCGACGCCGCGCCACGGGCCGTCGTCGAGCCGCTCGAAGGTGTCGGCGTCGGGGGCGAGCTTCCAGATCCCGACCTGGTCGGCCAGCCAGAACGTCCCGTCGGGCCCCCGCGCCCACTGGCTGTGGATGTCCTCGCTGCCGCCCGCGCGGAGGAGCTCGGCGGTGCCCCCGTCGCGCACCCGCCAGGCGGCCGCTCCGGTGGAGACGTACAGCGTCTGCGTCGGTTCGTCGTACAGCAGCGCGGTGACGACGTGCTCGACCGTGCCGTGGGGGGCGGGCACCCGGACGAAGCGCTCCCCGTCGTAGCGCCGGAGGCCGTCGTGGGTGCCGACGTAGAGGACGCCGGGGGGGCCGGCGGCGAGGGCGCGGGCGGTGTCGCCGACGCTGCCGTCCTCGGCGCCGATCCACTCGAAGAGGAGGCGTCCGGGCGGCTCGGCCGCGGTTGCCGGGAGCGTCGCGGCGAGGCTCAGCGCGGCGGCGACGGCGACGGCGACGGCGGACAGGCGCGACCCCATGGGGCCAGCCTAGAGGGCGCTGTCGTCGTCGTCGCCCGCGTTGCCGGCTGCCTCGGCGCAGTTGAGGAAGTCGAGGAGGGACTGCAGCTCCTCGGTGGTCGGCATCGCGCCCATCGGGGGCATCGTCTGGTCGGCCAGGCGGCGCCACGTGAGGGAGGGGTACGCGGCCGACAGCTCGAGGCTGTCGTAGTCGACGCCGGGGATCGCGCCGCGCCGCCCGTCATGCCCCTCGGCGGGACGCTCGGAGCTGTGGCAGAGCGTGCAGTAAGCGTCGAAGAGCGGCTGGATCTCCGCGTCGTAGTGCGCCTGCTCGGCCAGCGCGGGGTCGTCGCAGGTGCCGTCGACGTCCCCGTCCGGGACGACGGGATCGCAGGACGTGAGGCCCACCGCGGCGACGACGGCGAGGCCCGCGACGACGCAGCCGGGGAACGTCCGCATCACAGCGTCCCGATGGTGACGCCGGCCATCACGACGAAGCCCGCCGCGGTGAAGCCCGCCACCTTGTGGGCGACGATGAGCGCGTCCCAGCCCTGCCCTGCGGGGGTGACGTTGGCCTGGAGGATGCCCGTCGCCATCACCGTCGCCATCGCGATGCCGTGGACGACGCTGAACGCGACGTGCAGCTCGCCGCTGTCGACCTTCCCCTTCGGCAGCTGCTGTTCGTGCAGCCGCAGCGCAGGGGGCGCCGTCCACGCGAGGATCCCCGCGGTCAGGTACGTCCCCGTGGAGAACCCGGCGAGCACGCGGTGGGCGATGAGCGACCCCTCGATCTCGGACCGCTTCGGCGAGCCGGTGTCCAGCGCGATGTCGTTGATGATGCCGACGACCTCGGTGGCGACGATCGAGCCGGCGGTGACGAACGCGAACACCTGGTGCACGTCCATCATCGTGCGGCGGAGCTTCAGCTGCTGCTGGATCTTGCGCCGCTCCTCGATGGAGAGGTCCTCGTCGAGGGAGTGGACCTCGGGACCCCACTCGAGGGTCGCGGGGACGAGCCCCTGACCGGCCTGGGCGGGGGCGGCGAAGCAGAGGGTGAGGACGGCGGCGGCGAGCAGTCTCATTCGGCGGGGGGCTCCGGGGCTTCTTCGGCGGCGGTCTCCGGCACGGGGGCCGGCGGCGGCTCGACGTAGAGCACCTCCTTGCCCGCGGGGAAGACCATGGTGACCTGGATCGGGACCTCGTCCTCGATCGGTACGAACACGAGCGTCGCACGCTCGATCTGGAACTCCGTGAGCGACACCGAGAACGACGACGTCACGGTGATCGTGCCGTCGTCGGCGACGGTGATCTCGATGGGCACGCTGTGATCGAGGGTGAGGTCGCGGATCTTCAGCGGACCCGCCGCGCGGGCGCTGTAGGTCCCGGGCTTGATCGCCCCCTCGATGCCGCTGAGCCCCTTCACCGACCACTCGATCGTCGGGAAGACCAGCCCCTCCAGCGACTCCATCATGTGGCTGTCGCGGCGGACGTTGTCGCTGTTGAACTTGTCCACGCGGATGGAGACGTCGCAGCCGGTGGCGGCGAGGTCGGCGGGGTCGAAGCGGCCCGTGACGGTCGCGCCGCCGGGCAGCAGCACCGCGTCGTACTCCTTGGCGGGGTGGCTGATGTGGAACGTCACGTCGGTCGTGGTGGCCTGCACGTCCAGCGCGAACGCGGACGTCGGGAGGCACAGGATCAGGAGGACGAGAAGGTTCTTCACCGAGGGCTCCGGGGTGGCGAGGGGAAGGATACGGTCAATGGACGTCGGCTTTCCCTCGGACCTTCGATTTGTTAAGACGGCGCACCTGATTCTGCCCGACCTAGGAGCACCATCATGCACCGCTGGCTGTTCGCCGCTCTGATCACCGTTGCGCTCGTCGGCTGCGGTCCCGAAAAGCAGACGCTCCCCGACTGCGATCTCGATGTCGAGAACCTCACCGGCGACTGGATCAGCCTCACGGGCTCCGGGCAGGGGACGGACAAGCCGGACAAGTTCGCCCGCGTCCGCTTCACCGAGGAGGGCGGCAAGAAGAAGGCGATCTACACCGCCGGCCGCCTCGCGCCGAACCTCCCGGTCACCAACAAGTACACGTACGAGTACGTCGAGAAGACCACCCTCGGCGACGTCATGTACTCGATCAACATGTTCCCGGACAAGAGCGTCCAGCGCATCGAGCGGCTCAAGAAGGACAACCGCCGCCTCGACGTGAAGTTCGAGGGCCGGATCTACGTCAAGGTCGACCCCAAGCGGTGCGCGCTCGTCCTCAGCGACATGTACGTCACCTACGTCAAGGGCGAGGAGATGATGGACTCCAACCCGTCGGGGACGCGGACGTACCTGCGGGCCAACCCCGAGGAGCCGGAGCTGTCGTTCGTGCACTGCACGGAGTCGCGCAACAACCTGCTCCCGTTCGCCACCCGCAAGGTCGACTGGAACGCCGAGCCGAAGCCGCTCAACCCCAAGGGCGAGGTCTACAAGAGCGAGCCCGTCTTCTTCCACTGGATCGAGAAGCCGTACAACGGGGAGAAGGACGGGCTCGAGGAGTTCCTCGTCGAGAACGCCGCCAAGCCCGAGGAGGGGGCGACGTACGACTACGAGGTGTGGATGAAGGACCACCCGGTCAGCGGGCTGCAGAAGATCGCGGTCGAGCCCGACGCCGAGGACGACAACCGGCTCCAGTGGGTCGCCGAGGTGACGTTCGACAGCGCCCCCGTCGACGGGATCTTCATCGAGATGCACCGGTACAAGACGAAGGACGGCAAGCGGGAGCTCGTCAGCGCCGCCTGCAACGTCATCTACCCGGAGCCCGAGCGCACGGCCGAGGAGAAGGCCGAGGGCGACAAGGGCGGCAAGAAGTAGGGACGGGCGGCTCGCCCGCGGCCCTCAGCCGACCCCCCGGAGCACGATCCAGCCGGTCCCCTGGGGGCCGTCCTTGAGCCCGATCCCCTTTCCGGCGAGCTCGTCGCGGATGGCGTCCGCGGCGGCCCAGTCCTTGTCCGCGCGGGCCTGGTTGCGGCGGGCGATCGCGTCCTCGATGGCCGCCTCCGTCATGCCCACGAACTTCAGCCGGCGCTCGCGCAGCCCGGCGAAGAACGCCGTCGGCTCCTCGTGGAAGAGGCCGAGGACGGCGCCGATGCGGCCGAACCGGTCGCGGGCCCCGGCGGCGATGGCGCGCAGCTCGGGGCGGGACAGGTCGGGCTCGGAGCCGAGCCACTTGTTGACGCGGCGGACGTAGTCGAAGACGTGGCCGAGGGCGCCGGCGGTGTTGAAGTCGTCGTCCATCGCGGACTCGAACTTGTCCATCAGCCGGCGGGTCTGCTCGAAGAGGCCGCGCTCGGGGCCCGCGTAGCCGGACGGGTCGACGCCCTCGAGGGGGTCGTCGCCCCGGTAGAGGTGGTGCCGCCGCCAGCCCCCGTCGTCGTCCGGGCCGCGCCGCTCGATGGTGTCGCCGAGCCGCCGGTCCAGCTCGCCGAGGAGCGTGTACAGCCGCTCGACGCGCTGCTCGGCCTCGTTCATGGCGTCGGCGTTGTAGTCCAGCGGCGCCCGGTAGCCGGCGGACATGTAGAACATCCGCAGCGTCTCGGGGTGGTACCGGGCGAGCAGCTCGTTGACGCCGAAGATGTTCCCGAGGGACTTGCTCATCTTCGTGCTGTCGATGGTCAGGTGACCGTTGTGCATCCAGTGGGTGACCCACCCGCTGATCCCCAGCGCCGACTCGGACTGCGCGATCTCGTTCTCGTGGTGCGGGAAGAGGAGGTCGATCCCGCCGCCGTGGATGTCGAACGTGTCGCCGAGCGTGGCCGAGGACATGACCGAGCACTCGATGTGCCAGCCGGGGCGGCCGGGGCCCCACGGGGAGTCCCACGACGGCTCGCCCGGCTTGGCCGCCTTCCACAGCGCGAAGTCGAACGGGTGCCGCTTCCGGTCGTCCACGTCGACCCGCGCGCCCTCCTCCTGGTCCTCCAGGCGGCGGCGGCTGAGCTTCCCGTAGTCCGCCATCGTCTCGACCGCGAAGTACACGTCCCCGTCGACGGCGTACGCGTGGCCGCGGTCGATGAGGGTCTGCGTCATGTCGACGATCCCGCCGACGTGTTCGGTGCACTTCGGCTCGTGGTCGGGGCGGAGGATGAAGATTCCGTCCATCGCGTCGTAGAAGTCTGCGATGTAACGTTCCGTGATCACGCAGAAATCGACGCCTTCGGCCTGCGCCTTCTCGATGATCTTGTCGTCGATGTCGGTGAAGTTCTTCGCGAACGTCACCTCGTAGCCCTTGTGGAGGAGGTACCGGAAGACGATGTCGAAGCTGAAGGAGGCCCGCGCGTGACCCACGTGCGAGGGTGCGTACACCGTGACGCCGCACACGTACATGCGGACCTTGCCGGGCTCCGCGGTGCGGAGCGGTTCCTTGGTGCGGGTCAGCGTGTTGTAGAGCTGGAGCGACACGGCAACGGTGGGAGCGGGGTGCCCGGCGCCCGATTCAGTCGGTGAAGATCTCGTCGAGGCGCTCTTCGATCTCGGCCTCGGGCTGCCCCTTGGCGACCGCCAGCTCCTTCACGAGGAGGCCCTTGGCGGTGTCGAACATCTTGCGCTCGCCGAACGACAGGTTCTTGTCGCCCTTGAGGATGAAGAGGTCCCGGAGCACGCGGGCGACCTCGTAGGGGCTGCCCGTCTTGATCTTCGCCATGTACTCGCGGTGGCGACGGTTCCAGGTCTGCTTGTCGAGGTCGAGGTCGCGCTCGGCGAGGACGCCGTAGATGACGTCGACCTCCTCGGGCTCGATGACGTCGCGCATGCCGATCGCGTCGGCGTTGGCGGTGGGGACCATGATGGTCATCCCGTTCTCGAGGATCTTCAGGACGTAGAACGTCTGGCGAGAGCCCGCGATGTCGCGAGTCTCGACACCCTCTACGACGCCTACCCCGTGTCCCGGGTAGACGGCCATGTCCCCTACCTTGAAGGCCATCTGCGCTGTGCCCGTTCCCCTCGATTTCGACCACGGAGGTGGTCGCTACGGGGCGTTGAAGGATATCACACCGGACACCTCGGTACGATGCGGCGACGTGGCACGTTCACCGCTCGATTCGGGGCTCCGCGAAGTGGTGCTTCGGCACGTCGGGGGAGCCCTCGGGGTGGGGCTGCTGGCGCTTGCCGTCGCGGGGCTCGGGTCGACCGCGGCGGTGCCCCGGCTGTGGGCTGCGGGCGCGGGGAGGGTGGCGGCCGCGCTGGGGGCGGTGGTGGGGACGGGGCTGACGGCGCTGGTGCCGCTGGCGGCCCTGGCGGCGGGGTTCGGTGCGGCGTCGGCCTG
>CAYFOA010000022.1:40700-64273 GCA_964344575.1 uncultured Rickettsiales bacterium | reverse complement strand
GACCTTCACAAGAGACAGATGGAGGGCAACTCCATCCTCTCGGAGGTCATACAAGCTGGCCTAGGCGATCAGTCCGTCGTCCTCGAGCAACCCCTGGATGGCCCACGCGCAGTCCCATCGGCCGTAGTGCCCCGACTCGGGGCGGGAGCGGGGACGCGGGGCCGGCCGGGGGGGCGCCGTGGGGGTCGGCGGGACGGCGGCGACCGGGACGCCGTCGGGCGTGGCGAACACGAAGTTGCCGTCGGCGGTCACGTCGAGCGTCCAGCCCTCGTCGTGGACGAGTTGGTGGTGGAAGCGGCACAGCAGCACGAGGTTGCCCAGCTTCGTCTCCCCGCCCTGTGCCCAGTGCACGACGTGGTGGGCGTCGACGAACCGCGAGCACGTGCAGCCGGGGAACCGGCACCCCCGATCCCGCAGCCGGAGCGCGCGCCGGATCGCCGGCGGAACGGACCGCCGCGCCCGCCCCACGTCGAGGACGCGGCCGGCTTGGTCGGTCCTGACGGGGAGGAGCTGCGCGTCGCAGGACAACCGGAGGGCAGCGGCGAGGTCGAGGGGAGGCCCGTTGTCGACGCAGCACTCCCCGGTGGGTCGGAGGTGGAGCACGACCTGGGTCCGCTCGCCTCCCGGCAGCGCCCTCGCACCGTGAGCGATCGCCGACTCCGCCATCGCCGCCAAGGCATCGGCGAGATCGGGCAGCTGCTCCGGCCCGCCAGCTCCGGCAGCCGTCTCCGGGGAGACACCCCCCGCGTCGGTCCCCGACGTCTCCGCGGAAGTGTCGGCCGTTTCGGTGCCCGACGCCTCCGCGGAACCGTCCCCCGCGTCCGTGCGCGACGTCTCTGCGGAAGGGGCCGACGTTTCGGTAGCCGACGTCTCCGCCGAAGCGCCCTCGGCGAGATCGCCGGACGTCTCCGCCGAAGCGCCCTCCGCGAGATCGCCCGACGTCTCCGCCGAAGCGCCCTCCGCGAGGCGGCCGGACGTTTCCGCAGAAGCGCCCTCCGCGTCGTCGTCGTCCTCGCCTCGCGCGCGGGCTTCCTTCCGGAGGGAGTCCTGCACGGCGAGCATGGCCTGCCGGATCAGCTCGCCCTCTTCAGCCGGGAACCAGCCGCTCACCCGAAGGCCCCCCTCCTCCCACCGCCAGTTCACGTGCCGCTCCTTGGGGCGCGGCTCGTACCCCTCGATCTCGCGCACGCACCGGCGGTATCCGCGGCAGATCCGCTCCAGCTGCGACGCCGTCGACAGCTCCGCCAGCCCGAGCAGCTCCTCCTCGTTCTCGGGCGTCGCCACCCGCGTCATCGCCCGCACCTTCGAGTACGACAGCCGCCCGTCGTGCAACGCCGCGTCGATCGCCGGCAGGTCCCCGAGCGCCCGCGCGACGCGCACCTGCTCGCGGGCGGTCCCCACGGTGATGCCGACCCGCCAGCTCAGCCACTGCACGCACGACCGCGCCCCCTGCGCCCCCCACCCTTCGCCGATGTCGAACTCGCGCAGCGCGTCGAGGAACTTCCCCGTCAGCGCCGACATCGCGGCCGTCGTGTCGACGATGGTCTCCTCCAGCTCGGCGAGCCGGGCATCCGAAACATCACGTGAATCCATGCCCGCACGATACTGAATATACGTTCAGAATCAACCGGTTTCATCGTCGTCGTCGGGACTGTGGTCGATGTGGGAAACCGCAGGTCTTCCAACGGGGTGTGGTCAACTCGCAGAGTTGTCCACGGGCCCGGCCGGCGTCAGCCGGTCGGACCCATCACCCCGGCCATCGTCCATCAGGGGCACACGCCGCGAGGAGCCTCCTGAACGCCGGCGGAGGGCGGGGACGGGTTCGCCGGACAGCACGGTCGCCCGGCCCAGTCCCTGCACTCGCAGGCCGCGTGATCCGCGTGGCCCCAGCGTTCCTGCTCCTCTTCGGTGTCACCCTCGCCTCGCCGGCTCCTGCCCACGCCGACCCGCCGGGGCAACGGGACTGGATGCACGAGTCCGTCGTCGACCGAGCGACACAGGAGCACGAAGCCTGGTCGTTCGTGGTGGGCGGATTCGGCGTCGCGCAGACCGTCAGCCTGCTGTCCGCGGCCGGCCGAGCGCCGCTGGCCCCGTACGCGAGCCTGACCGTGCTCGGACTCTCGGCCCCCGGCGTCGCTGCGTGGCTGACCCTGACGGCAATCCGACGGGACCTCGCGTCGGGCCGGGCCGCCCGGCTGGTCAAGCGAAGACTGACCAACTGGGCGGTGGCGAGCGGGATCGCAGGACTCGTCCTCGCCGCCACCGGGACGGCCCTCGTCGCAGTCGGCCTCCAGTGGAACGACGGTCCCGACCTCCTCGCCCTGTCGATTCCCGTGTGGAGCTCATCGGCCGCGCTCGTCGGCTCGAGCCTCTGCGCCGCGACGTGGGTAGTTCGCCTCGGCCCCGTCGTGATTGGCGCTCAGTAGCCCTGGAGCTAGGCGTTGTCTCCCTCGCTCACCGGCCTGGTGGCGTCCGTGGTCCAATGGCTGGCGCGATGCGGCGCACCGTCGACCGGGCCCGGGCTCTCCCCTTGGCCCTCGCGGTCTGCCTGGGAGTCGGTTGTCCGTCCGCCGAGGAGACCCCTTGCGTCGAGTGCGCGGACGGCCTCCCGTGCGAGCCGGACGGGTACCCCGGGACCACGGAGATCTGCGACGGCCTGGACAACGACTGCGACGGCGTCGCCGACGAGGACTTCGACGCGGACGGGGACGGTTACTACGACGGAGGGGACTTCCTGTGCCGGGCCACCTGGGGAGAAGGTCTCGTGGACTGCGACGACGAGGACGCCTCTGCCTTCCCGGGCGCGCCGGAGCAGTGCGACTGGCAGGACCACGACTGCGACGGGGAGCCGGTGGCAGCAGGCGACTGCACGGACGAGTGCACGCTCTCGCGGGACGACTGGTCGGGGTGCGAGGGCGGCTGCCCGACCCTGGCGGAGACGCTGGTCCAGTGCCCCCCCGAGCAGGCCGCGTGTCGGTGGTCCACCTGCAACGGCCAGGTCCAGGTCGCGTGGGGCGAGCTCGGCGGAGCGCTCCTCGTCTTCGGCGGGGACTGCGAACTGATCGCGGTCATGGAGTACTCGGACGCGCCGTTTGCGTGCTTCGGGCAGTACTTCCTCCAATGGTACGGGCCGGAGCAGGACCTCTGCGACCCGCCCGGCCTCGACGAGCTCCCCCCGTGCGCCCGGTGAGGGACCACGCTCCGGAGAGTCAGCGCCCGCCCCACTCCGGGCAGAGCTCGTAGGTGCCGTCGCCGTCCTCGTCGTAGCTCGCCGCCTCGCTGTCGCACTGGCCGCCCGTCTCGAACGCGTCGATGACGTCGGCGCAGGTCGTCGGCTCGATCGTGACGCCCGGCTCGTGCTCCGAGACCACGTCCTCGGCGCGGATCACCAGGCAGAACTCGCCGGGGTCGTCGCCGCCGCACTCCACGCACTCGACGCCGACCGTCTTGAACAGCAGCTGGCAGACCGCGTCCTCACCACCGTCCGGGTCCAGCTCCGGCGCGATCGGGCGGGTGTCGATCGTGCCCTCGAAGAACCCGCCCCGCGCGTCCGCCAGCTCGGGGTGGAACGTCGTCGCCGCCGACACGTCCTGCAACCCCGTCGCGATCCCCTGGACCTCCAGCGTGCCCTCCGGGAAGTCCAGCGGGCCGACCTCGATGGTCGGGTTCGTCCACGTCGCCGGCGCGTCGTCTCCCGTCCCCACCTCCCCGTCCGCCCCGGCCGTGATCACCGACGTCGTCGCGCACGGGTCCTGCGTCGCCCCGCCCCCGACGAACTCCCCCGCCGCCACGATCACGTGCACCCCGGGCTGGGCGCCGGCGTCGAGGTCCGAGTCGTCCGTCGCCGCCATCAGCACCGCGATGCCTTCCAGCTGCGACCCGAAGATCGCCCCCACCCCCGGCGGCTCCACCCACGGCGCGTCGCTGAGGTCGATCGAGAACGTCCGGCCGACCAGCGCCTCGGACTCGTTCACCTCCTGGCCGTGGGGACCCGTCGCGAACGAGTACGTGAACCCGTCCGTGTCGCTCGGCGCCCACGCGATCGTGACCGTGTACTCGGACGACGGCTCGAGGTCCTCGCGTCCGGGTCGAACGTGACCAGCCTCCCGAAGAACGACTCGCTCTGCGTCCCCGCGATCAGGCTGCCCGCCTCGTCGGCCAGCGCGATCGACACCACCTCCGGCGCGGCGTTGAACTCGAACCAGAGGTCCGACCGGTAGAAGAACGAGTCCTCCTCCGGCTCGGGGTTCACCTCCACCAGGATCACGTCCGGATCCGGCGGATCCACCACCGAGTCGTCGTCGTCCCCGTCGCACTCCCCGCCCCAGTCCTCGTCGACCTCGCCGTCGCAGTCGTTGTCCTCCCCGTCGCATACCTCGTCGGCGCCGGGATGCACGTCGGCGTCGGCGTCGTTGCAGTCGGGGTTCTCGACGCCGCAGTCCAGCCACCCGTCCCCGTCGGCGTCGGTCCCCTCGTCGACCTCGCCGTCCTCGTCGTTGTCGATCCCGTCGTCGCAGATCTCCCGCGGCGTCCCTCCACCCTCCCCCAGCTGGGGCGGGCAACCGAGCAGGGCGACTGCGGGGGACAGAACCAGGAAGGTGAAGACGTGGCGAAGACGGGAAGGGAGCCGATGCATCGGCCCGAGTATGTCACTGCCCATGAGCCCCGCGAGGGGAGCGGTCATGCCCGCCCGGAAGGCTCCGCGGCCCCGCGGAGGCTAGGCCCCTGCGAACAGCAACGCCAGGAACCCCGGCTCGCCGAGACGCTCGGGGACCATGAGCACGGCGCCGACAAGGGCGGCCAGAGCGAAGGCGGCGAGGTTGGCCTCCAGGACCGTGTCGTAGAAGGCCTCGCCCGCGC
This sequence comes from uncultured Rickettsiales bacterium, assembly GCA_964344575.1. Classification (GTDB taxonomy): domain Bacteria; phylum Myxococcota_A; class UBA796; order UBA9615; family UBA9615; genus JAAESI01. Next base: position 59,413 of record CAYFOA010000022.1, on the reverse strand, counting down.
GGCGCCAGCCGCGGCCGACCGCCCACTCCTCCCACACGATCGTGACGATCATCGCCCCGGCGATGCCGGTGACCACGAACGCATACTTGACTCCCCAGTAGACCCATCGCGGCAAGGCAGTCCACTCGAGGACGTACTGCGACAGCCCGAAGGCGACCCACGTCAGGACGGTGAGGCCGCAGACGAGACCCACGACTCCGCCGGCGCTGCCGGGCAGCCAGGGCGGCCGGTCGTCGGCTTCGAACGCGGCGAGGCGGGCGCCGGGGAGCCAGGCCATCACCGCCAGCGCGCCAGCCGCGATGCCAAACCCGAGCCAGGAGGCGGGCGCGAAGTACGGCAACACCATCACGAACCCGACCACGGAGCTGACGACGTTCGCCCAGACCATCGACGCCGCGGCCGCGGGAGCCGACATCCTGCGCTCCCGCCGCGCGAACACGGCCGCCTTGACCGCGACGACGGGCACCAACGCCACAGGCGCCAGCAACAGCGTCCCGCCGAGCACCTGTGCGAGCGGCAGGATCGGAGTGCAGGCGAGCGTCGGCACGCCCCCCAGGGTAGCGGGCAGAGCCGCCCACCAGGCCCCTCGCCCGGGAGCACGGGCGCGTGGATGTCCATGGCCCCGCCGGCGATCAGGAGCCCGGTACCCACGATCGTGGTCGCGGACCCGAGGACGCCAAGAGTGGCTCCCAAGGGAACAGTCGACTCGTCCCGCTCGCGCGCCAGGAGGACGAACCCCCTACTTCGGGTCGATCGGGGCGCCCCTCAGCCGGCCCCAGGCGACGAACGCGGCGAGGCCTCCGAGGACGACGTTCGGGACGATCATCGGCATCTCGGCGTTCGTCGCATGCTCGACCGCCGCCAGGCTCATCACCACCAGCAGCCCCACCGCCGCGGCCGGGGTCAGCTTCGGCAGGATCCGGAGCGCCGACGGGAGGATCAGCCCCAGGGCGCCCGCGATCTCGGCCGCGCCGATGAACTTGATCGTCCCCGCCGCGTACCGCCCCGCGTACGCCATGCCCTGCTCGACGAGCTCGGCCTGCGTGCTCGCCAGCTTGAACCCGCCGGCCATCAGGAACGCCGCCGCGAGCAGCCCCTGGACCACCCACAGCGCGACGTGCAGCTTCTTCGAAGAACCCTCGCTCATGGCGCGCGGGAGTGTACGTCAGTTCCGGCAGCAGACCGGCTGGACGCGCCGCTCGTCGTACCCGAGTCGCCCGTCGTGGTCCTCCGCCTCGATCCCGAGCACCACCTCGAAGTCGCCGATCGGCCCCGCGCTCCCCGCCCCCGCCGCGCAGGACGGGTTCCGCGCAGGATCGTCCGGCCAGTGCTCGCAGGGGACGAACGCCCGCAGCCCCCAGTACTGCTGCCGCGACCCCTCCGACTCCACCCGCAGCGCCTCCACGTGACGCTCCCGCTCCAGGATCTCCACCAGCTCGCCGTCGCCGAGGTCGATCCACGCCGTCATCCGGAGGTAGACGATCGAGCAGAGGTTCCGCATGTCCGCCGCCATGTCGACGTGGTAGCCGCCCTGCGAGCCCCACACGACGTCGACCTCGTCCCCCGCGTCGAGCGCCACGAAGCCCGCGTTCCCCGTCCCCACCTCGACCTCGACCGCGCCGCAGAACGTCTCGTCGCAGGACTCCGCCACGTAGACGTCCTCGATCGGACAGATCCCCCCGTCCGCCGCGGGGGGCACCTCCTCGACGCACGCGGACGCGGCCACCACCGTCGCCAGCCCCGCCGCCGCCACCATCGCCGCCCGCGCGGTCATCGCCCGTCTCCCTCGAACGTCACCGGGATCACCCGCATCGTCAGCGTCCAGGGCGCGTCCGGCTCCCCCTGCCAGTTGCCCATCTGGACCACGAACTCCCGCCCCGCCGGCAGCGCCAGCGCCGTCCGCTCCGGGTTCTGCGTCGACGCCATCCGGAACGAGATCGCGTCCGCGCTCCCGAACCCCAGCGCGGGGTCGCCGTCCGACGCGTCGTAGAGCAGCGCGTCGAGGTCGTCGTCCGTGTCCCAGTCGAGCTGGAACTGGACGTACGCCTCCTCCTCCAGGCTGAACCGGAAGACGTCGAGGTCGCCGTTGAGGTCGTTGTCCGCGTCGTGGCCCGCCGTCGCCGCGACCCCCGAGATCTCGTGCAGGCCGCCCCCGAAGACCCCCAGATCCTGCCACTCCGCCGCCTCGTCGTTGGGCTCGACCTCGTCGTGGAGCATCGAGTCCCCCGCCGGCGTCTCCATCATGTCGAGCGTGAACGTGTAGTCCTCGCCCCCCTCCTCGTCGTTGTCCTGGACCCGCAGGTAGTACGTCCCCGGCTCCTCCGCATACAGCGCCACCCACGGCTCCTCGTAGACGCCCCCCATGTCGAAGCCGCGCGCGGCGAGCCCCGTCCGGCCGTCCTCGGCGAGCACCCACAGCCAGGGGTGGAAGTCCTCCGGCGCGACCGCGCTCGCCCGGACGACCACGAACGAGTTCGCCTCCGTCGCCTCGAACCGGAAGACGTCGAACCCGCCCTCGTCGGAGATCACGCCCGTCGCCACGCCCAGCCCCGGCGCGAGGTCCGGGATCGGGCCGAGCGGCTCGATCTCGAACTCGTCGACCACCTGCACCCCGGCGTCCTCGATCCCCCACGCGTGCGTCCCGTCGGCGTGCAGCCCGAAGAAGAAGCGGAAGTCGTACATCGTCTCGTTGATCGCCTCGACGATGCGGAAGAACACGACCTCGTCGCTGGCGCAGCAGATCATCGACTCGTTCGTCAGCTCGAAGTTGTCGAACGTCGTGAAGATCGTCGCGATCTCCCCGGCGCGGACGGACGACGGCGAGAACGTCATCCGGGGCGTGTCGTCGTCCGCGTCGTCGTCGTCGGCGCCGGGCGGCTCGACGGCGTCGTCGTCGTCGGCCTCCGGGGCGACCTCGCAGCCGGTCACGGCCGGCGCGGCGGTCAGGAGCGCAATCAGGATCAGGTTCGGGAAACGTCGCACGGGGGTCCCTCCAGCCAGGGGCGGCGGGAGGGTCCACGCGCGCGCGGGCGCCGTCAACCCCGATCTCCGTGTGCCGAGATCGGAATACTGAAGCGCCCGGCGAGGTAGGATCCCCCGATGGTCCTCGCGCGCATCGCCTGGCGGAACCTCTGGCGGCACAAGCGCCGCACGCTGATCACCGCCGTCGGCATGGCCATGGCGATGGGCCTCGTCATCTCCATGTCCGGCCTCCAGGACGGCATGTTCGACATGATGGCGGACGTCATGGTCCGGCAGCAGCTCGGCCACGCGCAGGTCAACCACCCCGAGTGGCCCGGCCGGCAGGCGATGTACGACACCGTCCCCGCCGACCTCGTCGACGCCATCCAGGCGCTCCCCGAGTCCACCGGCGCGTCGGGCCGCATGTTCGCGTTCGGGCTCGCCGCGTCCGAGACCAAGGCCGGCGGCGCCCGCTACGTCGGCATCGACCCCGTCGACGACCTCGTCATCACCGACCTGAGCCAGCAGCTCGTCGCCGGCGCCTTCATCGGCCCCGATGCGACCGGCGACGTCGTCATCGGCGACGCGATGGCCCGCGAGCTCGACCTCGCCCCCGGCGACGAGCTCCTCTTCCTCGGCCAGGCCGCCGACGGCTCGATGGCCAACGAGCTCCTGAACATCGTCGGGACCTACTCCACCGGCGTCGACCAGATGGACAAGTCCGGCGCGTACCTCCACGTCGCCGACCTCCAGCGCATCCTCGCGCTCGACGACCAGGTCCACCAGATCCTCGTCGTCGGCGAGCACATGGACCTCAGCGCCCCGCTCGCCGCCGCCGTCCAGGCCGTCGCCAACGGGGACGACGTCCAGGTCCGCTCCTGGGAGGAGGCCGACCCCCAGATGGCGCAGATGATGGGCATGCGGGACGCCTCGCTGTTCATCATGCTCTTCATCATCTTCAGCGTGGCCGGCCTCGCCGTCCTGAACACCAACCTGATGAGCGTCTTCGAGCGGACCCGCGAGCTCGGCGTCCTCCGCGCGATCGGCCTGACGCGGACGAAGATGATGGCCCTCATCATCCTCGAGTCGATCTTCCTGACCACCGTCGCGGTCGCCGGCGGCCTCGCCCTCGGCGGGTTCCTCGACTGGCTCCTCGTCGAGTACGGCTTCCCCTACGAGACGTCCGACGGCAAGGGCTTCAGCTGGGGCGGCGTCACGTTCCCGACCCGCTTCTACGGCTCCGTCCGCCCGTTCCCCTTCGTGGTGACGACGGTCTTCGTCTACTTCGTCGCCGTCGTCGCCGCCATCTGGCCCGCCGGCCGGGCCGCCCTCCTCCGCCCCGTCCGGGCCATGCGGGATCTCTAGATGCTCAGCCTCGCCTTCCGGAACCTGTGGCGGCACAAGATCCGCACGTCGATCACGCTGGCCGCCATCGGCGGCGGGCTGACGCTGATCATCTTCTCGATGAACCTCAACCACGGGATGTACCAGGAGTTCATCCGGCTCGGCATCGCCACGACGGCCGGCCACGTGGTCGTCCAGGCGGAGGGCTGGCAGGAGGACCCCGACGCGCTGGAGCGGTCCATCCCCGACGCCGGCGCCGTCGCCGCAAGGGTCGCCGAGGCGTGGCCCGACGGGACCGTCGCCCAGCGGACCTTCTTCGGCGGCCTCCTGACCTCGCCCCACAGCGCCGCGACCGTCGGCATCACCGCGGTCCAGGCCGACGTCGAGCCCGAGGTGTCCGCCTGGCACACCAAGATCGTCGAGGGCGAGTGGCTGAAGCCGGCCGACAAGCGGGGCATCGTCATCGGCCGCAAGCTCGCCGAGACGCTGGACGTCTCGGTCGGCAAGAAGGTCGTCCTGATGGGCCAGGGCAAGGACGAGGTGACGTCGCAGCTCTTCCGCGTGCGGGGGATCCTCGCCACCGGCTCGGCGCAGATCGACGGCATCCTCGCGCTGACCTCGGTCGAGGCCGCGGCGAAGTTCCTGGAGCAGCCGGGGACCGCCTCGCAGATCTCGCTCCACCTCCCGCTGGCCGAGCAGACCGACGCCGCGCTCGCCGCCGTCCAGGGCGCGGTGGGGGACGTCGAGGGGGTCGAGATCCTCGGCTGGAAGGAGGCGGTCAACGAGATCTACGAGTTCACCCGGACCGACCGCCGCACCAACAACAGCTTCATGTTCTTCATCGGCCTCATCGTCGCGGCGGGCATCGTCAACACGATCCTCATGAGCGTGATGGAGCGCATCCGCGAGTTCGGCGTCATGCTGGCCCTGGGCACGCCCCCGAAGCGGCTCCGGCTGATGATCCTGTCCGAGGGGCTCGTCCTCGGGCTGCTCGGCGCCGGCATCGGGCTCGGGCTCGGAAGCTGGATCACCAGCTACCTCGTCACGAACGGCATCGACTACGGCGCGATGGGGATGGGCGAGTCGTTCGACGTCAGCGGCGTCGCCCTCGACACCCACCTGTACGCCGCCTGGGACTGGTTCAGCATGTCCTGCTACGCCGCCGTCGCCGTGCTCCTGTCCGTCTTCGCCACCGTCTACCCCGCCTGGAAGGCCGGCATGCTGAAGCCGGTCGAGGCCATGAGGCACGTCTAGATGCCATCGACCCGACCGCCCATCGTCGAAGTCCGCAACCTGACCCGCACCTACCGGCAGGGGTCGCTGGAGGTGCCCGCCCTGCGCGGCGTCTCCCTCGACATCGAGCCCGGCGAGTTCACCGTCCTGATGGGGCCGTCGGGCTCCGGCAAGACGACCCTCCTGAACCAGATCGGCGCCCTCGACGTCCCCGACGGCGGCAGCGTCAAGGTCGAGGGGCGGGAGCTGTCCGGGCTGTCCAAGAAGGAGCTGGCGAAGCTGCGCCTCGACAGGATCGGGTTCGTCTTCCAGGCGTACAACCTGATCCCGGTGCTCACCGCCTACGAGAACGCCGAGTTCGTGCTCCTCATGCAGGGTCGGAGCAAGGCCGAGCGGAAGCGGATCATCCTGGAGACGCTGGAGACGGTCGGCCTGAAGGGGATGGAGCACCGGCGCCCCACCGAGCTGTCCGGCGGGCAGCAGCAGCGGGTCGCCGTGGCCCGGGCCATCGCCGGCCAGCCCGCCCTGGTCCTCGCCGACGAGCCCACCGCCAACCTCGACTCCGCCACCGGCTACGAGCTGATCGAGACGATGAAGAAGCTCAACGAGGAGCACGGCGTGACCTTCGTCTTCGCCACGCACGATCCCAAGGTGATGGAGCACGCGCGCCGGATCGTCCGGCTCGTGGACGGCCGCATCGACGAGGACAACCACAAGTGAACAAGCCGCTCATCGCCCTGCTCGCGCTCTGCTTCGTCGCCCCCGCGGCGGCGCAGGACGACGACAAGCCCACCCTCGAGGAGCTGCTCAACGGCGTCGACGACGTCCAGCGCGGCGAGTCGTCCCACGCCCGCGTCAAGATGCACGTCAAGACCAAGCGCTGGGAGCGGACCCTGGTGATGGACTCGTGGTCCCAGGGCGAGGACAAGTCCCTCATCAAGATCGTCTCCCCCGCGAAGGAGGCGGGCACGGCGACGCTGATGGTGGACGACAACATCTGGAACTACCTGCCGAAGGTCGACCGGACGATGAAGGTGCCGGCGTCGATGATGTCGGGCGCGTGGATGGGGTCGCACTTCACCAACAACGACCTCGTCCGGAGCTCCCGCTTCGTCGACGACTTCACCTTCGAGCTGAAGCAGGAGCCGGACGACGCGGGGAACGGCCACTGGGTCATCGAGTGCATCCCCAAGGAGGACGCTCCGGTGGTGTGGGGGAAGGTCGTCGTCCGGGTCCGCGGCAGCGACCGCATCCCCGATGAGATCACCTACTGGGACGAGGACGGCGAGCTCGTCCGGACGATGTCGTTCCTCGACATCCAGGACGTCTCGGGCCGGAAGGTGCCGATGAGGATGCGGCTGATCCCCGCCGACGAGCCGGACGAGTTCACCGAGGTCACGTATGAGAAGCTCGAGTTCGACCCGGACCTGCCGGCGTCGACGTTCACGCTTCAGAGCCTCCGCCAGTAGGCTCACCGTCGCGGCCGCGGCGCTGCTGACGGCGGCGCCCGCGCAGGCCGGGCGGGTGGTCGACCGCGAGGACCTCCAGATCGACTTCGGCGGCGACGTCAAAGGGTTCTTCGACGTCGTCTTCCCCTACGAGCACCTCCTCATGCCCGAGGATCCGCTCGCCTCGGCGGCCGTCGACCTCCGCCTCAAGTTCAGCGGGGATTACTCGACCTGGCTGAGCTGGGAGCTCCACCACAACCTCACCGCGCGCTTCCGGCCGGCGGGGGAGTCCGCGTTCGAGCTGACCCCGGGGACCACCGCGACCGCCGCCGAGGAGGCGATCCCGCTGTCGTACGACCTCTGGGACACCCCCCACTTCCTCCTCCACGGGCGCGTCGACCGGGCCAACCTCAGCTTCCACGCCCCCGGCTTCGACGCGACCATCGGCCGCCAGCCGATCAGCTTCGGGACGGGGCTGTTCTTCACCCCGATGGACCTCCTCGCCCCCTACGCGCCGCAGGTCGTGGACCGCGAGTACAAGCCCGGCGTCGACGCGGTCCGGCTCGACGGCTTCTTCGGCGCGACGGGGCGGCTGACCGGGGTGGTGGGGGTCACCGACGAGCTCGACGAGGTGGGGCTGTTCGCGGCGGGGTACGGCGGCTTCACGGTCCGCATCACCGACCTCAACTTCTTCGCCGCCAAGATCCGCCGCGACCTCGTGCTCGGGGTCGGGACCGCGACCTCGGTCGGCCCCGTCAGCCTCCACGGCGACGTCACCGTGACCGTCCCCTTCGCCGAGGACGACGACGGCGAGCGGGAGGAGGACCCGTTCATCCGCGCGGTCGGCGGCGCGTCGATCCGGACCGGCTTCGGCATGTCGGTGATGGGCGAGCTGTACTTCCAGTCCACGGGGACCAAGGAGCGGACCGACTACGTCCAGGTCGCCGCCCGCGACCGCTTCGTCCGCGGCGAGCTGTGGACCCTGGGCAAGTTCTACGGGGGGTTCTCGATCAGCCAGGAGATCATCCCCATCGTCGTCGTCAGCGGCTCGGCGATGCTCAACTTCCTCGACCCGTCGGCGCTCGTCGGCGTGGGGCTGTCCTGGTCCGTCGCCGAGAACGCCGACCTGACCGTCGGCGGCTTCATCGCGCTGGGGAAGCGCCCCGCCGAGCTGGAGCTGACCGACTTCCTCGATCCGGAGACGTTCCAGCCGCTGCCCGAGGAGGAGGCGCTGGAGGTGATCGAGACGGGGAGCGAGTTCGGGTTCTACCCGTCGCAGGCGTACGCGCAGATGCGGTTCTACTTCTAAACGGACCGTCTCGTTTAGAGCGCGTCCCGGATCCGGAGGGCGTTGGCCGCGTGGGAGGCGTCCCCCACGAGGTCGAGGTAGAGCTGGAACGTCGACGGGTCCTTCGCCAGCGTCTCCATCGCCGCCGGCTCGTAGACGCCCGACTGCTTGAGGATGATGACGTCCGCGAGCAGGCGCGCCTCGACGTTGTCGAGCACCGTCGCCTCCGCCTCGGCCGGCTCCCACAGGCCGTCCCGCTGCGCCTTCGCGGTCACCTCCAGGAGGTGGCCGAGGAACTTGACGTCCTGGTTGTGGAGCAGGGGGGCGAGCTGGGGGTACTGCTTCAGCGAGGCGTCGACGAGGTCCGTCTCGAGGGGGACGCGGAACAGGTAGCGGTCGAAGAGGTCGTCGAACCGCAGCTTCGTGTTCCCCTCCTTCGGCCAGCCCGCCGCCGCGCACGCCGCCGCGCCGCCGAAGAGGTGAGCGCCGCCGCAGGTGTAGGCGAAGATGTCCTGCTTCCGCTTCTCCACCGACGTCCCCGCCACGATCGCCTGGCGGAGGAAGTGGGTCTCCGCCTCGAGCTTGCTCAACAGCGCCGACGTCACTTCTTCGAGGCCGTCCCACGACGCGCCCGACTGGCAGTACGCCTGCACCGACCAGGGGGCGTCGTTGGGCTCGGGGAGCGACCGGTCGAAGCGCGCCTGGGACGCCTCCAGCAGCGCCCGCAGCGTCGGCTTCCCGTCGGCCAGCGGCGCGTCCAGGGGGACCCCCGCCTCGACCAGCGTCTTCAGGATCAGGTCGGTGTGGGGCTCGACGCGGCGGTCGCCGATCGACTTCGGGAAGCTCAGGTCGTCGCGGAGGTAGTCGGTCGCGAGCACGTCGATCGCGCGGCGGCCGTCCGACGCGGTGAAGTCCGGGCCGCGCGCGAGGATCCCGTGGGCGAGGGCCCAGGCGTTGGCGGGGTCGGCGGCCTCGCGGTCGACGACCTCCCCGAGGATGGCGCGCCCCAGCGCGGCGCCCGGGTCCGGCGTCACGGGCTCGGGCGTGGGCGTGGGTGTGGGCGCGGGCGTGGCGACCGGCGCCGGCGTCGGCTCCGGAGGAGGCTCCTCCGGAGTCCCGCAGGCCAGCAGCCCCGCCAGCGCGACGAGCGCGCTACTGGTCCTGTGCAATCCGCGTGATCTCGTTCTTCGCCGAGATGTAGATGATCGTGTCGTAGACCGCGATCCGGGGCATGTCCCGGGGGTTCTCGAACGCCTCGATCTTCGTGATGAACTTGCCCCGCTTGTTCCACTTGAAGACGTTCCCGGCGTCCGTCACGACGTAGACGTTGTCCGCCTCGTCGGTCGCCATGTCCCAGTCCTCGGAGCCGTCGTCGGGGACCGGCTTGCGGAGCCACGACCCCTGCCGGAACCCGTCCTCGGGCTTGTACTCGGTGATGTCGTTGCTGCCGACGTGCCGCACCAGCAGCTTGCCGCCGGCCGCGATGACGCCCGCCTGCACGGGGCCGCCCTCCAGCGTGTAGCGCCCCTTCGACGCCCCCTCGGCGTCGAAGATGAAGACCTCGTCCTTGACGAGGATGTAGAAGTCGTCGCCCAGCCACGTGACGATCGGGGTGCCGTTGCCCGTCCCCGCGGTCGGCCGCCAGGGGGTGTCGAGCTGCCACTCCTTCTTGAACGTCCCCTCCCCGTCGAACACCTGCACGCGCATCGACGCGTCGATGACCATGACCATGTCGTAGTTGCCGACGCTGACGTGGACGGGCTGGGTGAAGAACCCCGCCTCGGCGCCCGCCTTGCTCCCCGACGCGTAGGGCTGGCCGCGGTCGCCGAACCACTCCTCGACGATCGCCCGCTCCTCGCTGCCGAGGACCTTGTCGACCGTCCCCGCGGGGGTCAGGCGCTGGACGCGGTTGTTGCCGACGTCCGTCGCCCAGATGTTCCCGGCGCTGTCGACGCTGATCGCGATCGGCTCGCCGCGCCCCATGAACGCCCCCTGCTCGAGCCCCTCGGAGCCCCAGTTGGGGACCGTCGCGCGGGGGGTCCGGCGGAGGTCCTGGTACGCCTTGAAGAAGGCCACCGACTCGAACAGCCACTCCCGGTCACCCGACTTGATGGCGCCCGCGGCCCCGATCTCGAGGTACTTGATCGCGTTGGCGTCCTTGAGCCGGCCGAGCAGCTCGACGGCGTCCTCGTTGAACTGCATCGCCTTGAGCCGGTGGCCGACGGGGACGTGCTTGGCGACGTACTCGACGCGCCACGCCGGCCCGTGCGCCGCGTGCCAGCCGATGAGCTTGAAGTTCTTCGAGTAGTCCTCCTCGTCGCGGCAGAAGTCGTACGCGTCCTGCAGCGCGTTCTCGCCCTGCTCGGGGAGGTCGCGCGTGCGCGAGGAGCGGCCGACGTCCTTGGCGATCGCCTCGTCCCACGCGGGGTCCGCCTTGTCCTTGAGGTCGAACGCGATCTCGGCGATGTGCGTGTCCGCGAAGACCGCCCCCTCGTGGACCTCGTCGACGGTGATCCGGAGCTTCCGGACGGTCTCGCCGATCGACGTGTCCTTGCGCGCGAACCGGACGCCCAGGGTCACGCCCTTGTCGACCGTCTCGTTCCCCTTGCCGTCCCAGCCGGTGATGGTCAGCTCGGCGACCCGGCCGCGGGCGTTCCAGTCCTCGCGCCCGTCGAAGTGACCGCCCCAGATCGACAGCGTCCCGATCTGCACGTCCTCCCCGAGGTCGACCTCGAGCCACTGCCCGACGCCGTCGCCGGGGGAGTCCTCGCCCCAGGAGGTGTGGAGCAGCCCGTCGAACGCCTTGTCGGGGCCGAAGTCCACCTTGGCCGTGGACTTGCTGCTGCTGGAGGTGAACTTCGGGCCCGCGAACGCGAGCGAGGGGAGGAGCAGGAGCACGCCCAGCGCTCCCGCAAAGGACTTCGTCATCGGGACACCTCTCATCCGAGGGGTTGGACCGGAGCTACTCGCAAGCCGGGTTGGCGTCGATGTCCTCCTGCGTGACCGTGATGAGCTCCAGGCCGTCCACGAGGGAGGCCTCCAGGTCGATCAGGTCGAAGATGACGCACTGGTCGCTCGCCGGGTCGTGCGGGCAGGTGACGCAGGTGAGGCCCGCGACGAAGTTCTTCAGCAGGTCGCAGGCGTCGCCGAACCCGGCGTCGCGGACGTCGACGACCGCCGAGAAGGTCCCCTCGAGGATCTGGTCGACGACGCCGTCGCCGAGGCTGCTGTTGAAGAGGCCGCTGACTTCGACGTCGCGGAAGGTGATGTCGACCGTGCCGACGGGGTCCGGGAGGCTGAGGGTCTGGTCGAGGTCCGCGGGGCCGGCGAGGAAGTAGGGGTCGACCCAGACCGCGGGCTGCTTCTCGTTGAGGTCGACCGACTGGGAGCAGACGTCCTGCACCGGCGGGTCGCTCTCCGCCGCCGCCAGGGCGCCGATGAACGCGATCTCGGTGTCGGTGTGGACGGTGACGCCCTGCAGGAAGGTCGCGTTGAACTGCTCCAGGAGGGCGTCGCCCCCGGTCGGGGCCACGACCGTCGACTCGGACAGGTCGTACGCGTACGTGTTGCCGACCAGCGTCACCTCGACGGGGGTGTCGCCGAGGGTCGACGTCGTGAACGTCCAGCTGTGCGTCTGGTCCTTCGCCTTGCCGGGCCACGTGACCGTCGCGGTGTAGGTGCCGCCGTGGGCGAGGTTGAGGTCCGGGTCGAACGCCAGCCGCGTCCCGAAGAGCCACCGGTTCTCGCCCTCGACGGGGGTGCCGGCGTCGTCCGCGAGCGTGACCTCGGCCTCCTCCGGCTCGATGTCGAAGTCGACCCAGAGGTCCTCGCCGACGAAGTGGTCGAGCGTCCCGTCCTCGGGGTGGACCGCCGCGATCGAGGCGATCTCGGGGGTCGTGTCGTCGTCGTCGGCCGCGTCGTCGTCGTCGCCGGCCGCGTCGTCGTCGTCCGTCGGCGGCGTGATGTCGTCGTCGTCGTCGCCCGTGGCGTCGTCGTCGTCGAGGCTCCCGCCGCCGGTGGGGCAGCCGATCAGGAACACGGACAGGGAAAGCGCGAGCAGGAGGTATCGAAGCATCAGGGGGCCCTCGGTCGGTGAGACGGGGGACTGTATCAGACGATCAGGGCGCGGCGGGGGTCTCGGGATTGCCCGATCCGCGGACCCGTGCGGCGTCCACCGCCCGCCAGAAGCGGAGGAAGCTCCCCCCCATCACCTTGCCCACCGCGTCCTCGCTGAAGCCGTGGGCGATCAGGTCGTCCCGGAGCGCCGGGAGGTCGCGGACCGACGTCAGCCCGTCGGGGGACTGGATGATGCCGTCGAAGTCCGTCCCGATGCCGACGTAGTCCGCGCCGAGGCGGCTCACGAGGCCGTCGATCATGGTCACCACGTGGGCGCGCGTGGCGGGCACCTCGTCCGTCACGAAGGGGCCGTGGAACATCGCCCCGACGAGCCCGCCGCGGCCCGCGATGCCGGCGAGGAGCTCGTCCGACAGGTTGCGGGGGACGTCCCGCAGCGCCTTGGCGTTGGAGTGGGACGCGAGCACGGGGGCGCGGGAGACGTCGAGGACGTCCTGCGTCGCGCGATCGCTCATGTGGGAGACGTCGACCATGATCCCGAGGTCGTTGCAGAGGGCGACGAGCTCACGGCCGCCCGCGGTCAGGCCCCCGGCGTCGCCGTCCCGCGGCTCGGCCGAGGAGTCGGCGTAGGGCGACGACTCCGACCACGTCAGCCCCACCATGCGGAGGCCGAGGTCGTGCAGCTCGCGCAGCGTCTCGGGGCCGTCCACCAGGGCGGTCCCGCCTTCGAGCGCCAGCACGACCGCGATGCGCCCCTCGGCGACGACCCGCTCCAGCTGGGCGGGGCCCGTGACGATGGCGGCGGCGCCCTTGGACTGCTCGACCATGGCGCGGACGCGGCGGAGCTTGCCGAGGGCCATGCCGCGGGGGTCCTCGGCGCCGCGCTCGATCCAGGCGGCCTGGACGACGACGTCGACGCCGGCCGCCTGGAGCGCGGGGAGGGAGGCCTCCAGCTTGGGCGACGTCCACGGGATCCCTTGGTGGACCATCATGGTGATGGTGTCGACGTGGAGGTCGACGACGGGCGGCGCCGGCGCGGGGGTCGGCTCCGGCGTCGGCGCCGGCGTCGCCGCCGGGGTCTCGACGGGGGCCGGCGCAGGCTCGGGCGGCGCGCTGCAGGCGAGGAGGAGCAGCAGGGGGAGGAGTCGGGCCAAGGGGCGCGGATGCTACCATCGAGGCGTGAGGGAAATGGCCTACGTCGCCCTGATCGCGGTCCTCGCGCCGGGCTGCGGCGACTACTACGACGGCGACGGCATCACGATCTGCCCGCAGCGCGTGGAGACGACCCGACCGCGGGCGGACAGCGACGACGTCTACGTCCGCGCCCCGATCGCGGTCACGCTCGAGTGCCCCGTCACGGAGCCCTTCATGACGGTGGCGCCGCTCAACGGCACGCCGGTCCCGGGGCTCCTCACGCTGCACCACGGCGACCGCCAGGTCCGCTGGGAGCCGGAGCCGCCGCTGGCGAACGAGACGACGTACGAGGCCCACCTCGACACGACGGCGGGGTTCCGGGACTGGGTGTTCCGGACCGACCGGATGGGGCTCCCCACAGGGACGACGGACCTCGCCGGGGCCCCCGCGCTCGCGTTCGTGGGCGGGCGCGGCACGGTGCTGGATCCGCCGGGCCTGACCGACGCGCTGGGGGAGGATCTCGACGCCTTCAACGCGGTCCTCCAGTTCACCTCGAACGTCGCCGGCGGCACGGTCAACGCGCGCCTGGGCGGCTACCTCCCGGCGGAGGAGGGCGACCCCCAGGACCCCGGGCAGCCGGTCTACGACTACGCCGCGGGCTGGTCCGACCCGGTGGTGACGTTCGGCCCCCGCGAGCTGGTGTGGGGTCTGGACGGCTGGGACCTGGTCCTCCACGACGCGACCCTGACGGCGGCGGTGGCCCCCGATCTGCAGGGCGGCGGGGGCGGCGAGCTGAGCGGTCTGTGGGACGTCCGCGACGTCCCCGCGAGCATCTTCGCCGAGGACCCGTGCGCGGCGGCGGCAGCGTTCGACGTCCTCTGCGCGGCCTGCCCCGACGGCGAGCGGACGTGCCTCCCCTTCCGCTTCGTCCACCTCCCCGCGAACCCCTGGTTCGGCCCCCCGCTGGTGGCGCGGTAGCGAGAGGGGCAGGCGTCCGGGACTGTCCGGGATCGTCCGAAAGTGTCCGGCGAACCGGACGACTTCGGACACTCCGTGCACGGTGCGGTGGGGCGACGTCCGGCGATCCTTCTGTTGGCTTGGTGCTTGCTTCGAGGCCAGGAGGGTTCTCACCACGGAGGGCCACGGAGGGCCACGGAGATGTTGCACGGAGAGGTTTCGGGGGAGGTGTTGGGGGCGGCGATCCGGGTGCACCGGGCGCTCGGGCCGGGGCTGTTGGAGTCGGTGTACGAGGCGTGTCTCGAGCATGAGTTGCGTCAACGCGGAGTGAAGGTGCGCCGGCAGGTCGGACTGCAAGTCGAGTACGACGGCGTCCGACTCGACCAGGGATACCGCGTCGACCTGATCGTCGAGGAGCGGGTCATCGTGGAGGTGAAGGCGGTCGAGTCCCTGCTCCCGATCCACGAGGCGCAGCTGTTCACCTACCTGCGGCTGAGCGGCCTCCGCCTGGGCCTGCTCCTGAACTTCAACACCGAACGCCTCAAGGACGGCATCCTCCGCCGCGTCCTCTGAAGCAACCTCCGTGCCGATCTCCGTGGCCCTCCGTGGCCCTCCGTGTTGAAGATCGGCCGAGCACCCCCTCCCGGCTCAGACCGGATCTCCCGGCCGGTACATCAGCGACTGCTGGATCTCCCCCGGCAGGTCCGGCGAGAAGCACCTCCGGCAGCGCGCCTCGTACGCCTCCGTCTCCCCCAGCAGCACCCGCTCGGCGCGGTTCACCAGTCGCTGGGAACGGTCCGCGGGGTTGCCGCACTTCATGCAGATCGCGTGCTGCTTCGTGACGTACTCCGCCAACGCCATCAGCGTCGGCATCGGCTCGAACGGCTGCCCCCGGAAGTCCTGGTCCAGCCCCGCCACGATCACCCGGCTGCCGCCGTTGGCCAGCGACTCCACCACCGGGACCACCTCCGGACCGAAGAACTGCGCCTCGTCGATGCCGACGACCTTCGTCCCGCGCCCGTGCTTCCAGATGTCGTCCGCCTTCTCCACCCGCCGCGCGCTCAGCCGCATCTTGCTGTGCGAGACGATCTCCTCCTCGGAGTACCGCACGTCCAGCGCGGGCTTGAAGATCAGGACCTCCTGCTTGGCGTAGCGGGCGCGCACGAGGCGGCGGATCAGCTCCTCCGTCTTCCCGCTGAACATGCAGCCGGTGACGACCTCGATCCAGCCGGTTCCTTCGGGGGTCGGCAGCACGGCCGCGTTGTACTACGGAAGGCGGAAGCGCGCGCGGTGCTGGTTCTGCCAGGCGAGGAACGCCGTCTCGCCGTCCCGGTCGATCGTCCGGTACTGCGCGAAGTCCGCGAAGTAGTCCGCCGGCAACGGCTGCGCCGCCCACGGGTTGTGGAGCACGCGGAGGCTGAACACCACCTTGTCGCGCTCCCACTCCTTGTCCGCGAGCACCAGCGCCGACAGCCGCGAGTACCGCTCCAGGCTGAACACCCCGTACTTGCTCGACCGCTGCGTCATCGCCTTGAGCCGCTCGGTCCGGCCCCCGTGGGTCGTCCAGTTGAAGTTGTAGTCCGACTTCCCGTACAGGAAGTCCTGCAGGAACATCTCCGGCAGCGACCAGTCCTCGTTGCTGAACACCGTCGCCACGAGCGGCCGCTCCGACATCCCGTTGAGCGAGTCCTCCGTCGCGTCCGCCATCAGCCGGTCCACGCACTCCACGACCTTGTCGAGCACGTCCGGCGCGCGCAGCGGCGAGATCCGGAAGCGGACCAGGTTCCGCCGGTCCTCGTTGAGCTTGTCGAGGATGCTGAACTCGAGGTGGATGTTCTCGTCGCGGTACTCGGCGTACTTGCCGTGCCAGCTGCCGTCGTCCAGCGAGTCCAGCCACACCTCCAGCGCCCGCTTGATCGGCCGGGGGTCGAAGTCGTAGGGCAGCCACCGCTTGAGGTAGACGCTGAAGTAGTAGTGGTGGTGGATCTGGTTGAGCTCCCGGACGAGGTGCCGGTAGACGCTCATCGAGCCGCGGATCTGGACCTCGGGCAGGTACGCGAGGACGCCCAGGCCGAACGTGTTGTCGTCCTCGTCGGCCACGGCCTTCATCCAGCCGCCGGGCTTCGTCGGATAGTCGACGACCTTGATGTCGTGGTAACGGAGGATCTCGTGGACCGCGAGCTCCCCGAACGCCTGGAAGAAGTCGTCGTTCTCCAGCGACCGGAGCTGCCCCGCGTACAGCTCGCGGGCGTCGTCCCCGAGGTTCCCCCACCACACCTCGATCTGATCGCGGAACGATTGGATGGCCGGCTCCTCCCGCGTCATCAACGACACGAGGAAGCTCGGGTGGGGGCGCGGCAGGTCAGCGAGCTCCTGCCTCAGGTCGTTGTGGAACAGCGCGTCCGAACTCAATTCCAGCTCCGCCAGAGGGACGGTTGAGTATAGGTGACAGCGTCCTAGAATTGTGGCGATGACCCCCGAGGACGTCGCTCGCAGCCTCCTCGACGCGCTCGATGACGGCCTCTTCCAGTCGCTGTACCGACTGACCTGGGTCGATCCCGAGACCGTCGTGAAGGACGTCCGCCGCTCCGGCGCCGACGTGGCCGAGCTGCGGGAGCTCGGCGACCTGCCCACCGAGCAGCTCGACGGGGTCGTCGACGACTACATCCGCCGAGCCCGCCGCCAGGCCGCCGTCAGCGGCATGTCCCTCGGCGCCACGGGATGGTTGGGGCTGCCTTCGGGGTTGGGACACCTGGTGGTCGTCATCGTCCGCCTGGCGCAGCGGATCTCGCTGTCGTACGGGTTCGACTACCGCACGGACAAGGGAGAGATCGAGCTGTGGAAGGGGCTGGCCGCCGCGACGGGCGCCGAGGTCGACTGGGACGGCACCGAGGCCGAGCTCATGCGCCGCCTCCCCGCCGTGGTCACGGGGACGGGCGCCTTCTCCAACCCCCTGCTGCTCAAGGCGTTCCAGGCCGTCGTCACCCGGATCGCCGTCGCCTCGGGGGCCCGGCTGACGCGCTGGGTGCCGGTCGTGGGCGGCGGCACGGGGCTCGTCCTCAACTGGGTCCAGGTCGACTCCATCGGCCGCCACCTCAAGGAGACCTGGCGCCGCCGGCACGTGCTGGTGGGCTTCGATCCGGCCGGTGCGGTCGAGGTGGAGGTGCTCACGTCCCCGTCTTGATAGATTCCCGCGAGCCATGAACTCCGCCTGGGAAACCATCTTCAAGGCCGACCCCGTCGTCCAACTCGTCATCCTCGTGCTCGTCGGCTTCTCGGTCGTCTCGTGGGCGATCATCGTGCAGCGGCTGCTCATCCTCCGCCGCGCGTGGTCGCAGTCGGTGGCGTTCCTGGATCGGTTCTGGGCCACGTCGTCGCTGGAGGAGGCCGCCGGGACCGTCAAGCGGTTCCCCGACTCCCCCGTCGCCGCGTCCTTCGCCGCCGGCTACAAGGAGCTCGTCCGCCTCAACGAGGTGGAGTCCCAGGTGGGGCGCGGGCCGCTGGGGGGGGGGACCGAGAACGTCCACCGGGCGCTCCGGAAGGCCGGCTCCGAGTCGATGCTCCGGCTCGAGCGGTCGATCCCGTTCCTCGCCTCGTGCGGCAGCGCGGCCCCCTTCATCGGGCTGTTCGGCACGGTCTGGGGGATCCTCCGGGCGTTCCAGGAGATCGGCATCAAGGGTACGACGTCCATCGCCGAGGTGGGTCCCCACATCGCCGAGGCGCTCATCGCGACGGCGATCGGCCTCTTCGCCGCCATCCCCGCCGTCCTCTTCTTCAACTACTTCGCCACGCGGCTGAAGCTGCTCGCCAACGAGACGAACCACTTCGGCTCGGACTTCCTCAACCTGATCGAGCGGCATGAACGAAGCCGCATCGCGCAGCGTCCAGGCTGAACCCGTGGGGATGAGCACCGGCGGCGGGGGGGACACGTACGGCGGCGAGGCCGGCGTCCAGACCGTTCTGTCGGAGATCAACGTCACGCCCTTCGTCGACGTGATGCTGGTGCTGCTCGTCATCTTCATGGTCACGGCGCCCCTGATGACGCAGGGCGTCGAGGTCAACCTCCCCCGGATCAGCGCCGACAACCTCGCCCAGATGGACGAGGAGCCGGTGGTGGTGAGCGTGACCGCGGACGGGACGTGCCACGTGCTCGACGTCGAGATCGCGTGCGTCGACCTCGCGACGAAGCTGCCCGCGATCTACGCCAACCGGACGGACCAGAGCCTCTTCATCAAGGGGGACGTGGACACGCCCTACGGCGCGCCGATGGAGGT